>JAFSEN010000100.1 GCA_017435745.1 Oscillospiraceae bacterium
CGCCGTGATATCTCATGTTTCCGGAAATCTGAACAAGGATTTTTCTTTCTCCGAGAGAAATTTTTTTCTTCAAAAAAACCGAAAAAATGGTGAAAATAGACATAAACCCAAGTCCGCCGATTTGTATCAGGAAAAGAAGAACAATTTGACCGAAGCGCGACCAATAAAGATATGTGTCCTTTACTGCAAGACCGGTTACGCATGTGGAACTTGTTGCGGTGAAAAGCGCAGTCAAAGGGTCTGTCCAGTTTCCGGTTTTTGACGAAACCGGAAGACAAAGCAAAAAAGTTCCTGAAAGAATTACAACAATAAAGCCAAGCGCAAGAAATTGGGAATAGGTCAGTTTTTTATAAAATTTTCTGAACATTTCAAACCTCAAAAAAACGTTTATACCTAATGTTAACACCAAAATCTGAATTTGTCACTAAAAACAAAAAGAGTTTCAATTATTTATAAAAAACTTCAAAATAATTGCTTTATTGTTATGCAAATTTTCCCTTTTTGAATAACCGAAATTTAACCGACAATATTAAAATATGTAAGTTATATGAAAAGCGAGGTTCAAGATGTTTAAATTTTCCGGTTTTACTCCTAAAGCCAATTCGGCAATTAATTCGGCGATGAATGAAGCGTCGCTTCTGGGACACTCGTTTATAGGAACGGAACATCTTCTTTGGGGAATTTTAAAAGAGGGCGACTGCCAAAATTTTGAAAGCATTGAAGAATGCGGAATAAACAGCGAAAAAGTTATGGGAATGCTTCTTGAAAATATCGGAAGAGGAACAAAATCAAATCTTTCTCCGGGGGATTTTTCTCCCCTTTGCAGAAAGATTCTTGAAAATTCCCTTGCGGAAGCAAAAAGAACAAATTCCGCCGCGGATATCGGAACAATAATTGCTTCGATTCTTCGGGAATCGGAATGCAGCGCGGTAAAATATCTTTCCGTTTCCGGCTGCGACCTTAACGCGCTTTTCAGAGAAGCGAACACATTCCCTTCCCAGGAAATTCAGCAGAAGGAAAGGCAAAAAATCAAAACTCCCGGTCTTGATAAATACAGCAGGGACCTTACAAAACTTGCAAAGGAAAATGCCTTCGACCCGGTTATCGGAAGAGAAAAAGAAATCGACCGGGTGATACAGATACTTTCAAGAAGAACAAAAAACAACCCTTGTCTGGTTGGGGATGCAGGGGTTGGAAAAACCGCCATTGCCGAAGGCCTTGCCCAAAGAATGGCAAAGGGCGAAGTTCCGGACAGCATTAAAAATAAAAAGCTTTGTTCGCTCGATCTTTCGCTTATGATTGCCGGAACCAAGTACAGAGGGGATTTTGAGGAAAGGATAAAGACCGTAATAGACGAAGTTATACGTTCGAATAATATAATCCTGTTTATAGACGAGGTCCATACAATAGTCGGAGCAGGCGCTGCAGAGGGTGCAATCGATGCTTCCAACATTTTAAAACCTCAGCTTGCAAGGGGAGAGCTTCAGCTTATTGGTGCAACAACACCGGAAGAATACAGAAAATTTATAAGGAAAGAAAGTGCCCTTGACCGGCGTTTTCAAAGCGTTGCGGTTGACGAACCGGATATACCGACAGCGATAAAAATACTTGAAGGGCTTAAAGAAAAATATGAAAAATTTCATGGAATAATCATTACCGATTCTGCAATAGAATCTGCGGTAAGGCTTTCGGTAAGATATCTTCCGGGAAAGCGGCTTCCGGATAAGGCAATAGACCTTATTGACGAAGCCTGTTCGGTAAAGGCAATCGAATCCAAAATCTCGATGAAAAAGGTGGAAAATTCAATAAGAGAAGAAGATATAGCCGGTGTGGTTTCTGCCGCAACGGGAATAAGCGTGGGACGCATTACAGAGGACGAGAGCAAGCGTCTTCTTAATCTTGAAGATAATCTCCACCAAAGAGTTGCTGGCCAGGAAAAGGCCGTTTCGGCCGTTGCAAGGGCTGTCAGAAGAAATCGTTCCGGTTTAAGGGATCCGCGGAAACCCATTGGGATTTTTCTTTTTACCGGCCCGGCGGGCGTTGGAAAAACCGAACTTTCAAAAGCGCTTGCGGAAGAACTTTTCAATGATGAAAAAGCCCTTATCCGTTTTGATATGTCCGAATATTCCGACAAAGCTTCCGTAACAAAGCTGATAGGTTCCCCTCCGGGTTATATCGGTTATGACGACGGCGGAAAACTTACGGAAGCGGTTCGCAGAAGACCCTATTCTGTGGTGCTTTTTGACGAAATAGAAAAAGCCGACCAAAGCATCTACAACCTTTTTCTCCAGCTTATGGATGACGGAATTTTAACGGATTCGCACGGACAAAAAGTTGATTTTACAAACTGTGTTCTGATAATGACCTCCAATATCGGTGCGGAATATATAGGAAAAGGGCAGAGCCTTGGTTTTTCGTTTCTTAATGAAGACGGAAAAAACGAATTTAACGGAAAAGCGGTTTTCGGAGAAATGAAAAAGATTTTTCGTCCGGAATTTATAAACCGCATAGATGAAACGATTGTTTTTGAAAGGCTTGACAATACCGCGGCAAAAAAGATTGCGGAAAAATATTACGGAAAATTAAAAAAACGCCTTTATGGCGCCGGAATTAATGCGGAATTTTCCGGGGTTGCGGTAGAAAACGCAGTAAAAAACGGTTTTTCGCCGGATAAAGGCGCGCGTCCTCTTGAAAGATATATACGCAAAACCGCGGAGGACCCGATTTCGGAAATGCTGCTTTCCGGTGAAATTTCGGTGGGGGATTGTATAACCTGTGAAGAATCCCCGGAAGGCAAGCTTCTTTTCAAAAAAGCGCAGGAAGCGGTTATATAACAAAATGGGGTTGTATTTATATAAAAAAACGGAACAGTCAGGACCGTTCCCAACAATAAAAAAGAAAAAATTCCTATTTGACAAGAGGAACTTTTTATCGTGCGTGCAGCGGTTCACGCCTGCATTGTAACCGAGCAACAGATGTAAACAGAAAACCGTTGTCGCCTTCGAAGACGGCGACGGCGGTCGAGATTCGGAATTATTATCTTCCGGTGGGGCGCTTTGTCCCCTAAAAAGGGGACAGCGTTTGCGGGAGCAAACTGCAGGGGTGTAAAAACTTTTCTTTCCAGGTACAACCCGGTTTCTTTTGGTTACAAAAGAAATGGGGTTGTATTTATATAAAAAACGGAACGTTCAGGACCGTTTCCTACAATAAAAAAGGCAGAACCCGGGTTCTGCCTTTTTTATCTTATAGCAATATTATTTAAGTGCAATGGCTTCAATTTCGATGGAAACGCCTTTGGGAAGAGCCGCAACCTGAACACAGCTTCTTGCGGGGAAAGGTTCGCTGAAAAATTCGGAATATACTGTGTTTATTTTTCCGAACTGTGCCATATCGGTAATAAAAACGGTGGTTTTTATTACCTTATCAAAACTGCTGCCGCCTTCTTCAACAACAGCTTTAAGATTAAGAAGAGCCTGGCGGGTCTGTTCGGAAATATCTTCGCTTATGCTTCCGTCCGGAGCAACCGGAATTTGTCCGCTTGTAAAAATCATTTCGCCGATATCAATTGCCTGGGAATAGGGGCCGATGGCTGCGGGGGCTTTTTCGGTATTGATCTGTTCTTTTTTCATTTGCAAAATCCTCCATTAGTTTCTTTAATAATTATAGCATTTTGAAACAAAAAAGGAAGCACCGAAAGGCTTCCTTTTTTATGATTTATTCAACGGCTTTGAGGGAATCGACCATGTCGATTGCTTTAAGGCGTTTTGTCATATAAGCATTGACAAGAACCGTAAAGAGAAGGGTAAGACCTGCGGCATAGAAATAACAGTCAAGATGGAATTCTCTGCTGAAGGTTACCATGTTTACCTCAACGGCGGAAAGAATATAAAGCGTCATAAAATATCCGAGTACTGCGCCGAGAAGAATTCCGAGAACGCACATTATCATGTTTTCCCGGAAGATATAATTGTTTACTTCCCGGTGTTTGAAGCCAAGAACTTTTATGGTTGCAATCTCGCGGATTCGTTCGGAAATATTGATGTTTGTAAGGTTGTAAACAACAATAAATGCAAGCGCTCCGGCGAAAAGGATGATAACAAGAACAACAAGTTTAAGGCTGTTCATGGTGTCGTTCATAAGAGATCTGGATTCATTAATAAAGAAGATGAGGATAAGTTCGCTTTTTTCTTTAAGCCAATCGGAAACAAATTCTCCGGTGTCGCCCATGTTTTCGCTGGAAACAGCGTAGATTTTGTTGTAAGTCGGCGCTGTTTCAAACACCTCGCGGTAATAATCCGGGGTTATGTAAATGTAGCTGTAAATATAGTTTTCGGTGATTCCGGAAACTTTAAGGGTGTGTTCCTCTGTTTCGTTTACAAAAACAAAATCGTCGCCGACAGAAAGCCCCATTTTATCCGCAGCTTTTTTGGTGATGATAACGCCGGAATCATCAAGCTTAAGGGTTTCTCCGGTTTTGGGGTCGCGGAGGTTTACAAGCTTGTCAAAATTTTCAACTTCTCTGGGAAGGAAGATTATGGTATCGGGGAAAGTTTTTTCCGGGTTGTCGTTATAAATCTTTCCGGTAAGCTCGTAAACGGGCATTGCAAGTTCAACGCGTTCGTCCTCTTCAAGATCTTTTTGGATAAGGAAGATTTCGTTTCCGGGATAGCTCTTGTCGGTTGACATCATGATGTCATATCTAACAATCTCATCGAACTGAAGGTTTACGATAGGAGAAATACCGTAATTAAGACCGAAACCGGCAATTATAAGCGCCATACAGCCGGAAATTCCGAGAACGGTCATAACAAGCCTTACCTTATATCTGAAAAGGTTTCTTGCGGTAAGTTTATGGGAGAAGGAAAGTTTGTTCCACACAAACCCAATTTTTTCAAGCCAGATGCGTTTTCCTGATTTCGGTACTTTGGGACGCATAAGGGAAGAAATTGCGTTTTTAAGTTCCTTGCGGCAGCAGATATATGCAACAAGAACTGTGCAGCAAAGGCTTACAATAATGGAAATAACAAAGATTATCCAGGGAATGTCGATTATGAAAGCGGGCAGGTAATAAAGAGATGTGTATGCGGCAAAGATTACTCTTGGCATTACAAATACACATGCGGCGGAGCCGATTATTCCGCCGATTACGGAAGCAACGATGGAATAGATGGCGTATTTGGAGAAGATAGTGCCGGAAGAATAACCGAGAGCACTGTAAATACCGATCTGGGTACGCTGCTCGTCAACCATTCTTGACATGGTCGTAAGGCATACAAGAGAAGCTACGGCAATAAAGAAAATTGGGAATACGTTTGCAATAGCATCAACACGCTCAGCGTCCATAATAAAACTTTCGTAGTTGATCATAATGTCGTTTCTTCCGAAAACATACCATTTACCGGCTTCAACGTCGTTTATGTTTTGCTTAAGGTTCTGAATACGGTTCATGCCGCTTGAAATTTCGCTTTCTGCTTTTTCAAAAGCTTCGTCGTATTCGGATTTGCTCTTGTTGTATTCGTCCTGAGCATCATCGAGTTCTTTTTCGGATTCGAGAAGTTCGTTGTATGCGCTGTCAAGTTCGGTCCGGAGCTGCGCTTTTGCGGAAGCAAGCTGTGCTTCTGCTGCTGCAAGTTCCTCATAACCTTTATCTATCTGAGAGCGGGCTTCATCAAGTTCTGCTCTTGCGTCGTCAAGCTCATCATAGGAATCACCGACAGCTTCGGCATACTGGGCTTCGCCCTCATCAAGCTCGGCTTTTGCGGCAGAAAGTTCTTCTTCCGCTGCATCAAGCTGTACTTTTCCATCGTCAAGCTGCTGTTTAAGGTCTGCAAGTTCTGCTTCGCCTGCGGCGAGCTCGGCTTCCTTTCCATCAAGCTGCGCCTGAAGCGCTTCGATCTCTGCGGAGTTGTCGAAAGCTTCAAGTCCGGCAAGTTCCTCGCTGAGGGAAGCGATGTTTTTTTCCTCCGCGGAAATTTCAGCTTCAAGTGCGGCTTTGTCT
The DNA here is from genome assembly GCA_017435745.1 of Oscillospiraceae bacterium. Taxonomy (GTDB): domain Bacteria; phylum Bacillota; class Clostridia; order Oscillospirales; family Ruminococcaceae; genus UMGS1668. The sequence goes on from JAFSEN010000100.1 coordinate 5,999, forward strand.
TCTTCGTAAGTTTCGCTTTCCGGGTCAAGAGCATCGATCTGCGCCCGGAGAGAATTTATGTTGGATTCGGATGCGGCGATTTCATTCTGAACACCGGCAATCGCCGCTTCGTTTTCTGCTTTTGCGGCTTCTTCTGCGGCAAGTTCGGATTCAATTGCGCCGATTTCTTCGCGAATCGGATCAAGTTTTGCGTTTTCGCCTTCGTAATATTCAAGACCGGTCTGGTATTCCTGAAGTCCGGCCTGATATTCATCGTTCATCGCATTATACTGCGCCCAACCTTCGTCAAGTTCGTTTCTTGCGTCGGAAAACTGGTCATCAACTTCCTTGCGGGCTTTTTCATATTCTCTTTCGCCTTTTTCAAGTTCTTCTTCGCTTTCTTTAAGCTTCTTTCTTGTGTCGGCGATTTGTTGTTCGGAGTTTGCAATCTGGGTTTCGGCGTCTATTTTTCCCTGTTCATAGTCGCTCCAACCCTGTTCAAGAGCTACAAGTCCTTCAGAAATGTCTTCTGCTGCGGCGTCGAGTTTTTCTTTTGCATCATCAAGTTCGCCTTCGGCTTCATCCTTTTCCTTTTCAAACTCTTTTTCAAGTTCAAGAACAAAAAGCTCATATCTTTCGTTTCCAAGAAGGGTTATCTCGTCGCTGAGTTTTTCAAGAACTTTTTCATAATCCTTACCAAAAGCGGAAATTCCGGATTCGTAACAATCAAGAGTAAGATAAACTTCGGTGTAACGTTCGTAAAGGAAGTTTTCGGCAGGAACCATTATTACACAGTCAACGGAACCGTCGCCGATTGAGGAACTTCCGAAGTTATAGGAAATGTACTGGGGAAAATCCGCAAAACCTACTATGGTATAGGTGCTTTCGGAAACGATTTCCGAAGTTTCGGATTCTCCGGCGGTATCGCTGAAAGTAATTTCCTGTCCAAGTTCAAAACCGAGATCGACAAGATAGGGCGAGTTTACAAGACATTCGTCTGCGGCTTCCGGAAGGCGTCCGGAAATGACGTTCGGAATGTTTATGTCGTTTTCGGAATCGCTGGTTATCGAAAGGATTTTTGCAACATAAACCTGTTCCCCAAGAGGAAGAAGAAGGTCCGCGGAATATGCCGGTTCGATTTTTTCAAAACCCTCTATCTTTTTAAGTTCTTCGATATCCTCTTCGGAAAAACCAACGGTGGAAATAATTTCAAGATCCATAAGATCGTTTGATTCAAAATAACTTTCCGCGGAACCGAGCATGCTGGGCGCTGTGGCCTTGATTCCAACAAAGAAACCGGAACCCACTGCTACGATCAAAAGAATCGAAATAAATCGGCTGAAGGATTTTTTGAATTCCCGAAAGGTATCTTTTAAAAGGGCTGTTTTTTTCAAAAGACCGCCTCCCATTACCATTCGATGTCTTCGACTCGAACAGGATTTTCGTTTACTGTGTTGCTTTCAACTTTTCCGCTGCGCATACGGATAACACGGTCTGCCATGGGAGCAAGCGCCCCGTTATGAGTGATGAGAACAACGGTCATATGATTTTTTCTTGAAGTTTCCTGAAGGAGTGAAAGAACCATTTTTCCGGTGACGTAGTCGAGTGCGCCGGTGGGTTCGTCACAAAGAAGGAGCTTCGGGTTTTTTGCAAGGGCTCTTGCGATTGCAACACGCTGCTGCTCGCCGCCGGAAAGCTGCGCGGGGAAGTTATCTTTGCGGTCTTTAAGTCCAACCTGTTCAAGAACTTCGTCAACGTCCATATGGCTTTCGCAGATCTGGGTTGCAAGTTCAACGTTTTCCTTTGCGGTAAGGTTCTGGATAAGGTTATAGAACTGGAAAACAAAGCCGACATCGTTTCTGCGGTACATAATGAGTTCCTTGTCGGAAAGTCTGTCAACGCTTCTTTCCGCAACAATGATGGAACCTTCGTCGCAGGTGTCGATTCCGCCGAGCATATTGAGAACGGTTGTTTTTCCTGCGCCGGAAGCGCCGAGGATTACCGCAAATTCGCCTTCCTCGATTTTAAAGCTGACTCCGTCGGCAGCATTGACGACGCTTTCGCCCATTTTATAACGTTTATAAACGTCTTTGAATTCAATGTATGAAAACATTTAAAAACCTTCTTTCAAAAAAATCAGTCAATGACGTTTTCAAGATAGCTGATAACATCGCCGACAGTATCAAAATCAACGGCATCGCTTTCGGGGATTTCAATATCGAAATGGTCTTCAAGTTCAACAATCATATTCATAAGAACAAGGGAGTTGAGAGAAAGGTCATTTCGAAGGTCGGTATCTTCGGTTATCTGTTCGGGATCAACATCTGCATAGGTTGTGATAATTTCTTTAAGAATCTCTATCATAATAAAACACTCCTTGGTTTTAAAATTTACACAGCGGCATATTCTTTTTCGCTTATTGCTTTGTCCCTTACAACTTTATGGGTGGTTGTTTTTTCAAATTCATCAAGGGTTACATATACAAAAGCGATTCGCTTATACGAAGCAATTTTTTTGTTGATAAGGCGGATATCCTCCGTAACTTTACGGCTGCGTTCCGCTTCATCAAGTCCGGCAAGCTCACAATCCGGCTTAAGGCTTATGCTTGCCGCAATTGTGCGGTAGTTTTTTCCGTTTTTCTCGATGGATTTTTCGTGAACAACAACGTCGCGGATATAGGGAAGGGTTTCAACAATAACGGATTCAATATCTTCCGGATGTACGTTTTTTCCGTTTTCAAGAATAATAAGGTTCTTTTTTCTTCCGGTGATGCAAAGCTGTCCGTTTTTGTCGAACATGCCGTAATCTCCGGTGCAGAACCAGCCTTCGGAGAAGGAAACAGCGTTTGATTCTTCGTCCTCATAATATCCGATAGTTACGTTGTCGCCCCGGACAAGAATTTCGCCGACACCGCTTTCATCCGGATCGGAAATAACAACTTCAACTCCGGGAACGGGATTTCCGACGGAAATTTTGTGTTCGCATCCCGAAAGATCGATGGAAACAAGCGGGGAACATTCGGTGATTCCGTAACCGGGGATTATGTCGATTCCAAAGGATTCAAGTCCCTTTGCGGTAACGGGGTTTATGGCTGCTCCGCCGCAGACCATGAGGCAAAGATTTTTTCCGAAGTTTTCAAGAATCTGGCTGAAGAATTTTCTTCGAAGGTCAATTCCGAACTTCCGGAGAAAATCGGAAACTTTAACCGCGCGCATAAGAGTATCGTATTTTCCGCGGCGTTTTGCGTTTGTAAGGATTACGGAATAGATTTCATCGACAAAAAGGGGAACAACAACGGTCATATAAGGTTTGAACTCGTTAAGGTTGTTCATAAGTCTTTTAAGGCTTGAGTTAATACATATTTCGGCGCCGAAATAAATTCCGGGAAGAATATGGCAATTGAATTCAAAAGCATGGTTCATCGGAAGAACAGAAAAACTGATGTCTTCAATGGGCATTACTTTTGCAATGGAATTTATGTTTGCGCAAATGTTTTTCTGGCTGAGCATAACTCCCTTGTTTGCTCCGGTAGTGCCGGAAGTGAAAAGAATTGCAGACATTTTTTCGATATCCTGTTTCTTTTCAATAAAATATCTGTCGCCTTTTTTGATAAGTTCCTCGCCTTTTTCAATAAGGGCGTTGTAGCTTAATTCATCGCCGTCCTTAACTTCGGACCAGCAGAAAACTTCCGGGTGCTTTTCACAGCAAGCCGAAGCTTCTCTTGCGGTTGCAAGATAGGAGCGGGAACAAAAGATTGCGTCCGCGTGGCATTTATTGATAAGTTTTGATACGGTGGGGGAGGTGTGCTCTTTATCAATCGGAATTACAACGCCGGTAAGGATTGAAGCAAGCCAGGAAACGATCCAGCGATAAGAGTTTTCGCCGATGATTGCAATATGTTTGTCTTCATAACCCATGCTGCAAAGTGCGGTTCCAAGGGCGTTTACGTCGTCAAGAAGTTCGCGGAAGCTGTAGCAAACCGCGGCTTTTCCTTTCATTTCTCGGAAAGCGATTTTGTTTCCGTATGTTTTTCCTGCTGTTTCAATAATATCGCGAATGTCTTTGGCGCCGCCGTTCTCAATAAGAAAACTGCGCTTTGCTATAGACTCGCTTCTGTCTTTCATAAAAAACTCCTCAAAAATGTCTTACAAAAAATTAAATTGCGGATAAAATTTCACCAAGAGTGAGTTCGGGGTTTTCTATACCCATTTCAATAACTTTGACCATGTTGTTGTGCATGTTTGCAACTTCTTCTTTGTTGATGCGGTAAGTCTGGTGTTCGTAATAGCAATCATAACCTCCGTCGCGGAAAGAAGGTACAAACATTGAATACTGGCGGAATACAAAATATCCGGTGCTGACTCCGCCGAATTCACAGTTCATTCCCTCGGGAAGAACCAGAAGTTCCTTGGGGAAATAGGTGAAAAGCATCGAAGTTGTCATGGTTCCGAGCGGGCGGTGCTGAACTTTTGCCTGAACCTTCGCAAAGTTGGAGGAAGGATAGTCGCAATGTTTGAAAATTCGGAGCTGGTCGTTGTTCACAATACCGAGAGCTTCGCCGAATGGCGTTTCCTTCGAAATAACCGTTCTGGAAGGAAGAGCAAGTGCACGGCTTCCGCCGGAATTCATGTCCGCAAGGGTGTTGCGGCGGTTTATGGTAAGCATTATGGAAACATCGTCGGTGCCTTCGTTGATTTTTGAAAGATGAGTTCGAAGACCGAGAAGAAGAAGAGATTGGACCGAAACTCTTCTTTCCTTACAAAAATCGTTCATCTTTTCCGCAAGGAAACCTTCGATATGATGCTTTTCGGTAAGGGAAGCATCGTGAAAAGGATCGAGAGCGGCAATATAGCTGATGTTCGGGTTGTGTTTCTTTTTGCGTGCCCGTTTGATCTCTCTCATTCCGTCAACGCCGGCATAAAAATCTCTTCCGTTTTCAGCAAAATATTCGCGGAAAAATTTATCGTTTTTCTCAAATTTCGCTTTGTTGTTGAAAATTTCAAAATCCCTTTTAAGTCCGTCTTCAAAGGAAGAAAGAGGTTTCGGAAGTTCGGTGTTGTTTTTAAGCGCGGCATAAACAAACGCAAGATCCCTGAAAAAATGGAGAATTGCCGCAATGTCCATTGCAAGATGCATTACGCAGATATATAATCCAAGTCTTCCGTCCGGGGTGTAGAACATACGGAAACGGGAAACTTCGCCATCGAGATAACGAAGGGCTTTTCCTGCGTCGGATTTGAAATATTCCTCCATATCCTTTTCGGTTTTTCCGCGGAAATCCACAAGGGGAAGATCTTCGATTTTATATTCCGGAAGGAAGAACTGGTAGTACTTGAACCATTTTTTGAAGAAACGGAGCCTTAAGCAATCGTTTCGTTCAATTTCAATATTAAGGGCTTCTTTAAGAAGTTCCGGATCGGATTCGCCGTCCATAATAAAATAAAGCGCAAGCTGTGCGGACTGCTTATGGAAGCTGAACAAAAGCTGATGCGAATCGTCTTCCTGAATGAAGGTAAAAGGATATACGGAAGTTCCTTTTGCGGGTTTAATCAAAACAATTACCGTCCTTAAAAATAGTGAAAATTGAAAATATAGTATTATATTATAATATAACATAGTGTACCTATTGTCAAATTTTGTTGAAAAAAACACAGAAGATTTTTTTATAATATTAAAACTAAACTTATAAAAATAAAATTTAATATTGGATAACATATTAAAATATTTTTCAACGAAATAAAGTTTTTATAAAAACAAGCTAATAAAAACGGAGCCTTCGTTTCGAAGACTCCGCTTTTTTGGAGCAGGTAAGGGGAATCGAACCCCCCTCTGTGGCTTGGGAAGCGACCGTTCTACCGATGAACTATACCTGCATCGTTTAAAATATTATCTTGCATAATTCGTAAAATGTCAAGATGAAAATTGTCGCAGCTTTTAATAAAATCTTAAATTGACAAAAACTGCCTCCGGGTTTATTCTTGAATCAGACAAAAGATTTTTCGGAGGTAAAAAATATGAAAACCATAACTCTCGGTTCCACCGGAATTGTTACACCCCAAAATGCTTTCGGAGCGCTTCCGGTACAGCGCGACGATATTGAAACAGCAATAAAAATTCTCCGCCGCGCCTATGAAGGCGGAATGACATTTTTCGATACCGCAAGAGCCTATACCGACAGCGAAGAAAAAATCGGAAAAGCCCTTTCGGACGTTCGCGAAAACATTTTTATTGCAACAAAAACCGCCGCAAAAACTCCGGAGGATTTTTGGAAAGATCTTGAAACTTCTCTCGGTCTTTTAAAAACCGATTATGTCGATATTTATCAGTTCCACCAGGCTTCCCGATGCTATAAACCCGGCGACGGAACCGGAATGTATGAAGCTATGCTCGAAGCAAAAAAACAGGGAAAAATCCGCCATATCGGAATCACCGCCCATAAAATCAAAGTTGCGGAGGAAGCGGTTGAAAGCGGGCTTTATGAAACTCTCCAGTTCCCGCTGAGCTATCTTTCCGGCGAGCAGGAACTGAACCTTGTAAAAAGATGTAAAGAACAGAACATGGGTTTTATCGCGATGAAGGCCCTTGCCGGCGGACTTATCAACAAATCCGCCGCCGCTTTTGCCTGGATGCAGCAGTTCGATAACGTCCTTCCAATCTGGGGAATCCAGCGCATGACCGAACTCGAGGAATTTCTCGGCTATTTTGAAAATCCTGCGGAAATGAAAGGCGAACTTCTTGAAATAATCGAAAAAGACCGCGCGGAACTTGCTGGGGATTTCTGCCGCGGATGCGGTTACTGCATGCCCTGTCCGGCGGAAATAAAAATCAATGACTGCGCAAGAATGTCGCTGATGATTCGCAGGGCGCCTTCAAAAGGCTGGGTTTCCGAAGAATGGCAGGCTGAAATGGCAAAAATTGAAAACTGTCTCCATTGCGGAAAATGCCACACAAAATGCCCCTATGGCCTCAACGCCGCGGAGCTTCTTGTTAAAAACCTTGAGGATTACAAAAAAATAATCGCCGGGGAAGTTGAAGTTTAAGCCTTCCCGGAGGGGAAGGTGGATTTTTCGCCTTTGGCGAAAAAGACGGAAGAGGGATAAAAAATAATCGAAAGGAGCCTTTCCCCATGTCCGAAGATTTTGAAATAAAGCGCAAAGTTCTGATAAAATATAACGGAAAATCAAAAAATCCGGTCATTCCGGAAGGGGTCAGAAAAATTGCTCCGGATGCATTTGCAAGCGCAAAAATCGAAACGGTTTCAATTCCGGAAACAGTCACCGAAATCTGCGAAAACGCATTCATCGGTTCATATCTTAAGGAAGTTACGATACCGAAATCCGTTGAGCATATCGGGGAAGGTGCCTTCGGACTTTGTGAGCATCTTGAATCTTTCACCGTGCTCAACGGAAAAATGACCTTCGGTACAAACGGAATAAGTTTTATTTTCTGCGCAAACAAGCGCCTTTCCGAAGTGAATCTTCCGGACGATATGCCGAGGGCAACCGGATTTTTGAGCAGCGCCGGAAAACTGAAATCGGTTGAACTTCTTCCGACAGAAACCGAAATAAAACCAATGGCGTTCTATTCATGCGCGTCGCTGAAAGAAGTGCTCATTCCCGAGGGAGTCACAAAAATAGGAGCAAGCGCTTTTATGGATTGCGTAAGCCTTCGGAAAATCGTCCTTCCGGAAAGCGTTGCCGAAATTGAAGACCGCGCTTTTGAAAACTGCTTCCGCCTTCGCACCGTTGTTTTTTCGGGAAATCTCAAAAAAATAGGTTCAGGTGCGTTTAATGACTGCGATTCCCTTGGCGCAAGAACAATTGCGAAAATCGAAAAAATAAGCGATAATGCTTTTTGCGGAAGGGAATGGGACTGAAAATGAAAAAAACAGCGCTTTTTATTTTAATTCTGCTTTGTATTCTTTTGTGTTCCGGATGCAAAGTGGCAACTATGAAAGAAAAACACATAATTGACGGAACACTTGTTACAGTGCTCGGAGGATCGTTTAACTTTGTTGAACTTGATACCGGAAAAACTAAAACTTTTTCGATAGAAGAATATGATAAACCAATTGGAAAAACGGAAATTGTTGCGGATGAAAATTCAATATATATTTTTGAAAATGGAAAATGGAGCAAACTTCCGTTGGAAGGTTACGAAATGCGTGAAAAGCCGGTTAGAATAAACGATTCCGTTTTCTTTGTTTCATGTGATTTAAATAGAACAGGACTATATATCTGGAAATATGAAAACGGAAAAACGGAAAAATTTTCAGATTATGAAGTTGGTTTTTGGGGTGGACTTCTTGTTTTTGAAGATAATCTTATTTATGGCACAAATGATAATATAATTTGCTGTAATATATCCTCCGGAGAAAAAGAAGTTTTGACACAAGGTTATTATTTTAGCTGGAAAGAAGAGGGAAAAAGTATCTATTACAGACCGGTTGGAAAAAACGGACTTTGGATATATGATATTGAAACCGGAACAAAAGAAATAGTTGATGATGAGCTTCATTTGTTGGGTAATCCGGTTTACAACGCAGATAATAATGTAATTCTGATAACCTGTGATGACCCGCTTAATTATGGCTCGAATGAATATATTGTCGGAGGATTATATTATCCGGAAAGCAACGATTTTGTATATTGGAAGAGTTATGCGAAACGAATGAACATTCCGTTTGATATTACAAAGCAGGAATGGTTTGAAGCCTCGGTAACGCATACTTATTGGAACTGAAATCAATTATTCATAAAAAAACCACCGCCTGCGGATTTCCGCAGGCGGTGGTTTTTAAATGGGAAAAGGAAAAATGAAGAATCTTATTCAACAGCGTTTACTGCGTCAAATTCAGCGGTGATCTCTTCGCCCGGCGCTTTGGTGAATTTCGAAACCGCGAAGATAACTGCGGTGGAAAGAAGGAAAGCCGGAAGAAGTTCATAAACAGTAAGCCAGCTTGTGCCAAGCTCTCTTCCGAGAGGGGTGAAGATGTATTCCCAAATAAAGACCATTGCGCCGCCGGAAAGCATTCCGGCAACGGCGGCTTTGTGGGTGACCTTTTTCCAGAAAAGGCTTATGAGCATAAGCGGACCGAAAGTTGCGCCGAAACCTGCCCAGGCAAAGGAAACAACGTTGAAAATCACGCTGTTTTCATCAAGAGCAACAATGATTCCGAAAACCGCAATTGCAACAAGAACGATTTTGGAACAGCGCATAACCTGTTTGTCGGTGGCTCTTTTGTGGAAAACGCCCTGATAAAGGTTCTTCGAAAAGGCGGAAGCCGCAATAAGAAGATAGGAATCGGAAGAACTGATGGTCGCCGCAAGGATTCCGGACATTATAACGCCGGCAACGATAGGCGGAAGAAGTTTTCCGCAAATTATGATAAATACGTTTTCCGCGCCGGAAGAGGAAAGAAGAGCTTCTTCGGTGGGGAGCAATGCTCTGCCGATAATACCGATTGCAACTGCGGCGGCAAGAGAAATTATTACCCAAACGGTCGCGATGCGGCGGCTCATGGTGATTTCAGAAGTTTTTCTCGCGGCCATAAAGCGGAGAAGAACCTGGGGCATGCCGAAATATCCAAGACCCCAGCTGAGAGTTGAAAGAACGGTTATGATTCCGTAAGCGCCCGCTTCGCCGAAAACGGGTTTTCCGTTTTCAACAAGCTGAAGTCCGTTTTCGCCGAGAACCGGAGTTGCAATTCCGAAAAGTTCGAAGAAACCGGGTATGCTTTTTGCGTTTTCAATAACTGCGCCTAATCCGCCGGCAGAAATTGTGGAAAGGGTAAGAATAACGCTAAGCGCAACGATCATAACAACCGCCTGCATAAAGTCCGAAGCGCTTTCTGCAAGAAATCCGCCGAGGAAAGTGTAAATAATTACAAAAACCGCGCCGATTATCATCATCGGAACATAGGGAAGACCAAAAAGGGTGGAGAAAAGTTTTCCGCAGGCTACAAAGCAGCTTCCCGCATAGACAGAGAAGAAAACAAGGATGAAAATTGAAGCGATGATGAGAAGAGATTTTTTGCCGTCCGCTTCGTGGAAGCGTTTTGAAAAATAATCCGGAACGGTGATAGCGTCGATTTTAACGCTGTAGCGGCGAAGACGTTTTGCAACGATAAGCCAGTTTACGTAAGTTCCGGCGGCAAGGCCGACCGCGGTCCAGAAAGCATCCGCAAGACCCATCCAGTACGCAACGCCCGGAAGACCCATAAGGAGCCAGCCGCTCATATCGGAAGCTTCAGCGCTCATGGCGGTGACCCATGGACCAAGACTGCGTCCGCCGAGAAAATATTCGTTGCTGTTCTTGTTTGCACGTTTGGAAAAATAAACGCCGATGGCGATTACGACCGCCATATAAAGAACCATTGAAATTAACATCTTGATCTGTGCGTCAGTCATGGTGAATGCCCTCCGTTGGTTAAAAAGTTGAGCCTATTATACACCTTCGTTTTATAGACTGCAACACAGAATAGATACTATACTTAAATTAGACTGATTTTTATTAAAATATTAAAAATTGCTTTAATTAAGCAGAAAATTAACTATACGAAAATATAGAATAATAAAAATACAAATTTTTGGGAAATAAAAATAATTCAGTAAAATAAAGCGATAAAGCAAAAAGCCTCCCTTGTTAAAGGGAGGGGGACGGTCGAAAACGGTGGAGGGATTCTTTGAAAACTTTCCCGAATCGTTTGCACAAACGCTTGACCAAACCGAAAATAAGGTCTAATATATGTTCATATATAAACGCCTGAAAAGAGGGTTAAAAAATGAAAAAACTTCTTTCAATTCTTATTTTTGCGGTTCTGGCGGCTGCGCTTTCGGCAACGGCTTTTGCGGCAGGTTCCGACGTAATCGCTTCCGGCTATTGCGGAGGCGAAGGGGACGGAACAAACCTTACATGGACCCTTACCGAAGACGGAACACTTACCATCAGCGGGGAAGGTCGAATGGCTAGTTACGATGAAGAGGATGCGCCTTGGGAAGTTTATTTAGATAAATTTGATAAACTCGTTATCAAGGAAGGCGTAACAATTATAGGAAGCGAAGCTTTCTTTTGGTGTCAAAACTTGACAGGAAATATAGTGATTCCGGATAGTGTAATAGATATATATAGCTATGCTTTTAATGCTTGCAATTTTGATGGAAAACTTACAATCGGAAAAAATGTTAAATATATTGGAGATTGTGCTTTTAACTCTTGTTTTTATCTTACAGGGGATTTAATTATTCCTAAAAGTGTAGAAACAATAGGAGAGCTTGCTTTTTGTGATTGCCAACATTTAACTGGAGACCTTATTATTCCTGATAGTGTAAAATCTTTAGGCTACAAAGCTTTTTGGAGGTGCAAAGGCTTTAATGGAGATTTAATAATAGGAGACAATGTAAAAACCATTGGTTTTGAAACTTTTGCGGCATGTAGTGGTTTTACAGGAAAGCTTATTCTAGGAAATAAAGTTGAAACAATAGAACAAAGTGCTTTTGCGGGTTGCTCTGGTTTTACCGGGAAATTGATTATTCCGAAAAGTGTGAAAACAATAGAGTATTTAGCTTTTCAAAGCTGTGGAATAGATGAATATTATTTCGCAGGTAATGCCCCAACAGTAGAATCTTATTCTTTTGATTCTGACGACACAATTTATTATCCTTCCGGAAACTCCACCTGGATAATAGAAGACGGAAAATGGAACGGATATACAGCTGTTCTATATGAGCCATATATTGCCTCAGGATATTGCGGAGGCGAAGGCGACGGAACAAACCTTACATGGACCCTTACCGAAGACGGAACACTTACCATCAGCGGGGAAGGGGAAATGAAAAATTACAGTTCCAGCAATAGTAAGACAACTGCACCTTGGGGAGAATATTCCGACAGCCTTAAAACTCTTGTTATCGAAAAAGGTGTAACAGGCATAGGAAAATATGCTTTCTATAATTGCTCCAGCTTTACCGGAAGCCTTACTATTCCGGACAGCGTAACGACCATAGGAGAGTGTGCTTTCTTACTATGCTCCGGCTTTACCGACGACCTTGTAATCGGAGACAGCGTAACGACCATAGGAAATTTTGCTTTCAATGGTTGTTCCGGTTTTACCGGAAACCTTGTAATCGGAGACAGCGTAACGATCATAGGAGATGTTGCTTTCTATAATTGTTCCGGTTTTACCGGAAGCCTTACTATTCCGGACAGCGTAACGACCATAGGAAATTCTGCTTTCAATAGTTGTTCCGGTTTTACCGGAAGCCTTACTATTCCGGACAGCGTAACGACCATAGGAAATTCTGCTTTCCGTGAATGCACCGGTTTTACCGGAAGCCTTGTAATCGGAAACAGCGTAACGACCATAGGAGATGAAGCTTTCCGTGAATGCACCGGTTTTACCGGCGACCTTGTAATCGGAAACAGCGTAACGACCATAGGAAATTTTGCTTTTTATGGTTGTTCCGGTTTTACCGGTGACCTTATTATAGGAAACGGTGTGATGACCATAGGAAATGGGGCTTTCAATAACTGTTCTGGATTTACCGGCGACATTATGATTCCGGAAAGTGTAACGATAATAGAAAGTTATGCTTTCTATTATTGTGGAGCACAGGAATATTTTTTTAGAGGCAACGCTCCTTCAATTGGTAGTTCTGCTTTCGATTCTGATGACACTATTTATTATCATTCAAACAACTCCACTTGGAAAATAGTTAACGGCAAATGGAACGGATATACTGCTGTTCCTTATTCCAATGAACCCGACGCAACTCTCTCAATCTTCTCCGAAAAACTCGTTTCCGGCGGACAAACAACCGTTTCCGTAAATCTTTCCGAAGGTTCCGGGGTTGCCGCGGCGCAGTTTGCAATAAAATACGATACTTCCAAGCTGGAACTTGTTTCTGCCTCTGCCGGAGAACTTATGAGCGGCGCTGTAATTAATACCGAAATTCCCGGAAAGGTAATTTTCGGTTGGGAAAACCCGACTGCGGTCACCGAAGGCGGAACTATCCTTGAACTTACTTTTACAACTGCGGAAGGCGCACAGCTCGGCGAAACCAAAATTGAAATCGATGAAAATGAAAAATTTATTTTCACAAAATCCAATCTTGATGAACTGAGCATCGATGTCGAAAACGGAGCTATAACCGTAATCGATGCGGTTTACGGCGACCTCAGCGGCGACGGCGAAATCGATATCCGCGATGCGTATATCGCCCGTCTTATCGCAGCGAAACTTGAAACTCCGGACGAAATTCAGAAATATGCCGGCGACGTTGACGGCGACGGAAAAATAACCGCCGTTGACGCAAACTATATAAGAAAATATTCCGTAAGGCTGATTTCCGTTTTCCCGGTTGAACAGCAATGAACATAAAAAAAGCACCTCCGCGGAGGTGCTTTTTTTATATTTTTTCTTCAATAATATATTTCGGTCTGTGCTTTGCTTCAAGATATGCCCTGCAAACGTATTGCCCTACAACGCCCAGCGCGGCAAGGTTTATTCCGGTGCAAAGAAAAACCGAAGCGATTATCCAACCGGCCGTTCCTTTGAGCACGCCGAAAACCGCAAGAACCGCAAGAATGAGCATCGCGAGCACGGAAAAACCTGCGATGAGCACGCCCCCGAAAAGGATCATATCCACCGGCTTTACGCTGAAGGAAGTGATTCCGTTCCATGCAAGGTCAAGCATCTTTCCGATGCTGTATTTGCTTTCGCCGGCAAAGCGCTCTCTGCGTTCGTAATAAACTTTTGCGGTTTTAAAACCGAGCATCGGAACCATTCCCCGAAGGAAAAGGTTGGTTTCATCGAATTCCGAAAGCGCTTCAAGAGCTTTTTTGCTCATAAGGCGGTAATCCGCGTGGTTGAAGATGATATGCGTTCCGAAAAACTCCATGAGTTTGTAATAACCTTCGGCGGTAAAACGCTTCATAAAGCGGTCGGTGCTGCGTTTGTTGCGTACCCCGTAAACGATTTCGCAGCCTTCGCCGAATTTTTCAACCATTTTGTCAATGGCGTCAATATCGTCCTGAAGGTCCGCATCAACGGAAACAGCCGCATCGCAAAATTCCTTTGCTTCCAAAAGTCCCGCAAGGAGTGCGTTCTGGTGTCCGCGGTTTCTGCTGAGTTTAAGTCCGCAGAAAATCTCGTTTTCTGCGTGAGCTTTTTTTATCATGCCCCAGGTGCCGTCGTCGGAACCGTCGTCCACAAAAAGAACTCTGCTTTTTTTGGAAATCATTTTCCGCTCGATAAGACTTTCGTATTTTTCTTCCATTACCCGGATTGTTTCCGGAAGGACTTTTTCCTCGTTGTAACAGGGGATAACGGTATAAAGTATCATTTTTTCACCTTGCCTTCAATCAAAGCTAATTCTTCTTCGGTAAGTTCCCGGCATTTTCCTTCCGGGAGATCTTCCGGAAGGGAAAAACCGCCCATGGAAAGGCGGTGCAGTTCCGTAACCTTTGCGCCGAAACAGCCGAACATTCTTTTTATCTGGTGATACCGACCTTCTGAAAGGGTGACCTCACAGGTATATTCGCCGGTTTTTAAAAGTTTTGCAGATTTGCAGATTCCGTCGGAAAGTTCAATTCCGTTTTTAAAACCCGTTTCCATTTTGTCCGTTACCGGAAGATCGATGGTTACCGCATATTTTTTAGGAACATGTTTTTTTGGCGCAAGGATCCGGTGGGCAAAATCGCCGTCGTCGGTGATTATCATAAGCCCGGTTGTGTCCTTATCAAGGCGCCCGGCGGGGAAAATTCCGTTCCGAAAAAGTTCCGGAGGAACAAGCTCGAGAACGGTTTTCTGCTGTGGGTCTTCGGTTGCGGAAACATAGCCTTTCGGTTTATTGAGCACAATATATAAGTGCGCTTTTCCGCTTATTTTGCTGCCTTCAAGAAAAATTTCGTCGTTTTCGCCAACTTTAAAATCGGAAGAACGTATAATATTTCCGTTTACTGAAACTTTTCCGCCGGAAATTGCGGATTTTGCGTCCTTGCGGGAAATTCCGCTTCGGTTTGAAATAATCTTATCAAGTCTTTCCAAAAAAATGTTCCTCCTTTCCGCGGTACTTGATTTTAAAAACGATAAGTTATAAAATAGAAAAGTAATTTTTTGAATAAAAAGGATATTCTATGCTTAAAAATTTTTTTGAACTTCTTAAAAAAGGCGATTTAAAAGGAATAATGCTTGAACCCACGGAAGACGGTTTTCTCCAGTTCTTCCGCTATATTTTTGTGGGCGGAGCAAGTTTTGTTACAGATTACATCCTTCTTCATATAATAACCGAACTTGGTGTCTATTACCTTGTTTCCGGAGCAATTTCGTTTATTGCCGGTCTTTGCGTAAACTATGCTCTTTCAAAACTCCTTGTTTTCAGCAAGAAAACAACCGGTGCGGAAAAAGCAAAGGAATTTTCGGTTTTTGCAATAATCGCCGTTTTCGGCCTTGGGCTTACCGAACTTCTTATGTGGGTTTTTACCGAAAAACTCGGTTGGTATTATATGATTTCAAAAGCCTTTGCGGCGGGTATAGTCCTTTTTTGGAACTTCTTTATGAAAAAAATTCTTCTTTACAGAAAATAAAATTTTATCGGCGGTCAGTTTTGACCGCCGATTTTTTTATTCAAGATCGATCATTTTTCCCGCAACGCATTTTGCGACGATTTTGCTGTCGGTGTAAAGATAACAAAGTCTTTCAAAACGGTCGTGCATGGAAAGTTTTTTCGGTGTATAAAGGGCGGAATCGTCGATTACAACCGCGTCCATTTCAAAACCTTCCTCAAATGCGCCGACTTTTCCGAAAAAGCTTCCGCCTCCGCGGGTTGCCATATAAAACGCTTCGGCAACAGAAAGTGGTTTAAGGTTCTGGTCAACAAGTCTCCAACGGAGCTTTGAAGCAACGACGGAATCGGTTATCGCCCGGAAAATCGAAAGGGTGCTTCCGCCGGCAAGGTCGCTTCCAAGACCGATTTTAAGACCTTTTTCAAGATATTTTCTTGCGGGGGCAATTCCGGTTGCAACGTTCATGTTCGATTGGGGACAAAGGCAGATCCAAACTCCGCGCTTTTCAATAAGTTCAAGTTCCTCATCGGAAGAATAAACGCAGTGCGCCATAATTGTCGGGCAATTTTCTCCGCCGAAAAGTCCGAATTTATCATAAGCTTCGCCGTAAAATTCAGTATCCGGACAAAGTTCTTTTACCCAGGCGATTTCTCCCTGGTTTTCAGAAAGGTGGCTTTGCATGGCAACGCCGTATTTTTTCTGGATTTCGCCAAGCTTTGCCATAACTTCGTCGGAACAGGTCGGAGTGAAACGGGGGGTAAGAATGGGTTTTGTATTCTCAAATTTATCAATGGTTTCCGCAACCCATTTTTCCGTATCGCTTCCGGAAATTTCGGCGCTTTCTTCGCGGATATAATCCGGGCAGTTGCGGTCCATATTCACTTTTCCAACATAGGTTTTAAGCCCGGTTTTGTCGAGCATCTCCATTAAAAGCTCCGTTGCCGGAACATGTTTTGAAGCAAAGATCGAAGCTCTTGTGGTGGCGCTTTTTTTAAGGTCGCGAACAAAACAGGAATAGGCTTTCTTTGCATATTCAAGGTCGGCAAAAGCTGCTTCTTCCGGGAAAGCATATTTTTCAAGCCAGCCCAAAAGTTCTTCGTCCATTCCGGTTCCAATATAGGAATACTGCGCTGCATGAACGTGAAGATCCGAAAAACCGGGGATTATTATTTTGTCGCCGAAATCTGTAAGCTTTGCGTTTTTCCAATCTTCCGGAAGTTCCTTGAAAACGCCTTTGCAGATTCCGTTTTCACAAAGAACCCAGCTGTTTTCAAAAATTTCAAGCTCTCTTTTTTCGTTTGTATGATAAATCTGGCCTTTCCAGGCAAAACGATTCATTATATTATCTTCTTTCTGTTATTTAACCTTCTTCGGTTTTTTGGATTTTCCGGAAAGTTTGGGGTTTTTGTGTTTTCCAAGGGGTTTCTTTTCGCTGTAAACAACTTTGTTTCCGTTTTTTTCAGCAATGTTTTTTGCGCGGAAATCTTCCCGAACTATGCAGTCCGGACCGTTTCCTATAAGTTCTTCACGGTGGGCTTTTTTAAGAGCCTTGCGCACCATATCCGCGTTTTCGGGAATGTAATACTGCAAAAGCGCGCGCTGAAGAGCCTTGTCTTCGGAATTTGTCGGAACATAAACTTCCTTCATGGTGTAAGGGTCAAGTCCGGTGTAGAACATGCAGGTGGAAACTGTTCCCGGGGTGGGGTAAAAATCCTGGACCTGTTCCGGGCGGATGTTATATTTTTTGAGGAACTGGGCAACAGCAACCGCATCTTTAATTGTGCTTCCCGGATGAGAAGACATAAGGTATGGAACAAGATACTGTTCCTTTCCGGCGGAGCGGGTAAGTTCCATAAATCTTTTCTGGAATTTTTCAAAAACGTCGATATGGGGCTTGCCCATCATATCGAGAACACCTGCGCTGCAATGTTCCGGAGCAACCTTAAGGTGTCCGCTGACGTGATATCTTACAAGATCCTTGAAGAATTTGTCGTCTTTGTCCGCCATAACGTAGTCATAACGGATTCCGCTGCGGATGAACACCGCTTTTACTTTCGGAAGAGAACGAAGTTCGCGGAGGATATCAAGATATTCGCTGTGGTCTGCAATAAGGTTGGGGCAGGGAGTTGGCGCAAGACATTTTTTGCCGGCGCAAAGGCCAAGTTTTTTCTGCTTTTCGCAGGCAGGATTGCGGAAGTTTGCGGAAGGACCGCCGACGTCATGGATATATCCTTTAAATCTCGGGTCTGCGGTAAGAATTTTTGCTTCCGCAATAATGGATTCGCGACTTCTGCTGGTGACGAATCTTCCCTGGTGGAAAGCAAGGGCGCAGAAATTGCATCCGCCGAAACAGCCGCGGTTGTGGTTGATGGAAAAAAGAACTTCCTCAATTGCGGGAACGCCACCCATTTTTTGGTACATCGGGTGATAATCGCGCATATAGGGAAGGGCAAAAACCTCGTCCAGTTCTTCCTGATTAAGAGGAGCGGAAGGCGGGTTTTGAACAAGCATCATATTTCCGTGGCGCTGGATTATTTTCTTTCCGCGGATATGGTCCTGTTCGTCCTGCTGTTTTCTTGTTGCAACGGCATAATCTGTTTTGCTTTCGCAAACTTTTTCGAAAGAAGAACATTCCACCGCCGGTCCCGGTTCATATTCATTTACCGGAACAAGATAGCAGGTTCCGCGGATATCGGTCATGGTAACGGGGTATTCGCCGTTGTTAAGTCTTTCGGCAATTTCAAGAGTCTGGTGCTCGCCCATTCCGTAGGAAAGGATATCGGCCTTTGAATCAACAAGAACCGAAGGCATTACCTTGTTTTCCCAATAGTCATAATGGGCAAAGCGGCGGAGCGAAGCTTCGATTCCGCCGATGATTACCGGAACATCGGGATAGATGGATTTAATCTTTTTGCTGTAAACGGTAACGGCTCTGTCCGGGCGAAGTCCGGCTTTTTTGCCCGGGGAATAAGCGTCATCCCGGCGTTTGCGTTTTGCAACGGTGTAATGGGCAACCATGGAGTCGATGTTTCCTGCGGAAACAAGGAAGCCAAGACGCGGTTTTCCGAAACGGGTGAAATCATAATTGCTCTTCCAATCCGGCTGGGCAAGAATTGCAACTCTGTAACCTCTGCTTTCAAGCAAGCGGGAAAGAATTGCCGGGCCGAAGGAAGGATGGTCAACATAAGCGTCGCCGGTTACAAAGACAAAATCAACTTCGTCCCAGCCGCGTTTTTTCATATCTTCCTTATTGACAGGTAAAAAAGGCATTGCGGTACCTCCAGTACAAACTAAATACATTTTATTATAACATAAACCTATAAACTATAAAAGAGGAATTTTGTTTTGACGCAAAAAAAGCACCTTATAAAAGGTGCTTATGTCTGTTGCAATTAACTGAATCGTCCAGGATAAAGTTCTTCATATATATCAGTAACAATCCAATGTCCATTAATTTTTTCAATGTACATTTTCACAGGAACGCCCCATACGCCTGTTATCATTTCCCCGTCAACATTTTTGACTTGAACAGAATACTTAAACCAAACAACTCCTTTAGAAAAATTATGAAGTGCAACATATGGGAACATTTTCAACGATGTTACAACATCCGTTGTTCCCGATATATTTATAGCGGTTGCGGTATAATTGAAATTTCGTTTGATATTACCCGGATAGTTTTCCATATCGCACAAAACCATGTTACTGTTTTTTATTTCTTCTTGAGAAAAAATATTCTCATCAACATAATCTGTCGTGTCAAAAACTGTGGAACGTATCTCTTTATAAATTTCGAATGTACTTATTTGCATAACGGAAAAAAAGAGCAGAAAAAAAGATAAAACAATAAATGCTATTTTTTTTATTTTCATAAACATATTCCTCTGAAAAAATGTGGATTAAAATATTGTGGTTTCGTCGCAAAAAATGTATCATCTGCAATTACAATTTTACACCTTATCAATACATTTTTCCACCTCGCTATGCCTTCCGAATTCTTAAGATTTCTTTAAGGTTTTCTTAATTCTTTTCGGATTTTTTTAACATCTTTATTCATTGACTTAATCCGGAAAAAGGATAAAAATTAAAACAGAAAATAATTCCGTCAAAAGGAAAAGGTTGTTTTTCTTAATGTTTTTTTACTTGGTACGGAAAATTCTAAAAAAACGCCCTCCATCAGGTGGAAGGGCGTTTTCTGCCAACAAATATTCAAAGCTCCGAATCTTAAAACACTCTTAACAGAAAATTAATTGACTTGCGGCGGCAAAAAGTATAAAATAAAGCCATAGCAATCCACCCGAAAAGAGGTTTTGAAAAAATGAAAAAGACCGTTTCTGCGCTCTGCGCTTTTGTTATGAGTTTTATGATTTCCGTAACCGCATTTGCAGGTGCGCCTGTTCTTTTTGAACAGCCGGACGGAATCATCAACACCGGAGGAGAAGGTCTTGGCCTTATGATCGGCGCCGGTGTTCTTGCGGTTCTTGCAATTTGCGGAATCGTTTATTTCTTCGTTTCCGGGAAAAAATAATGATTCGTGATGCAAAATATAAAGATATTGAATTTCTTGTAAAACTTGCTTCTTTGCCGGAAGTCTGGGGAGGAACAGAGGAAGAACTCCGAGAAGATTTTGAACAGCTTCTCGATTCCGAAAAAGACCTTGTTGCCGTTGCGGAATATTCCGGAGAAATTGTAGGTTTTGCAAATATAAGACTTCGAAGCGAATATGTTGCCGGAACAAAAAGTTCACCGGTGGCTTATCTTGAAGGGATTGCCGTTTCGGAAGAATTCCGCGGAAAAGGAATTGCAAAAAAACTTTTTGAATTCTGCGCCGCTTGGGCAAAGGAAAAAGGCTGTACCGAATTTGGAAGCGACTGCCTTTTGACCAACGAAGCAAGTTATGCTTTTCATATGGCGATGGGCTTTAAAGAAATAGAGCGTACAGTTCATTTTGCAAAAACAATATAAAAAAGCTCCCTTGTGCAAAGGGAGCTTTTTTTAAAATCGCATAGTAGGGCGGGGGCTTGCTCCCGCTGTTTTTGCCTTCTCATAAAGTGGAAGCCTTATTCGGCATAAGTTTCCGGGCAGATTTCTTTGATTTTTTCCTGGAGCGCAAAAAAATCTTCCATTGCGGCGGGTTTTTGGTTAGGGTTGCGGAGAATTGCCGCCGGGTGGAAAGTTCCCATAACAAGGCGGCCGTCTTTTTCGATAAACTGGCCGTGTTCTTTGGTAACTTTAAAGTTAGGGTCAATAAAGCGGATCGCGGCAACTCTTCCGAGGCAGACGATTATTTTCGGGTCGATAAGGCGGATCTGTTCTTCAAGCCAGGGGCGGCATGCGGCAACTTCCGATTCTTCCGGGTCGCGGTTTTTTGGCGGGCGGCATTTTACCATGTTTGCAATATATATGTTTTTTTCTCGGGAAAGATCGACCACCGCAAGCATTTTATCAAGAAGAATTCCGCCTCTTCCGACAAAAGGCTTACCCTGAAGATCCTCGTTTTCTCCGGGGCCTTCGCCAATAAAAAGAACGTCGGTTTTCGGGTTTCCTGTTCCGAAAACAACGTTTGTGCGGGTTTCGCAAAGTCCGCATTTTTTACATTCAAGGCATTGCGCCCGAAGTTCATCAAGAGACATTAAGACACCTCCGGAAAAAGTATAAAACAATAATACACCAATCCGAAGTATTATTCAAGTGCTATATAAGTCGGATATAATCTCCGTTTGCAAAGCCGACTGTTCCGTTGAAATTCACCGTGTACCATCCGTTTCTGTTTCCGAGCACCGTGAGCACGGAATTGTTCGGCGCGGAGGAAATGATTTTTCCTCCGGTGCTCGGGTAGCTGCGGATGTTAAGATTTCCGCTTGATACAGCTACTTTTCCTGTTTGGGGAGCCATTGGCGGAACAAGAGGAAGCCCGAAATATTCCGTCATGGAAAGGGCAAGTTTTTCGGCAATCTGCTCAAGATTTGAAGTTATCCAGTTCGCGTCATCGATATTATCATGGTAAGCGATTTCAACGAGCACCGCCGGTGCCCTTGTTCTTGTGACTTCGCCGAGAGAAGTTGTGCTTTGAGCACGGGCTCCTTCAGGATATGGATAAATCGTGCTAAGGTTTTCGGAAATGAGCACCGCCGCTCTTTTTCCGTTAACGCTGTTCGGGGAATAAAACGCGATTATGCCCTGAACTTCGCCGTAACGTCCTTCCGGGGCGGCGTTTGAATGGAGCGCAAGGTGAAAATCATAGTTTCCGGCGTTGGAAGCGCGAATTGAAGAACCCGCGGTCATCTGGGGAGTGTTCCGGCTGAAACGTATTCCGCTCGAAATAAGCCAGGGTTCAAGTTCATCCGCAAGAAGATTCATCCAGTATTCTTCGCTGCCGCCGGTCACATAGGTGTTCGCCTGTTGGGTGGAAGGGCTGAGATATATTATCGGCATAAAATTACCTCCGCATTATTGTTATATTTTCATTCTATGCGGATGTATCGGAAAAGTTCGGAAATATATAATTTTACAGCAGGGCGGGGGCTTGCTCCCGCCGAAAAAAGAACAAAGCCCCTCAAAAGAGGGGCTTTTTCAAAAATTAATTCGTTAATCCGAGAAACTCACTTATTTGTTTTTGTTTTTCCAAATGCGAAGGATTGTCCTCATCAAGCGGTTCATTCAACAGTTTAATATACCAACCGCCGTCGGCCTCTTCTGCACTTTGTAAGTTTCTTAATTTCTCGATACCTATTTTTTGTGCGGTTTCCTCATCAAAATAATTCAAAGTGTGTACAAAGGTCGGTTTTTCTTTCCAATATCCTCCCCTTCCGGACCCATTTTTATCATTAAGTAAAAAAGAAAAATACGGTTTTGAGGCAGAAACAAAACTTTTGAAAATGTTGCATATTTTTTCAAAATTGTTTTTCTCGGAGATAATTTCGGAAGGAAAAGAAACTACTACGCTGTCAGGAACCCTACCGCCAGAACCCCCAAGATCAATAAGATAAACAATAGATTTCTTATAATCCAAATCCAAAGGAGAAAAAAATTTTAGTGTATAGGAAATACCCATTTCGCGGTCTTTGCGATTTCCCCGTTTATTAAACTCTTTAAGAAAATATTCAGGAGTTACTTCTATTTCCTTGCATTTGGATTTGCTATATGCCGGCTCGAATACAGGCAGATTGCCGTCATAAAGATTATCTCTTATTTCAAATATGATTTTTTGAATCAGAACAATAATTTCATTGTCTGTCATATTTCTCGGATGTATCCAGAATATTAAAGAAAATGTTGACATAATCATTCACCCCTTCGTAATCGGTGCGCTGAAAAAAGAAGATGCTTTTCAAATTCTATTATGCGCTTTTTTTCTGTGTTTTTCAATAAAAAATCCGCTTTTGCATATAAACAAATAAAAAAGCAAAAATTAATAATAAAACTGAAAAATTTCCCTTTATTTTATATAAATATTTTGTTATAATAATTATTTGTGAAAATTTATTTATTTTTAAGTTAACCGATATTTGGTAAAGGAGAAATATTACGGAACAGTTAGTTGATATTGAAAGAATGGAAAACGCCGTTGCTCTTTTCGGAAGCTTCGACGAAAATATAAAAGAAATAGAAAAAGCCTACGGAGTGGGAATTCTTTGCCGCGGCACCCAGATAAAAATTTCCGGCGACCCGGAAAAAGTTTCCCTTGCGGGAAGGGCTGTCCAAAGCCTTCTTTCTCTCATCAGCAGAGGGGAAGAACTCAACGACCAAAATATCCATTACGTTATGGATCTGGTAAACGAAGGCAACGAGGACCAGGTAAACAAAATCAGCGGCGACGTTATCTGCATAACTTCCAAAGGAAGACCGGTAAAAGCAAAAACTCTCGGCCAGAAAGCTTACATCGAAGCTATTAAAAACACAACCGTTACAATCGGTGTGGGCCCTGCTGGTACCGGTAAAACCTATCTTGCGGTCGCAATGGCGGTAAAAGCCTTCCGCAACCAGGAAGTCAACAGAATAATTCTTACCCGTCCCGCAGTCGAAGCGGGAGAAAAACTTGGTTTTCTTCCGGGCGACCTTCAAAACAAAGTTGACCCATATCTCCGCCCGCTTTACGATGCGCTTTTTGAAATGCTCGGCGCGGAAAACTACCAAAGATTTGTGGAACGCGGAAATATCGAAGTTGCTCCTCTTGCATATATGCGCGGAAGAACCCTTGATGATTCCTTCATAATCCTTGATGAAGCCCAGAACACCACCCCGGAACAGATGAAAATGTTCCTTACAAGGCTTGGTTTCAACTCAAAAGCCGTAATAAACGGCGACGCAACCCAGATTGACCTTCCGTCCATCAAAAAAAGCGGTCTTGTTGAAGCAGTAAAAGTTCTTAAAGACGTCGAAGACGTTTCGCTTATAAAATTCACCGAAAAAGATGTCGTGCGTCATCGCCTTGTCCAGAATATAATCAAAGCGTACGAAAAGTATTACGAAAGGACAGCAAAAGAAAATGGCAATCGCAAAAGTTATCATTTCAAACAGACAGAAAGAAATTAAAATTCCAACGGGAATAAGAATGCTTATGCGCCGCTGCTGCGAAGCGACCCTTCGCACCGAAGGTTTTACCGAACCTGGCGAAATCAGCATAAGCTTTGTTTCCAACGAGGAAATCAGAAATATAAACGCGGAATTCAGAAATGTGGATGCTGTAACGGATGTCATTTCTTTTCCGCTTGGAGAAAACGGAATTTACGATAAAAACCCCGAAAGCGGCGCGCTTCTTCTCGGAGATATCGTAATTTCGCTTCAAAAGGCAGAACAGCAGGCGGAACTTTACGGCCATACTCTTCAGAGAGAAGTTGCCTATCTTACCGTACATTCCGTTTTGCATCTTCTTGGTTATGACCATGTCAACGGCGGCATGGAACAGGTACATATGAGAGAAAGGGAGGAAACCGTCCTCGCGAAGCTCGGTCTTCAGCGTGACGCAAGCTATGTCAATGAATAATATGAAATTTGAAACCAAATCCGCTTTTGTTGCCATCGTCGGAAGACCCAACGTGGGCAAAAGCTCTCTTCTTAACGCACTTATCGGCGAAAAAGTTGCCGCAGTTTCCGCAAAACCCCAGACAACAAGAACCCGCATCACCGGTATTCTTACAAAAGGTCTTACCCAGTTTGTTTTTATCGATACCCCCGGTCTTCATAAACCGAAAACAAAACTTGCGGATTTTATGGTAAAACAGGTTGGAGATTCCGTTGCGGATGTTGATATCGCAATTCTTGTTGTTGAACCCAAAGGTGAAATCACCCAGCCGGAATGTGACCTTATCGAACGTTTTAAGGATCTTCGCCTTCCCGCAATTCTTTGCATCAACAAAATCGATACTCTTGAAAACAAAGAGGAAATGCTTGCAAAAATCGCAATGCTTTCCAAAGAATATAATTTTGAGGAAGTAATTCCGATTTCCGCACTCAAAAAAGACGGAATCAACATCCTCACCGATGAACTTGAAAAATATGCGGAAGAAGGTCCCCATTATTTTGCGGATGATTCCATCACAGACCAGCCGGAAAGGGCAATCGTTGCGGAACTTATCCGCGAAAGAATGCTTGTTGACCTTGAGGACGAAGTCCCCCACGGAATCGCAGTTTCCATAGAATCCATGAAGGAACGCGATGGCAAAGATATGGTCGATATCGACGCAATTATTTATTGTGAACGCGACAGCCACAAAGGCATTATCATCGGTAAAAAAGGCGCGATGCTCAAAAAAATCGGCAGCGAATCCAGAATGAGCATCGAACGCTTCCTCGGCTGCAAAGCTAACCTTCAGCTTTGGGTAAAAGTTAAGGAAGATTGGCGCAACCGCGACGGACTTCTTCGAAACTTCGGCTTCACCGAACAGTAAAACTCCGTTTTTCTGTAGGGAACGCCGTCCTCGGCGTTCCGCGGACCGTCGGGGACGACGGTCCCTACGGTGAATATACAGAAGGATAAAATAAAAAGCAATTTTTACCTCACATATTGTTTTCCAAAAATCATAAAATGATATTGAAAAAATTTGATGCGGGGTAAAGGTTATGAATGAAAAAAGCTGGAAAGATTTTGAAAAAACAGGAAAAATAAGCGATTATCTGAACTATAAACTTTCGAACGAAAACGTTATCAATAAAAAGATAAACGAAGGCGAAATAAAACCCGCTCTTCCGACCGATGTCGGAAATCCGGAAGAAAGTTCGGATTTCAAAAAGCTCCATTTTTCCGTGAACGGCGGTATAGGTTATGCAAATCAAGACCAAAGGCATCGTCCTTAAAGTACAGGATTATAACGAAAACGATAAGCTTCTTGCTGTTCTTACTGAGGACAGAGGAGTTATCTATGCCTATGCTTCCGGCGCAAGAAGAATGAAAAGCGCACTTTCAACCGTTTCTTCAATGCTTTGCTACGGCGAATTTGTTTTTTTCAAAAACCGTGAAAAATATACTGTGGATTCAGCCGAAAGCGAAAGGCTGTTTTTCGGAATCCGCAAGGACCTTGACAGCCTTGCCTATGCAAGCTATTTTTGCGAACTTTGTTTAAGCGCAGCAAACCCCGAGGAGGATTCGAAGGATATTCTTCGGCTTCTTCTCAACACCTTACATATGCTGGAAAACAAAAAAACGCATCCCGCGCTGCTCAAAGCAATTTTTGAACTTCGTCTGATGAGCCTTATTGGATATGCTCCGGATTTAATAGCCTGCAGTGAATGCGGTGAATTTGAAAAAGGGGCATATTGGTTCGATACAAAAAGCGGAAGCGCAATCTGCACCGATTGCCGGCCCAATGGGGCAAACGGCGAAGTTTTGCTTTCAAAAGCCGCTTTTCTTGCCGCAAGGCATATTGTCTATGCGCCGCTTGAACAGCTTTTTTCTTTCCGGATGGGAGAAAATCCGCTTATCGAACTTTCAAACGCGGCGGAAAAATACGTTATCGAACAGATGGATAAAGTTTATCCAACTCTTGAATTTTTAAATTCAATCCGTTCGTTCTGATTATAATTTTTTAATATGTCCGCCGCAAAGCGGAGGACATATTCCGAATACATTGAAAAATCCGATTATTTATTATTTGAAGTAAACTTCAGAGGTAAAAATATGACCGAAAACAGACATTACAGGGCGCTTGAACTGGACAAGATCCTTTCAATGCTTGCGGATTGCACCGGCTGCGAAGACAGCCGCCGCCTTGCCCTTGAAACTGAACCGAAAACAAATCTTCGGGAAGCAAAACGCCTTATGGACAGAACCGCGGACGCTTTTATGCTTTCTGCAAGATTCGGCGCGCCTTCTCTTCATGGGGTAAAAAACGTTACCGGTTCGTTAAAACGCGCAAAAATGGGCGCGACACTTTCGCTTCCGGAATTTATCGATATCGAAAGATTCCTTAAAGCTCTTCGTGAAATGAAGGATTTTCGCAACAACTATGAGGGAGAAAAAGAAACTTCTCTTGACGAATTTTTCGAAAGCCTTATGCCGAACCAGCGCCTTGAGGAAAAAATCGGTTTTACCGTTGTTTCCGAAGACGAAGTAAGCGATACCGCAAGCCCGACCCTTGCGGATATCCGCAGAAAAATCCGAAATTCCCAAAGCAAGGTAAAGGAACAGCTTGACCGTCTTATCCATTCCAACACCTATGCAAAATATCTTCAGGAACCTATCGTTACCATGCGCGACGGTCGTTACTGTGTTCCGGTAAAAGCGGAATACCGCAACGAAATCAAAGGCATGGTCCACGATACTTCCGGTTCCGGCGCAACAATTTTTATCGAGCCTGCGGGCGTTGTTGACGAAAATAACGAAACCCGCGTACTTAAAGCAAAAGAACAGCAGGAAATCCAGAGAATACTTTACGAGCTTTCCTGCGATATCGGAAACCATGCGGATTCCTTTATCGAAGATTATTCCGCAATAGTTGAGCTTGATCTTTATTTTGCAAAGGCAAGACTTGCTTCAAAGATGAACGCTTCTGTTCCGAACCTTTCCGATGACGGAAAAGTCCGCCTTTCAAAAGCAAGACACCCTCTTATTGATAAAAACAAAATCGTTCCTATAGATATCGCCCTCGGTTATGATTACGATGTTCTTGTAATAACCGGTCCCAACACCGGCGGCAAAACCGTCGCCCTCAAAACTATCGGACTCCTTACCCTTATGGCAATGTGTGGAATGATGATCCCTGCGGGAGAAAGTTCCTCCGTTTCCGTTTTTGAAAGCGTTTTTGCGGATATCGGCGACGAACAGAGCATTGAGCAAAGCCTTTCAACTTTCTCTTCCCATATCAACAACACCATAAAAATTCTTGAAAAAACCGACGACAGAAGCCTTGTTCTTCTCGATGAACTCGGCGCCGGAACCGATCCGATCGAAGGCGCCGCTCTTGCGGTTGCTATTATCGAACGCCTTAAACTTTACGGCGCAAAGGTTGCCGCCACCACCCATTATGCTGAAATAAAAATGTACGCGCTCCAGACTCCGAGAGTCGAAAATGCCTGCTGCGAATTTAACGTTGAAACACTTTCGCCTACCTACAGGCTTCTTGTGGGCGTTCCGGGAAAATCCAACGCATTCGCCATAACTGAACGCCTTGGAATGGATATAAGCGTTGTTGACAGAGCAAGAGAACTTGTTTCTGCGGAAAACGCAAACTTTGAGGACGTTGTCGAAAAACTTGAACAAAGCCGCCAACAGCTTGAAAAAGAGCACGAAAAGGCCGAAAATTACCGCAAGGAAACCGAACGCATCCGCCTTGAAATCGCAAAAGAAAAAGAGGAAATGGAACGCAGCAGGGAAAAGGAGCTTGAGGCCGCAAGAATTTCCGCAAAGCGCCTTGTTGAACAGGTCCGCGCCGAATCACAGAAGCTTATCGACGAAATTATGGAAACAAAAAAAGCCGCGGATGCAGAATCCGCAGCAGATATGGCCGCAAGGGCAAGAGCCCAGATGAAAACCGGAATCGGCCGTATCCAGGATATTGCCGACCCAATCGCTTCCAAAGAAAGCGGTTACCGCCTTCCGAGAAATCTTGTTCGCGGCGATACCGTCCGAATAAACGGAATGAGCAAGGACGGAACTCTCGTCGGTCTTCCGGACGGAGCGGGCTATTGCCTTGTCCAGGTGGGAATCGTAAAATCCAAAGTCCATATTTCCGAACTTCGCCTTATTGAAAACAGCAAAGCAAAGAAAAATACCCTCGGCGGAGGTTCCGTAACAAAAAGCATCGAAAGCGCTTCAAAAAGAAAAGCCGCTTCCGAAGTTGACCTTCGCGGAATGGATGTTGAACAGGGCCTTCTCGAAATGGACAGATTCATTGACGAATGTGTGCTCCTCAACCTTAACACCGTTTCCATTATTCACGGAAAGGGAACCGGCGTTCTTCGCGCTGCCGTTCACCAGGCTCTTAAAAAGAACAAAGCGGTACGCAGTTTCCGCCTTGGAGTTTACGGCGAGGGTGAAACCGGCGTAACAATCGTTGAACTCAAATGAACAAAACCGTAATTGATTCGCCCGTCGGAAAAATTGCAATTTTTGCCGAAAACGAAAAAATAATCCGCCTTGACCTTAAAACAAAGGAGAGGACGGATTCCGAAATAACCGAAAAAATTCTTTTAAAAGCCGAAAAACAGCTTTTTGAATATTTTTTCGGTGAAAGAAAGTTTTTCGAACTGGAATATGAATTTTCCGGAACGGATTTTCAAAAATCCGTCTGGCGTGAACTTGAAAAAATCCCTTTTGGGGAAACGAAAACCTATGGCGAAATTGCGGCCGCAATAGGAAATCCAAAAGCGGGAAGAGCCGTTGGCCTTGCCTGCAACAAAAATCCGCTTGCAATAATCGTTCCCTGCCACAGAGTTATCGGAGCGGGAGGAAAGCTTACCGGTTTTGCCTGCGGAACGGAAGTTAAAAAATGGCTCCTTGGTCACGAAGCCCAAGACAAAAAGGAGATAACAGATGAAAATTGAATGGAAAACCTGCGCAAAAATAGGAATAAGCATCTTTTTGCTTTATCTTGCCATAGTTTATTGGAAAACCGTTTCAGGATTTATCGGAATGGTTTTCGGTGCGGCGGCTCCGCTTTTTATCGGCGCGGCAATAGCTTATATTGTAAATATCCTGATGAGCTTTTATGAACACAGATTTTTTGGAAAAACAAAAAACAAAAAACTGTTGAAAACAAAAAGACCCCTTTGCATGATAATCGCTTTCATAACCCTTGTTGCGGTTATTGCGCTTGTGGTCTGGCTTGTTCTGCCCCAATTTGTTTCCGCAATAATGCTTGTTGTGGATTATATTCCGGAAGCTGTCGATTGGATTGTTGAACAGCTTGAAAAACTTGAATATGTTCCGCAGGATATTATCGATATGCTTGTTTCGATTGATTGGAACTCCCAGATTGAAAAAATTGTAAAAGCGGTAACTTCCGGGGTCGGAAACGTAATGGGCGTTGTTATCTCAACCGTTTCGACGGTTCTCGGCGGAATCGTAACCGCATTTTTGAGCTTTATTTTTGCAATTTATATTCTTCTTGATAAAGAAAAACTTGAAAACCAGGCGGACAGAATTACAAAGAAATATCTTAAACAAAGCTGGTACGAAAAACTCCGCTATGTGCTTCATACTTTCAGCGACAGCTTCCATAAATATATTGTCGGCCAATGTACCGAAGCGGTTATTCTCGGCGGACTTTGCGCAATAGGAATGGGAATACTCGGTCTTCCTTATGCAACAATGATTGGCGCTCTGGTTGCTTTCACAGCGCTTATTCCGGTTGCGGGCGCATTCATCGGCGGCGCAGTGGGCGCTTTTATGATCCTTATGGTAAACCCGATCCAGGCGCTTATTTTCATAGTATATCTCGTTGTTCTCCAGCAGCTTGAAGGCAATATCATCTATCCGAAGGTAGTCGGTTCCTCAATGGGGCTTCCGGCAATCTGGGTTCTTGCGGCTGTAACCATAGGCGGCGGAGTTATGGGCGTTATGGGAATGCTCATCGGTGTTCCGATTGCCGCAACCGTTTACCGCATAATCCGCAACGATGTCAACGGCAAAACCCAAGAGGAAATCAAAAAAGCGTTGGCATGATTAATTGAATTTTACAGTAGGGCGGGGGCTTTGCCCCCGCCGTTTTTTTCAATGTAATAAAAACCCTCCCGCAGATTTTCTGCGGGAGGTTTTTTATATCTCAAATTATTCGTTAACGGGTTCTGCGGGAATGCGTTTAAGTCTTGCGTATTTGGGCATTCCGTGTTCATAAGGGGTTTCAATTTCGCCCTGAATAAGCGGAACAACATATTCGATAAATTCATCGGTAACGTTGTTGCCTTCTTCGTTGATCCATTCGCGCGGAACGCATTTTTCTGCGTTTGCAACCTCTTTAAGATCAACAAGAATGGGGGTGCATTTGTAAATACCATATTTTGTGTCGCGGCGGAACGCAACCATTTTTCCGGTTTCGCCGGAAACGGCGGCTTCGACAGCAAAAGCACCGGCCATTGCCGCTTCGTCGCGGTCGGTTTTGGAACCTGCGTGGCTTGCGCATCTTTGGAGAAGGGAAAGTTCAATTCCGCGGACTTTGGAACCGGTTTTTGCGCGGATTATGTTGGACATGGTTGCCGCAAGACCGCCAAGCTGGGAATGACCGAATTCATCGGTGATGTTAAGGTCGTTGATTCCGTATTCGCTGATGAATTTTCCGTGTTTGTCTTTAATGCCTTCGGAGAAAACAAGTACGATTCGTTTGTGGTGTTTATGGAATTCATCAAGATCTTTGAAGAACTGGTCCATATCGAAAGGAACTTCCGGAAGGTATATAAAAGCGGGACCTTCACAGCAGATTTTTGAAAGTGCGGCTGCACCCGCAAGCCAGCCTGCATGGCGTCCCATAACTTCGATTACAACGATTGCGTCACGGTCATAAACATGAACGTCTTTTATAACTTCTGCAACGGAAAGAGCGATATATTTTGCGGAAGAACCGAAACCGGGGCAATGGTCTGTTCCGACAAGGTCGTTGTCGATGGTCTTCGGAACGCCGATTATGCGGCATTCATAATCCTGGGTCGCCATATATTCGGAAATTTTGTTGCAGGTATCCATGCTGTCGTTTCCGCCGTTATAAAAGAAATAACGGATATTGTATTTTTTGAAAATTTCAAGGATCCGTTTGTAATCGGTATCGTCTTCGCGAAAATCTTTGAGTTTATAGCGGCAGCTTCTTATAAGGGAAGCGGGGGTTGTGAGCATAAGTTCAAGGGTTTCTGCGTCTTCTTTGCCCATGTCGATAATGTTGTCATCAAGAACACCGCGGATTCCGTGCTGTGCGGCAAGAACTTTTGTAATGCATTTTTTCCCAAGCGCCGTTTTGATAACGCCGTATGCGCTGGAGTTGATAACTGCGGTAGGACCGCCGGATTGTCCGATAAGACATGCGCCGATAAGTTCGCTCATAAAAAAGCCCCCTGTTTTATGTAAAAAAGTTTGTTAATTTCCACAATCCCGGTTTTGATTAAAAACAGAACTTGTGTATATTAATAACATTATTTTATCACATATTTTGTTAATCTTCAATATAAAAGAAATACGAAAAATCATTGAAAAACTTGGAATATCTGTTATACTATAGGAAGAATCTTTTTGGGAGAGTGGAATTTTTTGTCATATAACAGAGAAAATAATATAAAGACTTTTGCGGCTTCAATAGTCCTTGTTGTTGTAATTGCGGCTTTTGCCGTTGCCGGTTTTTTGCTTTTCGGAGGAGAAGCACCTGCAAAAGAGGATGAATACCCCTGGATCGTTTCGGATGAATCCGCAAAAAACGGGATGCTTGACGGAACTTTTTATGAAGGCGAAAAAAACCCCGCAGGAAGACTCTCATATAAAATTGCAGGGGAAATTACAGTTTCAAAAGAAGACGGAAAAGGTAATTTCAAAATTGAAAACTCCGGAAAAAACAGCTGCCTTATAAAAGTTAAAATTATTATTAACGAAGAAACTATTTACGAAACCGGATATCTGAAACCGAACCAGCATATCGGAACAGATGCTTTTGATACGATTCCAAAAGTAGGAACTTACGAAGCCGAAGCAATTTTTGAAGGTTTTGATCCAAACACAGAAGAATCAATCGGCGCCGCAAAAGAAGAAATTATAATTACAGTATTGCCGTAAAAAAAGCCGTGCTCATTTTGAGCACGGCCTTTTTTATAAAATATTTCTTAAAATCGGCCTTTCGGAATCCCACATTTCTTCAATAAGAATTTTACATCGGTTTATTTCGGAAGCAAGTTCCGCGGTTTCATCAAATTCGGCAAGGGGTACAAAACCGGAAACGGCAACGGTGATCTGGTCGAGAAAATCGTGCCTTACCATCTGGGATAATATCCGATGTTCCGAAAACCAGTATTCGGTAAATTTTTCGCATTCCAAAGCCGTTTTTTCTCGGTCATCATAGCGAACGTAAGAATAAAGCAGGTCGAGTTTTTGAACAGATTCATTTCTGATTTTTGCAATGGTGAAAAGACAGAAAAAATTAAAAACTATAACTGCCGCAA
Source organism: Oscillospiraceae bacterium (assembly GCA_017435745.1). Taxonomy (GTDB): domain Bacteria; phylum Bacillota; class Clostridia; order Oscillospirales; family Ruminococcaceae; genus UMGS1668. The sequence continues at coordinate 39,110 of JAFSEN010000100.1, forward strand.
GAAGAACGGCGGCAAAAACGATTCGCTTCATCTCTTGGTTTCCTTTCTTACGATGCAGTATTTTGCGGAAGGATCGCAGGTCATCAGGAAAACATCTTTTTCAGAAAGTTCTTCCTCTTTGAGCACGCCTTCAAGCCACCTTTTACTGAGATTGCATTCTTTGAGTACCTTTGGCAAAAGAACACCGTCGCTTATGAGCACCATCGGCGGAAAACCGTTTTGCTTCTTTTGTTCAAAAAATGTGCTTGGGGTAAGGGGTTGGTATTCCGGTTTCTGATAAACCGTAAGCTGTCCGTTTGTTTCAACAATCGCCCATGAAACTTCCTCAATGTCAAAAATTCCGTTGATACGGAGCTGGCTCATAAGGTCTTCGATTGAAAAACGAAGTTCGCGCATGCTTTTCTGATCAATGTTTCCGTTGCGGATTATTACTACCGGATTTCCGGTAACAATGGTCTGTGCTTTTCCGCTTTTAAGAGTTATGAAAGAAAGAATTACCTCTGCGCTCATAAGGGTTATTATCGGAACTACCGCGCCTGTAAGGGGAATGTTGGTGTCCTCTATTGAAAGAGTCGCAATGTTCGATATAAGTATCGCAATTACAAATTCCGAAGGCTGAAGTTCCCCAAGCTGGCGTTTTCCCATAATCCTAAGACAAACGATTATTATAAAATAGATTATCAAAGTCCTGAAAAATACAACAAACAAAAAGCAAAGCCCCCCTTTTGTTTATTTATTATTGTCCGAAATGTGAATTTTAGCCCTGCGTTATTGATAAAAAAATAAAATGTTGTTATAATAAAATAATTAACGATAATTATTCGGTACAAAACCTTTATGGAGGAATATATGGACGATTTATTATTGGATACTGCAATCGCGGAAGAGGAAAAAGAAGAACCTGTTCCCGAAAAAAAAGAAAAACCTAAAAAAACCTTGAAAGAAGAAATTTTGGATTGGGCAAAAACCCTTGTGCTTTATTGTTTCCTGCCCCTTGCAATATTCCAGACTTTTTGCTTTATGGCAAGCGTTCCGACCGGTTCGATGGAAACAACGATCCCCGTCGGCGCCCAGGTTATGACAACAAGAATTTTTAACAAAGATAACGTTGAACGCGGAGATATAATCGTTTTTGACAGCGACGAACTTGAAATCGTGCTCATAAAACGCTGCATAGGCCTTCCAGGGGATACAGTTGCTTTTAACGGAAGCGGCGCGGTTTATATCAACGGAGAATATCTTGAAGAACCTTATGTCAGCAGCTGGTCGGGTTTTGAAGGAGAATTCACTGTTCCGGAGGATTGCTATTTTTTTGTCGGAGATAACAGAGCCGGATCGCTCGACGCAAGATTTTGGGAAAACCCCTATGTCCATAAAAGCGACATTAAAGGAAAAGCAAGATTTGTTCTTTTTCCGTTCAGCAGTTTCGGAACACTTGAATGATTTTCGGAGGTAAAAAATGCAGAATAAACTTTTCGTAAGAATAATGGTAATTATCCTTATTATTGCAATGGTAGTTCCTTCCTTTGCCTATGCTCTTGCGTGGATGCTGGCATGAAGATAATGGTGGGGCTCAGCGGCGGAGTTGACAGTGCGGCCGCAGCATATCTTCTTAAAGAACAGGGCTATGAGGTTGCGGGAGCAACTTTCAGAATGTTCGACGAATGGGATGAAGCAAAGGATGCAAAAGCCGTTGCGGAGCATCTTGGAATCCCTCATTATATTTTTGATTTCCGCGAAATTTTTAAAAAGGAAGTTCTCGATAATTTTACCGAGGAATATAAAAAGGGAAGAACCCCGAACCCTTGTGTAAGATGCAATAAATTCATTAAGTTTCCGGCATTTTTCGAGGAAGCGCAGAAACTCGGATATGATCTTATTTCCACCGGCCATTATGCAAGAACCGACGGAAACAATATCTTCCGGGCGAAAAATCTTGCAAAAGACCAAAGTTATATGATGTATAACATCGACAAGGAACTTATTCCTCATCTTCGTTTTCCACTTGCGGATTTATCCAAAGACGAGATCCGCGCAATAGCAGAAAAAGCGGGGATTCCCGTTGCAAACAAACCGGATTCCCAGGATATCTGCTTTATTCCCGACGGCGATACCCAAGGTTATATCGAACGTGCAATCGGCGAAATGCCTCACGGAAAATTTGTTGACGAATGCGGAAAATGTCTTGGCGAACATAAAGGAATCTGCCGCTATACCATCGGCCAGAGAAAAGGACTTGGGCTTTCGCTTCCGGCGCCGCTTTATGTGGGAAAAATCGATCCGGAAGCAAACGAAGTGGTTCTTGTGGATAACGAAACCCTTTTTAAAAAGCGCGTTATCGTTGATGATTTCCATTGGATAAACGGCGCGCCGGATATGCCGATTGCGGTGACATGCAAAATCCGCTATGCCCATAGCCCTGCTCCGGCCCTTGCAAGCACATATTTCCGCGATGACAGGGCGCTAATCCTTTTTGATGAACCCCAAAGGGCAGTAACCCCGGGCCAGTCCGCGGTAATTTATGACGGCGACAAACTTCTCGGCGGCGGAATAATTACAGGATAATTGACAAGTAAACGCTACTTGTGTATAATAGTCATATTATTTATTTGAAAGGTCAAAAAATGGACGACGCAGACATACGAAGTATTATTATAAATTGATTTTCGGAGCATAGCCTGGACGCAAAAGCGCCTCGGGCTGTGCTTTTTTGCGTTAATTATTAATTTTTGAAAGGTTGTATCAATTAAGAAATGAACAATATCGGCACAATAGTCGCCATGGGCGTTCTTGTAATGATGTCGGCATATTTTTCCGCAACGGAAACCGCTTTCAACAGTCTTAATATTACAAAATTAAAAATTTCAGCAGAAAAAGGCGACAAAGGCGCAATACTCATGCTTCGGCTTGTTGAAGATTATAACCGCCTTCTGACAACGATCCTTGTCGGCAACAACATAGTTAACATCGCTCTTTCTGCAATAGCGACCGTTTTTTTTATCGAACTTGTCGGCGATGCGGGAGCAACTCTTTCCACTGCGGTAATCACCGTTGTTGTACTTATCTTTGGCGAAATTACTCCGAAAAGTGTTGCAAAGGAATCTCCCGAAGCTTTTGCAAGGTTTTCTGCACCCATAATCAATTTTCTTGCGGTAATCCTTACCCCCATAAATTATATTTTCGGTCTTTGGAAAAAATTTATTTCTATTATTTTTAAAAGCAGCGACGAACAGGCCGTTACAGAAGAAGAGCTTCTTTCAATGGTCGATGAAGTTGAAAGCAGCGGCGGAATCGGCGAGCAGGAAAGCGAACTTATCCGCAACGTTATCGAACTTAACGAAAACGACGCCGCTGATATTGCAACTCCCCGTGTCGATATCGAAGCTGTTGAGAAAAACTGGACCAAGGAAGAAGTGGCTGAAGTTTTTGTCGAAACCGGATATTCCCGTCTTCCGGTTTATGTCGACAGCCTTGACAACATAATCGGAATAATCCACCGCACCGATTTTTATAACAATTACGACAAAGACAATATTGCCGAAACAATGCTTACCGAACCTCTTTATGTTCCCAAAACGATGAAAATCGGCGCGCTTCTCAAACTTCTCCAGAAAGAAAAATGCCACATGGCCGTTGTAAACGATGAATACGGCGGCACTTTCGGAATTGTTACCATGGAGGATATTCTTGAAGAACTTGTCGGCGAAATTTGGGACGAACACGACGAAGTTGAAGAGGATATTAGCGAAAGCAAAGGCGTTTATACCGTTTCCGGAAGTATGGATCCGGAAGAACTTTTTGAAGAACTTGAACTGGATATTGAAGAAGTTCCCTATGCTACCCTAAGCGGCTGGATCATGGACGAACTCAACAAGGTTCCGGAAGTGGGCGATACCTTTGAAAACAGAGGATACAGATTCACCGTTGAAACCGTTGACGGAATGCGCGTTGATACCGCCGTTGTTGAAAAACTTGAATCCGTTTCCGAAAGCGAAGAATAAAGATGGAACTTGTTATAAAAAAATTCGAAGAACTTACAGTAAACGAGCTTTATGATATTTTAAAGCTCCGTGTCAACGTTTTTGTTGTTGAACAGGAATGTCCCTATCCGGAAATCGATGATAAAGACCAAAACGCATACCATGTCTGGCTCAAGGACGAGGATGGCATTGCCGCCTATCTCCGCGTGCTCGATAAAGGCGTTTCTTTTGAAGATGCAGCAGTCGGAAGGGTTATTTCCGCAAGGCGCAGAAAAGGTTACGGAACGGTCGTGCTCAAAGAGGGAATCCGCCTTGCAAAAGAAAAATTCGGCGCGGATAAAATCACAATCGAAGCCCAGGTTTATGCAAGAAAATTTTATGAAAACGTTGGCTTTAAACAGGTTTCGGAAGAATTCCTCGAAGACGGAATTCCGCATATTCTGATGACTCTTGAAGTTGAATAAAAAAATCCGGCAGACTTCTGCCGGATTTTTTTATTTTTGTGCAACAAAACCGCTTTAAACAAACACTATTATTATAGATGAAAAATCAAGGAGCTGATTTTATGAAAAAGTTTTTTGCTGTGATTTTTGTCGCAATAATGTTGTTTTCGTTTTCTGCCTGCGGATGGAAAATCGAAGTTGCAAACCCGGAAGAGGAAATCGCCAAATCGGAATCCGGGATAAAAACCGAAAGCGAACCGGAGCAGACGGAAAGCATTGAGGAAATTCTGGAAAGTTATATCAAAATCGAAAACGAAAAACTTTCCGGAAAAATTCACCCGGAAGTTTTGCCTTCCGAAAACAGCGAGGAAACAGTTTTAAAAGACGAATTTGTTTCCGTTTCAATTTCCGTTCCGGAAGGCTGGGAACCGGGAACTCTTGAGGAAAATGGAGAGATTTACGGCATTACTTTTAAATTGCCCTGGGATAATTACCATTACGCAAGTATTGCTGTGTATAAAGACACCGGCACGACCTATGACGACCTGCTTGCAAGAAACTCATTATGGGTCGGAATCGATGAATATACATATCACGAAGTAAGCGGAAATTTCGAAAAAGGAAGCTATATCCGTTTTGATTATCCCACAAGCGAAAAATATGATGTTGAAGAAGATGCCGTTCCTGTTTACGGAAGATTTTATCAGCTTCAATTTGACGGATATGTCGTTGCGGTCAATGCCTATATAAGAATCGATTCGGAAGAAAACAAAGCTTTTGATGAAAAGCTTTGCGACGAGTTTATTTCTTCAATAAAAATCGGCTGAAAATGTTAACAAAAAGTTTTCTTGTAAGTTTTTGTGAGCAATGGTAAACTTTAGTTGAAAACAATAAAAAGGAGGCGTTTTTATGCGTTATGAAATAGAAGGCGGTTCTCTTCCGGCGCTTGTAATCCAGCTTGAACCGGGCGAAGGTCTTGTAAGCGAATCCGGCGGAAGAACATGGATAAAAGGTCCGATTTCGACCGATACAAAAGCCGACGGAGGAATTGGAAAAGCGTTCGGAAGAATGATTTCCGGCGAAAGCCTTTTTCTCAACCATTATGAAGCAAGAGGAGCGGGCGAAATTGCGTTCACTTCCTCCTTCCCGGGAAGAATTGTTTCCAAACAGCTTGCCCCGGGCGAAAGCGTAATTTGCCAGAAACGCGCTTTCCTTTGCGCAACCGAAGGCACCCAGCTTTCGATTTTCTTCCGCAAAAAAGTCGGAGCGGGTCTTCTCGGCGGAGAAGGTTTTATCATGCAGAAGGTAACCGGCCCCGGTCTTGCTTTCTTTGAAATAGACGGTTACTGCAAGGAATATAACCTTGCTGCGGGCGAAGAACTTGTCTGCGACACAGGCGTTGTTGCCATTATGGACGAAACCTGCAAAATGGATATACGTATGGTCGGAAGCGTTAAAAATGCCCTTTTCGGCGGCGAAGGACTTGTTGATACCGTTATAACCGGTCCCGGAAAAGTAATGCTCCAGACAATGCCGATTTATAAAGTTGCCGGCGCAATCCAGCCCTTTATTGTAACCGGAGGAAATTAATTTACAAAAAAACTCCCTGCCGTTTTTGGCAGGGAGTTTTTTATATCGATTCTATCGCAATTTCAAGAGCTTTTGCGATTGTTGCAAGGGGAAGGCTCGGTTTGTCTTCCGTTTGTTCCGGAATGAACGGAACATGGATAAAACAGGCCTTTGTTTCGGTGTTTTTGTAATGCTCAAGAACGTGGTACAAAAGGTCGTTGCAGACATAGGTTCCTGCGGAATAGGAAACAGAGCAGGGGATACCTTCTGCGGAAACAGCTTCTGCCATTTTTCTTACCGGAAGGGTTGAAAACAACGCGTTTTCACAGCCTTCGATGCAGGGGATATCTTTTGGCTGGTTTCCTTCGTTATCGGAAATGGAGGCAAAACGAAGATTTATAGCAACCATTTCGGGGGTTACGAAATTTCTTCCGCCGGCCTGGCCAACGCAGATTATTGCATCGGGGTTTATTTCGCTTGCTTTTTCAATAACGGTTTCTGCTGTTTTTCCAAAAACAACCGGAACTTCGATTTTTGAAAGCAAAAAATCTCCGATTTCATCCGGAAGAAGCTTTACCGCTTCCCAGGAAGGGTTAATTTTTTCTCCGCCAAAAGGTTCAAAACCGGTTATAAGAAGTTTTTTCATTTTATTCACCGCCGAATGTTTTTTCTTGAACCATTTTACCACAAGAAGAAAAAATGTTAAAGCTGTTTCTTGATTTTTTGCAGCGCTCCTTTTTCAAGGCGCGAAACCTGCGCCTGGCTTATGCCTATAAGCGAAGCAACGTCGGTTTGTGTGCGCCCATCAAAAAAACGCATTCCGAGTATGCGTTTTTCCCTTTGCGAAAGGGATTTTACGGCCTCTTTAAGCGCAATTTCTTCAAGCCAGCCTGCGTCGGAATTTTTATCGCTTATTTGATCCATCATAAAAATCGTGTCGCCGGAATCGGAATATACCGGTTCATAAAGAGAAACCGGTTCAACAATGGATTCCAGCGCGATTACTACCCGGCTTTTCGGAAGTTCAAGAATTTTTGCAATCTCGTCAATTTTGGGTTCTCTTCCGTGCTCATTGATAAAATCCTCTTTCACCTGCATGGCCCGATAAGCAATATCGCGCATCGAGCGGCTTACCCTGACGGTGTTTGAATCCCGCAAAAACCGCCTTATCTCGCCGATAATCATCGGAACACCGTAAGTTGAAAAACGGACGTCAAGGCTTGGGTCAAAATTATCAATGGCTTTGATAAGCCCGATGCACCCCACTTGAAAAAGGTCGTCGGGCGTTTCTCCGCGGCCGGAAAATTTTTGAACAACGCTTAAAACAAGCCGAAGATTTCCGTTTATCATCTTTTCGCGCGCATTTTTGTCGCCGTTTTTTGCAAGTTTCATAAGGTCGCTTTTTTCGTTTTCTGTGAGCACCGGAAGCTTTGCCGTGTTGATTCCGCATATTTCTACCTTGCCGTAATACATAAAAAACTCCCCGTTAAAAATATTTTTGCAAGGTTGATTTTGGGCTTTTTGTTTTGAAAATATTCATTTGAGCACGGAACGGGCAGCATGGAAAATTTTGAGCACGGACAGACAAAAAATTCCGAAAAACGGCATACAATTATGTTTGAAAGGGTGATGAAAAGTGCTTTTAACTTCTGAAGAATTGTTGAAAAAAGAGATAATCAATACCGTTGACGGAAGCTCTCTTGGTTTTGCCGAAGATATACTTTTCGACACCGAAACAAAGAAAATAATTGCGCTGGTTGTAAATATCAGGCCAAAAATTTTCGGAATTTTCGGCGGAAACGAAAGTATTTCTATAGGCTGGGAAAAAATAGTAACGGTGGGAAAAGACACCATTTTGATAAAAACTGAACAATGTGGCAAAATATACAATGAAAACAAAAATTTTATCCAAAAAATTTTAGATATTTTCTTATATTAAATAGCAAAAACGGTTGCAATAAATTGCTTTAAGTGTTATAATCTAATGGCTGGAAGACTGCAAGTCTATAAGTGCGTCTTCTTAAAAGCACACACACCCCACAATCCCGTCGGTCGTTGACCGGGAAAATCCGGTTGCTGCCGGGAAATGACTGGGGTGGAGGTAATAACAAGGAGGAAAAAATAATGTCCGTAGTATCTATGAAACAGCTGCTTGAAGCTGGTGTACACTTTGGTCACCAGACCCGCCGCTGGAACCCTAAAATGGCTCCGTATATCTTCACCGAAAGAAACGGAATCTACATCATCGACCTTCAGAAAACCGTTAAAAAAATCGAG
>JAFSEN010000101.1 GCA_017435745.1 Oscillospiraceae bacterium
GAAGTTCAGGGCATGACCTTCCAGCTTCTTACCACCAAAGAAGGCAAGAAGATGGGCAAAACCGAAGGCGGCGCAGTCTGGCTCAACCCAACCAAAACCACTCCTTACGATTTCTTCCAGTATTGGAGAAACGTCGGCGACGACGACGTTATCAAATGCCTCAAATTCCTCACTTTCATTCCTGTTGAGGAAATCGAAGAGATGGAAAAAACTTTTGAAGGCGCAAACATCAACGCCTGCAAAGAGCGCCTTGCTTATGAAGTAACCAAAATCGTTCACGGCGAAGAAGAAGCTGCAAAAGCCCTTGAAGCTGCAAGAGCTATTTTTGCAGGAAAAGGCTCCAGCGAAAATATGCCCACCGTTTCCTTCACCGAAGCTGATTTTGCAGACGGAAAACTTGCTGTTACCGAAGCGCTCATCAGAGCTGAAATGGCAAAATCCAAAGGCGAAGGCAAACGCCTTATTGAACAGGGCGGCATCACCGTCAACGATGAAAAAATCACCGACGTTTTCGCAACCATCGACAGAAGCGCATTCGACGAAGGAGAAGTTATCCTTAAAAAAGGCAAAAAAATCTTCAAGAAACTTATCATCGTTAATTCATTAGGAATTGAAGAAATAATATAATGTAAAAAAGCTCCGATTTGTCGGAGCTTTTTCTTGAAAGGACATAAGCAATATGATTAAATCGAAATCGAAATAAAATAAAGAATTAAAAGGTGATTATATGGATTTTTATAAATTAAACAGCCTTTATATTGAAGTTACCCACGCCTGCAACCAGCATTGCAGACATTGCTATCTTGACGGCGGAATCCATCGTAAAAACGAAGAAATGAGCACCGGGCAAATCAAATCGATTTTTGCCGAATTTAAAAATCAGGGCGGTAAATACGTTGTTTTCACCGGCGGAGAACCGCTTATGAGAAGCGATATGTTCGAGCTGCTCGATTGTCTTGATTCTCTTGAACTTCGTTTTACTTTTGCATCAAACAGCCTTGGAATGAACAGGGAACGTCTTGAAAAACTTGCTTCTTATAAAGGACTTGCTGAATATTTTACAAGCATTCTTGGTGAAAATCCGGAAAAACATAAAGCAATCTGCGGAAAAGACAGTTTTGATTCTGTCATAAACGCCGTTGAATTTTTTGACAAAAAGGATATTCCTTCTTTTGTGCAGGTAACCCTTGCAAACGATTATATTGACGATATGGAAACAATTCTTGAAAAACTTTCCGCTTTTAAAAATTGTTCCGTAAAAATAACTCCTATCGCAAGCCTTGGCTGTAAATCCGCCGAAGAAAAAGAGGCTGACAAAAATCTTATTGTTCCTCCTGAACGGTTTGAATATTTCCACAAAAAACTTGATGAACTTTGCAAAAAATATCCAAATTGCGTGGGCGACGATAACATTTATGAACACGATAAAATTGTCAATATGATAAATGAATATAAGGAAAATCCTTTATATTCATTATGCTGGCATTCTGTTTGTGTCCGCCCGAACGGAGATCTGAGTTTTTCTTACAATATGAATAACCCTTATGTTTTCGGAAAAGCCTTTGAAAGTCTCAAAATACCGATGGACGAAAAGTTTTTCGGATATATTAATCTCCTTAAAAAAGCCGATGAATTTATACTCGAAGAATCCGAAAAACACGCAATAGAATATGACACCGCAGTTGATAATTACATAAGCGTGCTCATTTGAGCACGCCTTTTTTATGTTCCGATTTTGCCAAAAGAATGTTTTTGTGGAAATATATATAAAAATATGCTATAATAAATTTATATTATATTTAAAGGACGGTGCATTTTTTGAAAAAGAAATTTCTGATGCTTTCCGCGGTTTCTTTTATCTCTGCACTTCTTATTTTTATTCTTACATATTTTTTGTTCCATTACTGGACACCCGAAGGGTTTTCGGCTGTTATGCAGGAAACTCCGCAGAAGCCTTTTGTAACTCTTCTTTTCGGAATCTGGGGAGTTTTTTTCTTCTTTTCCGGATTTATCAACCTTTTTATTTCCGCAATATTCTTTTCCGGTAAAAATCAGAAAGCAGGGAAGTGAATTTTTTGAACGAGAGAATTGAAAAAGCGATCGCTGCGGTAAAACCCGCAGATAAGGAAATCATGTCCGCCGCAAAGGAAAGACAGGCGCAGCTTGCAAAGCCTCCAGGGAGCCTCGGAGTTCTTGAAGAATTATCAATAAGAGTTGCCGGAATGACCGGAAAACTCCATAATAAAGCGGAAAAATGCCGCATAATCGTACTTTGTTCCGATAACGGAGTCTGCGACGAAGGCGTTTCCTGCACTCCGCAGTCCGTAACCCTTTCCCAGACCATCAACCTCACCAGGGGACTTACCGGTGCATCTTCGCTTGCAAAACATTTCGGCGATGAAATCGTTGTTGTTGACGTCGGCGTTATGACAGATTATAACTGCCCCGCGGTAATCAACAGAAAAATCGCTTACGGCACAAAGAATCTTTATCTTGAACCGGCAATGACAAGGGAAGAGGCCGAAAAAGCAATCTGCGTCGGTCTTGAAATGGCAGATAAATGCTCCGAAGACGGTGTTGACGCTATCGGAGTAGGTGAAATGGGAATCGGTAACACAACAACTTCCTCCGCAATTCTTTCCGCTTTTACCGGAACTCCAGCAAAAATAACCGCCGGAAAAGGCGGCGGACTTCTTGATGAAGCATATCTCCATAAAATCGAAGTAATTGACGGCGCCATCGAAAAACACAGACCCGACCCAAACGACCCCATTGACGTTATTTCAAAAGTCGGCGGACTTGATATTGCCGCCATGTGCGGAGTTTTCCTCGGCGCTGCAGAACACAGAATTCCCGTTGTAATAGACGGCTTTATCTCCATTGTTGCTGCCCTTTGCGCCGCAAGACTTTGCCCGAATGTTAAAGATTATTTAATCGCTTCCCATGCTTCATTTGAACCCGGATACGTTCTTGCCATGAACGAACTCGATCTTGAAGCGCCGCTTCTTATGAAAATGCGCCTTGGAGAGGGAAGCGGCTGCCCGATTATGTTCCGGGTTCTTGATGCGGCTTACGCCATTATGAACGAAATGGCAACTTTTGATGAAGCAAGCATCGACGACAGCTATCTTGAAGAAATTCGCGAAGGCGATCATTTTACGGTGGAAAGATGAGAATTTATTTATCCGGCGGAGCCAAAAACGGAAAATCCATGTTTGCCCAGGAAATTGCAAAAAAACTCTCGTCCGAAGGACATCTCTGGTACCTTGCAACAATGGAACCGAAGGATGACGAGGATGACGCAAGAGTTATCCGGCACAGAAAAGAAAGAGAAGGCTGGGGCTTCAAAACTGCCGAATGGGGCAGAAATATCGCATTGCATTGCGGAGAAACAGACTGTAAAGGCACATACCTTGTCGATAGTGTAACCGCGCTTTTATCCAACGAAATGTTCTGTGGAATGAGCGGCGATATCAATAAATCCGCACCGGAAAAGGTTGCGAATGAACTTCTCGATTTTTCCGAAATTGCGGAAAATGTTGTTTTTGTTTCGGATAATATTTTCTGCGACGCGGCTTTTTATGACGAATGGACCGATTCCTACCGAGAGGGTCTTGCCTTCGTTGACCGAAAAATTGCCGAAAAATGCGACGTTGTTGCGGAATTTTCCTGCGGACAGATTATTTTTTACAAAGGAGCTGAGCTTATTTGAAAAAACTGCTTAAGGCATTCTGTATGAGTTTCAGCATGTTCTGCGCAATTCCAACGCCCTTTGCGCATGTCTGGGAAGATTCGGTGCGCTCGCTGATGCTTGTTGTTTTTCCTTTTGTGGGAACGGTAATCGGCGGGATCTGGTTCCTTGCGGCATTTTTGCTCGAAAAAATCGGTTGTCCTTCGATGTTCAAGGCAGCTGTTCTTGCGCTTTTGCCGTATCTTTTAACCGGCGGAATCCATCTTGACGGATATATGGATTGCTGTGATGCGATTTTTTCCCGCAGACCTCTTGAAAAAAAGCGCGAAATCCTCAAGGATTCCCACGTCGGTTCATTCGCCGTTGTGGGTCTTGCAATTCTGATGATTTTCAGTTTTGCTGCTTTCGCATCTGCCGATGGAAGTGAAAATATGCTTGCGCTTATTTTCATCTGCATGGTTTCAAGAGCCTGCAGCGCAATAGGAGTTTCTACCCTTCGTCCCATGGGACACAGCGAATATGCCGGAAACTTCCAGCAGGGAATCAGCAAAGGCAATATCACCGCTCTTTCGGCCATCCTTGTTCTTTCGGTTGCGCTTTCATATTTTATCTGCGGCGCTGACGGAATCGTTTCCTGCTTTGCAACCGCTGTGGGCTATGTTTTTGCAACATCCTATGCTTTTAAAAATCTCGACGGTTTTTCCGGCGACGTCACCGGTTTCGGACACACCATCGGCGAACTTTTCGGAATTGTTGCACTTACTGTTTTTTAAGGAGAATTTTATGGAACTTATAATCGGCGGCGCTTTTCAGGGCAAAACCGCTTTTGCAAAAGAAAATTTCAGAATTTCCGATGATGAAATCTTTATCTGCAATAAGGATTCCGCTCCGGAATTCGATAAAAAATGCATAAGCCATATTGAACGTTTCAGCTTCTGGTGCGTTGAGCACGGAATCGAACCGGCGGATTATTTTTTTGAGCACGTGGAAAATATCGGCGAAAAAATCATCATTTCCGACGATATTTCCTGCGGTGTTGTTCCAATAAACAAGACCGAACGAGCATGGCGCGAAGCAAACGGAAGGCTTCTTATAAAACTTTCGAAAGAAGCTGAGCACGTTGAAAGAATCTTTTGCGGACTTTCCCAGAGGTTGAAATAATATGAGCACCATTTATCTTTTCAGACACGGAATCACCGAAGGCAACAAACGCCGCCTTTATTACGGAAGCACCGATCTTCCGCTTATAGAAGAGGGAATTGCGGCAATCGATACCCGAAAAAGAGCGAAAATTTATCCCTTTTACCACGATATCAAGGATTTTCTATTCGTTACAACGGATCTTATCCGCACCGAGCAGACGCTTTTTGAAATTTACGGCGAAATTGAGCACGAAACCGACCCGCGCCTTCGGGAATTCAGCTTCGGAGATTTTGAAATGCTCAGTTATGAAAATCTGAAAGACAGGGAAGACTATCAGGCATGGATCACCGGCGATAACTGGCGCAACGTTTGTCCAAACGGCGAAAGCGGCGAAATTATGCTCGAGCGTTCCCTTGTGGCGATGAAAGATTACGTTGGCAAGGACTGTTTTATCGTCTGCCACGGAGGCGTTATTGCCGGACTTATGCTCACATGGTTTCCCGGCGACGAAACCGCCGAGCATTTTTACGCCTGGCAGCCGAATCCCTGCGAAGGTTATAAAATCGAATTTGACGAAGATCTTAAACCGGTCAAATACGAAAAAATAAAGCTTGAATAAAAAGGAAAAGACCCGCTCCGCGGGTCTTTTTTTAATGATATCTGTTTTCACGGAATTTTCCGTAATCCGAAAAATCTTCGACTTTTTCAATGCTTTCCATAGCTTTTTCAATAAATTCATCATCACAGCCCGTTGCCGTTATTTTAAATATATAGTATCCGTCCGACCAGTAAATCTGTTTTATTGAACCGCTTTCTTTTCCTTCCGGAGTGAATACGATACAGCGGATTTCTTCGCCGCAGAAAGAAAATTTTTCTTCAGCCACATTCATTTTTTCCCCGAATGAAAAACTGTATTCATCGAACGCAAGAACGGAATGCTGACTGAACATAAAAATCTGCTTTTCCTTTGGACTTTCCCAATAAAAATAGCCGGAATAGGAATTTGCGCTTGCGTTATATTCATCATCCATAAAAATCATCGGTAAATAATAATCCTTTATGATTTCTTCTGCATCATCCGGAATATCCACGTCAAATTCAAAAATATAGCTGTCAATCCCTTCGCTTTCATCAAAAAATTCATTGGTGATAACTATATTATTTATCTTGTCATCAAACCATCCCAAAGCCCCGGCGGTTACAGAAAGAAGCGCAAGAATAATTATTGCCGCAATAAGCGCAAAAATCTTTTTTGTTCCAAAACGCCTTTTTGCCGGTTCTCTTGCCTCTGCAATTATTTCCTCATCAATAAGACCGATCGCGTCCATTATTTTATCACCGTTCATAAGCTGCACCTTCTTTCTCAAGATGGGATAAAAGCTTTTTTCTGGTTCTGTGAAGCATTGAAGCAATTTTGCTCCGGCTGAATCCGAATCTTTCCGAAATATCCGAAAGAGAATCAAGATAATAATATCTGCAGACAAAAACCTGCCTTTCGGTTTTCGGGAGCTTTTTAAGATATTCTGATATCATTTCCGCAAGTTCCTTTGTTTCGGCTTCGTGAACCGGCGAGCTTTCCGACGGAACGCATTCTTCAATTTCCTCAAACGCAATTTCAGCTTCTCCGCCGCCGCGCTTTTTTGCAATATTATTCCGCCGCTTGTTGAGCGAAATATTGCGGGTAAGCCTGCTCAGGAACGCGGAAAAAATCTTCGGTTTTTCCGGAGGAATTGTGTTCCATGCGCTCATATAAGTATCGTTAAGGCTTTCTTCCGAATCCTCATTATCCGATAGAATGTTGAAAGCGATTTTATAAAGATAGTTTCCGTATTTTTCCGCGGTTTCGTAAATTGCGGATTCATCACGTTCAAAATAAAGCCCGATTATTTTTTCATCATCCAAAGAATTTCACCGCCCTTCAATAATAAAGTAACCGTTTGCGGAAAAATTTTGCATAAAAAAGCCGAAAAGGGAAGACCTTTCCGGCTTTTCTTTTATATTCTTCCAAGCGCTTTCATCTGGATGAGCACTTTTTCAAGTTTTTCTTCCTTTGTTTTTGCGGAAATTTCGTGGGTTACGTATTCCGGTTCAACAAGTTCAAGGATTTCCTGAACTCTCGGGCTTTCAAAAGGCTGATGTTTATCGATATTAAGGATAATGTCGTAACCCTGGGCCCAGCGTTCATAAAACTCCTCTTTCGGAGTTATATCAAGGGTTTTGTGACGCTGGATATATTCACCGGTGGTGGATTTATGGAGATGGAGCGCCTTGAAATATTTCGCAAGCTCTCCGTGATTTTTTACCGTTTCGAGGACAAAATCGATTCCCTGATCCTCTGTATAGATGTTCTGCGGAGCGCACATAAGGTGGCCGGTATCCATAAGGATTCCCTTGTTTTCATAATCGGTGAGCTCAAGCATCAGAGCAGTTTCTGCGGGTTTTAAAAGCATCATTCCCGGGGTGAAGAGATTTTCAAACAGCAGCTTGAAATGGTAGTTTTTGCCCCTTGTAAGCTCGTTGACGATCTCCGCAACGGCGCGGATAACTTCTTCGTCGGAATGTTCCCATTTATAGCTTATAACTTCCTCGTTGGAAACGTCGTTTACGTGGAAAACAACATATTCCGCGCCGATGGCTTCAGCATATTCCATATCCGCACGATAGGGAAGAAGGAATTCCTCGCGGTTTTTTGCCATGTAATATCCTTCCCAGATCTCCCTTGTTCCGAAATGACGTTCAAGGTTCGGGATATCGTTTCTCCAGAAATCGAGCCATGCAGGATAGAAGAAAAGATGAACGCCGATTACGTTATCCTTATCATAAATTCCGGTGGTATCTTCGCCGCCGCGGATAACTTCGCATCCGTCACAAAGGCAATCGGAAATGAATTTATTCATTCCTTCTTTTCCGTTATAATCCTGAAGCCACTGGTTTTCGCTTACTACGTTTACAATATGTTTCATTTAAATCACCCGAAGATATTATACTACAAAATCGAAATAATAAAAAGAGCCCTTTGCCGAAAAAATGGGGCAGAGGGCTGTTCCGATTTTGCTGATTTCTGAATTTTGGCAAAAAAAGAACCGCAACTGATGTTGCGGTTTAAATCTGGTGGGGACAATAGGACTCGAACCTATGACCCCCTGCTTGTAAGGCAGGTGCTCTAACCAGCTGAGCTATGCCCCCAGACGACTTGCTTATTATAACCCATAAATATATAAAAGTCAAGCCTTTTTTTGAAAAAATTTCAAAATATTTAAATTATTTTTTTACAGCCGCAATAACCGCTCTCTGGCTGTCCCGGCGAAGGGGAAGGAAGCTATCCTCATCGAACACCGCTTTTACTTCAAAACCCGCATCGGAAAGCCATTTTTTGAGATCCTCGATCTCGTATGCTCTTTCGGAAAAATCGCTGCTGTAACGGCAATAAAGTCCGTCGTTTTCGGTTTTATCAAAGAAATCAAGGGATATATCAACGGTAACGCCGTCTTTATCAAGACTGTTTTGCCATGCGCAGAAGGTTTTTCCGCTTTCATAAACAAAGCAGTTGTTCGCAAGAACTTCCTGATGCTTATAAACGGTGTTGACGTCAAAAACAAAAACTGCGCCGCGGTTCGAAAAAAGGGAAACCTTCCTGAAAATATCCTGAACTTCCTCTTCATCGAGAACGTGGTTTATACTGTCAAGTGCACAGACTGTTGCATCGATGGTTCCGAAAAGATCAAGTTCGCTCATTTCCTGGCAAAGGAAAAGAACGGAACTTTCGAGCATTTCTTTCTTTTCCATTGCAACGGAAAGCATTTCATATGAATTATCCACCGCAACAATATCATATCCGAAAGGCTCCAACTCGAAGCTGAGGGAACCTGTTCCGCAGGCAAGGTCAAGCATAAGCTGGGCATCCGGATTATATTTCTGGATAAGAGCATCAAAATATCTTGCTCTTGCGGGGTAGTCCACATTTGAAGTAAACTTATCGTAAAATCTTGCAAAATCGCCGTAATCGCTCATTTTTTCTCCTCAAGACGGTTGAAAACAAGGATATATCCTCCGCAGGAATCGTAATCTTCGGAAAGGGAACGGTTGACGCGGCTTATGGTAGCGGTGGAAGCACCGGTTTCTTCAACAATATCGCTGTAAACCCTTTTATCCACAAGCATTCTTGCAACATGGAAACGCTGGGAAAGGGTTTTCAGTTCCGGAACAGTGCAAAGATCGCGGAAAAAGCTGTAGCATTCCTCCTTATTTTCAAGGGTAAGAATAGCTTCGAAAAGTTCTTCAAGACTTTCGTCCTTAAGACGGCTGTTCATAAAAGAAACACTCCTTTACACTTTAATGCGCTGAATTATCTCAGCTTTTTAATTTTAACACTTTAGTATGTGAAAGTCAATGAAGAAACCGAAAATAAATTATTAATTAATATACAAATTTAAAGGTGCATTTTTGGATATACAAACAAATCGATTTGTGATAAAATATCCGGTATAGGGCAAAGCCTTTTCGCGTATTATTAAAAAAGCGAAAGGGGAGTGTTCTTTTTTGAAATATGTTATAATGAAAGCGGTTCTTCTTACCGTTTCGGCATTTTTTATTGTTGCCGCGCCGTTTTTATATTTTCCGGATGCATCCGCTCCGGTTTCATCCGGAAATATAAGCGAAAACAGCCTTATCCTTCTTGATGCGGGACACGGCGGTGAAGACGGCGGCGCAATAGGAGTCGGCGGAATCATCGAAAAGGATCTTAACCTTTCCATAACCCTTAAAACCGCAAAGTTTCTTGAATTTTTGGGTTACGAAGTCGAATTTACCCGGGAAACCGACAGAATGACCTGCGACGAAAATCTCCGGAATCAGCGGGAGCGTAAAGTTTCCGATATAAAAAACCGCCTTGAACAGATGGAAAAATCGCCTTGTCTTTGCGTGATTTCAATTCATCAGAATTTTTTCGGCGGCGATGCAAAAGGTGCGCAGATTTTTTACGGCGAAAATAATCCCGAAAGCAAGGCTCTTGCAGAATCGCTGCAGAGCGGGATTTCTTCAATGCTCCAGCCGGAAAACAACCGGGTAATAAAACAGGCGACAAAGGATATTTATATTCTTTATCATACTCAAAAACCTGCAGTTCTTGTTGAATGCGGTTTTATTTCAAACAGCGCCGAAGCCGCAATGCTCAGCGATGAAATTTATCAGAACAAAATGGCTTTTTCAATAGCCGTTTCTGCAGCAAAACATCTTACCGAAAGGGAAGTTCAATAATGGAAAAACTCAAAAAAATCTTTGTCTGTTCCGAATGCGGATACGAAACTCCGAAATGGATGGGAAAATGCCCCGAATGCGGAGAATGGAACACTTTTGTTGAAGACGTCCGTGCGGAAGAGGGAAATTCAAAACAGAAAACCGCCGGTCTTATAATAGGTGAACCGGAAGCGGAAACAATTTCGAGCATCTCCGACGTTGATGCGGAAGATGAGTTCCGGTATATAACCGGAATAAAAGAGCTGGACAGAGTTCTCGGCGGCGGAATTGTAAAAGGTTCCGTAATCCTTCTCGGCGGCGATCCCGGAATCGGAAAATCCACAATGCTTCTTCAAATTTGCGGAAAACTTGCGGAAAAAATGAAAATCCTTTATGTTTCCGGCGAGGAGAGTAAATCCCAGCTCAAGCTCCGGGCAAAAAGACTTGGCGTTGACAGCAAAAATCTGCTCATCGCGCCATATACCGACATCGGTCAGGTGGTCAACGCAATCAGTTCCGAAAAACCGGATATGGTTATGGTGGACTCCATCCAGACAATGAGCTTTTCCGGAATCGCTTCCTCCAGCGGAAGCGTTACCCAGGTCAAGGAATGCACTTCGATCCTTACGAAAGTCGCCAAAAAAGCCAATATCCCGGTTCTCATCGTCGGTCACGTCAACAAAGACGGCGCCATCGCCGGACCGAAAGTAATGGAGCATATTGTCGATACGGTTCTTCATTTTGAAGGCGAGCGCACCATGAGCTACCGCATTCTCCGTTCCATCAAAAACCGTTTCGGTTCAACTAACGAAATCGGAATTTTTGAGATGAACGAAAGCGGACTCCATGAGGTGGAAAATCCCTCCGTCGCGCTTCTTTCCGAAAGACCGACAAACGTTTCCGGCACATGCGTAAGCTGTATTATCGAGGGAACAAGACCTATTTTTGCGGAAGTCCAGGCGCTTGTTTCAAAAACCGGTTTCGGCGTTCCGAGAAGGACTTCCACCGGTTTTGATTTCAATCGCACCGCTCTTCTGATTGCGGTGCTCGAAAAGAGAGCGGGTTATTATTTCGGAAGCATGGATACCTATATCAATGTAATCGGCGGTCTTAAACTGGACGAGCCTGCGGCGGATCTTCCGGTTGCAATTGCGCTGATTTCAAGCCTTACTGATACTGTTGTTGACAGCAGCATCGTCGCTTTCGGCGAAATCGGCCTTGGCGGTGAACTGCGAAGCGTTTCCAACACCGAAATCCGCATCAAAGAGGCGGAAAAACTCGGTTTTACCGAAATAATTCTGCCGTCCCAGTGTCTTAAAAAGCTGCGTGCCGAGGATTATAAAATAAAACTCACCGGGGTTGCAAGCATCGGCGAAGCATTTTCTGCAATCCGTAAAAAAGAGGTCAGAAACTGATGAATTTTGTTAAAAAACCAAATTTTCCAACCGGAAACGTGACCGTTGCGGCGGTTTCTTCCGAAGCGGAGAACGTTATTTCCGCATTGCAATCGGCTAAAATCGCTGTTGTTCCGGTGGAACCGAACCCAAATCTCCCTGAGGGGATAGCATCTCACGCAGATTTGCAGCTTCTGCATCTGGGCGGAAATTCCGTGCTTACGGCGTCGTGCTCAAAAAAGAGCAGCGAAATGCTCGAAATGCTCGGTTTTGAACTTAAAAACGCCGAAAATGAACTGGATTTCAGCTATCCGGACGATTGTCTTATAAATGCGGAAATTATTGGCAGAAATATCATCGTGAATCCGGATATAATTGACCGGAAACTGATGGAATTTGCAGAAGAAAACAATTATAATATCATCGCTGTGAAACAGGGCTATGCAAAATGCTCGGTGCTTGCGGTATGCGAAGACGCTGTTATAACCGCAGATCCGGGAATTGCGAAAATATTAACACAAAAAGAAATCGAGGTCCTGAAAATCAAGGAAGGCGGAATCTATCTTAAAGGATACGATACCGGATTCATCGGCGGCTGCGGGGGAATGGTTGAAGAAAAAATCCTCGGAACAGCCGGCGATCTTAAATCAATCAAGGATTATGAGAACATAAAAGATTTTTTGCGCAACAGAAATATTTACGCAGAAAATCTCGGAGGAAGATCGCTGCATGATATAGGCGGAATTTTACCGCTTTGCGAAGAATAATAAAACAATTAAAATCCCGATAAACATCGGGATTTTTTTGTTGCAAACAACTTGACGGGAGAGAGGTTTTTATGTTATAATTCCTATAGAAGCTATTTCGCTAAATAGAAATTTAGCGAAATAAAGGGGAGGAAATAATCCATGAATAAAGACTATCTGAACGATTGTCCCGAATATCTCCAGGATTTCCTTTTTTATATGGAAACCATCAAAGGACGTTCTGCCAGAACTGTTGACGGATATTATCTTGACCTTCGTTCTTTTATAAGATTTCTTCTTATTGATAACTGTATTGTTTCCGACGATACCGATTATAAAGAAATCAAAATTGCTGACGCAGGTTTTGATCTGATTAAAAATGCAACAAGAATCGATGCCATGAGATTCCTTTCGGAATTTCAGCGCAACCATGATAACGAAGCAAAAGCCCGTTCAAGAAAAGTTTCCGCAATAAGATCGTTCTATAAATATCTCACGGTTTCCAGCGGAAAGCTTCCGGAAAACCCGATGCTCAATCTTGAAACACCAAAGCTTAAAAAAACACTTCCTAAATTTTTAACCCTTGAACAGGCTCTGGAACTTCTGACTCATGTTGAAACAAATTTTACGGAACGGGATTTCTGCATGATAACTCTGTTTCTGAACTGCGGAATGCGGCTTTCCGAACTCTGCGGTATCAATCTTAACGATATCCGCGATAATCAGCTCAGACTGCTCGGTAAAGGCAACAAAGAACGAATTGTTTATCTCAACAATTCCTGCCTTACGGCAATCGAAACCTATCTCAGAGCGCTCGATTCCGGTGAAAAAGTTAAAAGAGTTGATAAAAACGCGCTTTTTCTTAACAAAAACGGTAAAAGAATCGGTCCGCGGCGTGTGGAACAAATCGTGGAACAATGCCTGAAGGAAGCCGGTCTTGACGGAATGGGAATTTCGCCGCATAAGCTTCGCCACACCGCCGCAACCTTGCTTTATCAGGATGCGGGAGTTGATATCCGCGTTCTGAAGGAACTTCTGGGGCACGAAAGCCTTGCAACAACAGAAATTTATACCCATGTAAGCAACCGACAGATTGAAGACGCGTCCAACCGTTCGCCGCTCAAAAACGTTAAACCGCCGAAGAAAAAAGCTAAATCCTCGGACGGAGAAACTGAGTTATAAACGCAGAAAAAGCGGAAATTATTATAAAACAGGCTGTAAAGGCAGCAAACTTTATAGCTTGTTTTTTCGCATTATAAAGCGGTTTTCCATCATTTTTTCCTTTGATGCAGCTGAAAATTCCTTTTGATGAAAAAATCGAATTTTCCGACATTATAAGAAGAGAAAAACCAAAAAAGAAGGTTCCGCTGAAAAATAAAATCATGCTATCCATCAGATAATCCGCACCGGAAAACATGAATTTCAGCGAATTTTCCAATCCGAAAACGCTTCCGTAAATAAAAACAAGAACCGGCGCCGTAAATCTTCCGAAAATTCCGGAGCCCGAAAAATAAAGTCCCATGAGCACCGCAAAAGGAAAGAAAAAACGGTTTATAAATTCGTTCGGAAAATTTTCCGTCTGTTCCGATAAAAATCCGTACAGATTTTCAAGAACTTCCTCCGGCAGAAATCTGAGCATGCTCGTCCCGAAAATCGTTCCGGAAATGAGCATCAGGCAGGATAAAATCAAAAACCTGTTTTTATAAATATCGCTGAAAATTAGCTTTTTTTCCATTTTTTAAAACACCTCTTCCCTTTTCACTTCCCTATCATTTATATAACAAAAGAGCTCCGGATATTCCGGAGCTCTTTATTATTTCGTAAATTATTTATCCGCCATCGCAACTTTAATCATGATAGCGCATTCAACGCGCTTTCTTTCCATTTCGCAGGAAAGTTTAACGGGTTTGAGGATATCTCTGTTGAAGCTGTAGTTGTTTGCGTTGCAGCCGCCGGAGCAATAGAATCTTGCCCAGCATTTTCTGCAGTCCTCTTTGGAATAGATGTTCGAGCAGGCAAACTGATCCTTCATGGAAATATCCAGGGTTTCATCATCAAGGTTGCCCATTTTCCATTCATCGTTGCCGACGAACTGGTGGCAGGGATAGATGTCGCCGTCGGGAGTTACGGAAACATATTCGTTTCCGCATCCGCATCCGCGAAGACGTTTTATTGCGCAGGGACCCTGGTCAAGATCGATCATGAAATGGAAGAAGTTGAAGCATCTTCCCTCTTCTTTCTTTCTGCGGATCATCTCAACAGCAAGTTTTTCGTATTCCTCGAAAATAACCGGAAGATCCTCCTCGGTGATTGCATAGGGTTCGGAAGCATCCGCAATGACCGGTTCAACGCTGAGCTGGTCAAAACCAAGATCGTCGGCAATATGATAAACGTCCTTTGCAAAGTCAAGATTCTGCTTGGTGAAGGTTCCGCGGACGTAATATTCCTTGTTTTCACCCTCAAGACGTTTTTCAACGAGCTTCTGGAACTTGGGAACGATGATATCATAGCTGCCTTTCTGGTTAACAGTGGGGCGCATACAATCGTTAACGCATTTTCTTCCGTCGAGAGAAAGAACAACGTTTTTCATTTCCTTATTGATATAATCAATGTTTTCGTCGTTGAGAAGAACGCCGTTGGTGGTTACGGTAAAGCGGAATTTTTTGTTGTATTCCTCTTCCTTGCTTCTGGCGTAATCAACGATTTCCTTTACGGCATCCCAGTTCATAAGAGGTTCACCGCCGAAGAAATCCAGTTCAAGGTTGTGGCGGTTTCCGGAATGGGTAAGAAGAAAATCGATTGCTTTTTTGCCGGTTTCAACGGGCATGAGCATTCTGCCTTTGCCGAAGTCGCCGGTGGAAGCGAAGCAGTATTTGCAGCGAAGGTTGCAGTCATGGGAAATATGAAGGCACATGGATTTGATGGGTGCGCCCTTCATCATATCAGTGAATCTTTCATAATCGTCATCGCTGAAAAGCTGTCCCGCTTTCTGGAGGCCGAGGAGTTCGCCGTAAACCTCAAGAAGTTCCTCTTCGGGATATTCCGCGGAAAGTTCCTCAAGGATTTCTGCGGGGCATTCTTCCGGAAGCTTGTCCTCAAACTTGTTGAGAAGATCGAAGCAGAGCTTATCGAGAACATGAACCGCTCCGGAGTTTACGTCAAGTGCAATATAATAACCGTTCTGATAAAAAGTATGTACCATTTAAAAATCTCCAAAAAAACGGCAGGCGTACCAGAATCCGGTGCGCCTGCAATTTTTAAATCTCAAAAATTATTTGTTGCCTTTGCGGGATTCGTTTTCGCATTCCTGGTTTGCAACAGTGCAGGAAGTTTTGCATGCAGACTGGCAGGAAGCCTGGCATTCGCCGCAGCCGCCTTTTGCGCAGGATTCTTTAAGGTTAGCGTTGTTAACAGTTTTAATGTGTTCCATTATGTTATCCTCCTGAAAAAAATACATATTTCAACATGAGTAGTATAGCACATATTTCAAAATGATGCAACTATTTTCTTTTAATATAATTAATTCCGATTATTCCGCCGAGAGAACCGGAAATTATCATCATTGCCGCTTTTATTATTGCCGCGGTTCCGAAACCGGCATTTTCAAAAAATGCTCCCGCAGCCCATGCAATAATAAAGAAAACAGCGCCGGAAAAAGCTCCGCAAAGGAATCCCCTTTCTCCGAAAAGCCTTGCGGAGGCAAATCCGCCCGCAAAACCGCCGAAAGCAAGAATAACCACCGTTACCGGCGAAAGCAGAAAAGCCGGAACATCGCCTATAACAAGCGCAGAAGCCATCAGAAATATCAGTATCGCGGAACTGAGTATTCCGATTCCTGCTCCAATAAAAACGCTTGCTGCAAGTTTTCTGAAATTTTTCTGCGACATATAAAAAACGCTCCCTTCGGAATAATCCTTTTAAAGGCTATTCCGAAAGAAGCATTTTTATTCATTGAAAAATTATTTTGCAGAATCTGCTTTTTCCTTTGCGGTGATGTTCTGTGCAACAGCGCTTTTGAGGATGCGGATTTTGCTTCTGTCGCTTCCGGTTTCAACAACAACGGTATCTTCCTTGATGGAAACAACAAGTCCGACAATTCCGCCGATGGTTACGATTTCATCGCCGATTTCGAGATTTTCTCTCATTGCTCTGTCTTCTTTATCTTTTTTCTGCTGAGGACGGATGAGCATGAAATAAAAAACGATGAGAACAATAACAATGGGAGCAAAACTGATGATGGTATCCATGATGGAACCGCCTTCTTCTGCTGCTGCGCCGGACATTAAAAGGAACTGAAGATTGTTCATTTCTTTACCTCCAAAAAAATCATGAAAATATTATAAACTAATTATAAACGTTAATCAAGGAATTAAATCCTTTTTCCGAGGATATCGCGGTATTTCTGATAAAATTCCTCAAAAGTTCCGTTATCAAGCGCCTCGCGGATTCTTTCCATAAGGGTGTTATAGAAATAGAGGTTGTGCTGAACGGTAAGTCTGTGGGCAAGAAGCTCGTTTGCGCGGAGAAGATGGCGGACATAGGCTCTGCTGTGAAGACGGCAGGTCGGGCAGTCACATTCCGGATCAACGGGTCCCTGGTCATAGATATATTTTTCGTTATTGAGGTTGCGGATTCCCTGCCAGGTGAAAAGAGTTCCGTGGCGTGCGTTGCGGCTTGGCATAACGCAGTCGAAAAGGTCAACGCCAAGATGAACTGCTTCGAGAATGTTGACGGGAGTTCCGACGCCCATGAGATAACGGGGTTTATCCTTCGGCATATGGGGTTCAACAGCATCAATGATGCGGTACATTTCAAGGGTGGGTTCGCCTACTGCAAGACCGCCGATTGCATAACCGTCAAGATCGAGCTTTGCGATCTCTTTCATGTGCTCAACGCGGAGATCCTCGAAAGTGCAGCCCTGGTTGATTCCGAAAAGCATCTGGTGTGGGTTGATGGTATCCGGAAGGGAATTAAGCCTTTCCATCTCCGCTTTGCAGCGGTGGAGCCATCTGGTGGTGCGCTGGCAGGACTGTGACGCATAAGATTTCGGAGCGGGGTTTTCAACGCATTCATCAAAAGCCATTGCAATGGTGCTTCC
>JAFSEN010000102.1 GCA_017435745.1 Oscillospiraceae bacterium
AACAAGGTTTCTGAGAATGCTGACGACCGTTGCAACAACGCCGCCCATTCCTCCGAGAAGGTAATGGGAAACTCCCATAAGGGTAAACTGAACGCACTGAGCGGCAAGGATTTTGTTTTTGTTTTTAATAAGACCGATAAGCACCATCATAGTGCAGGAAACAACGGAAATTACGTTTGCGATTATAACAGCGATGTTATCCAAATTCATTACCTCCGTAAATAATAAAAAACTGTCCGGTCGTCAAGGCCGGACAGCAAAATTTCTGTAAACAGCACAACTAATTATAAAAGCGGAAAAGCCCATTGTCAAGCGGAAAATTCAGATTCCCAAAAGCATGGTTGCAAAACTGAAATAAATCACAAGCGAAAGAGCATCGACAACGGTGGTGATAAAAGGCGAAGCCATTACCGCAGGGTCGGCGCCAAGCTTTTTGGCGATAAGGGGCATGAAAGCGCCGACTATTTTGGAGCAGAAAACAGTAAGGAAAAGGGTCAGCGCGATGACTGCGGAAACAATGGGAGTGACTTCCGGATTTCCGAGGAGCATTCCGTCGAAAAGAAGAACTTTTATAAAGCTTACAACGCCGAGTGCCGCACCTGCAAGGATTCCAACCCGGGCTTCTTTCCAGATTACACTGAAGATGTCGCGGAATTCGATTTCCTGAAGAGAAAGTCCGCGGATGACGGTTACGGAAGCCTGGGAGCTGCAGTTACCGCCGGTACCCATGAGCATGGGGATAAACGCAGTAAGAACAACGCAGGAGGCAAGGGCGCCTTCAAAGCTGCTGATTATCATTCCGGTAAAGGTGGAAGAAAGCATGAGTATCATCAGCCAGGGAATGCGGGATTTCCAGATATCAAGGACCGCGGTACGAAGATAGGGACGGTCGCTCGGAGTGATTGCTGCCATCTTTTCGATATCTTCGGTAGCCTCTTCTTCGATGACGTCGATAGCGTCGTCGAAGGTGATGATTCCAACAAGGCGGTTTTCGGCATCGACCACCGGCATGGTGTCGAAGTCATATTTACTCATTCGCTGTACTACCGATTCCTTGTCGTCGGTGGTGCAGGCGGAAATTACGTTGGGCTCCATAATGTCGCCGATAAGGGCGGCGGTGTTTTTTTCAAGAACGAGGGTTCTGATGGTGACATAGCCGATGAGGTGACGGGCTTCGTCGGTGACGTAAGAAACGTTGATGGTTTCGGAATCGTCGCCTTTTTGGCGGATAACGTCGAAAGCACCGGCAACGGTGGTGTTTCTGCGAAGGCGGATAAACTCCGTAGTCATAAGGGAACCGGCGGAATCTTCCGGATACTGCAGAATTTTGTTTATTTCGCTTCGGGTTTCGGGGTCGGAATATTTGAGTATTCTTTTTACAACGTTTGCGGGCATTTCCTCAATGACGTCGATGGTATCGTCAAGGAACATTTCATCAAGGATGGCTTCAAGTTCGGCGTTGGAAAAGCCTTTGATGAGCATCTCCTGGGAATCGCTTTCAAGCTCGACAAAAACGTCCGCCGCCTTTTCTTTTGCAAGAAGTCGGAACATTACGGGAAGGTGGTCTTCCGGCATATCGTCAAAAAGCCATGCAATATCCGCAGGGTTCATATCAAGAAAACGTTTTCGAAGGTCATTGTATCGCTTTTTGTGACAAAGCTCCTCCAACTCGTCTCTAAGTTCGTCATATCTTTCTTCAAATCTTTCTTCAAAATCGGTCATGACGAATCCTCCTTCCCCGAAAACTTACCTACCATAAATAATATTCCTAAAAAAACACAAAGTCAATAAATTGCCCGCTATTTTTGATGAAAAGGTGATGACAAAAAAGCACCGCTTTTGCGGTGCCCGGGATTTATCCTATGCGGTTTTTTATGAAATTTATAACTTCTTTCCGGTCAATGCCGAGTACCCAGGCGAATTCGCCGTAAAGAAGTTTTTCGGCTCTTTGCATTATTGCTTCATCGGTGCTGCGAAGCTTTTTACCCCTTTCCGCAAGTTCCTTTTTATGAAGATAAAGGCTTCGGATGAGAACGGCGATGTCTTTTCGGACCCCGCCTTCAAGAAGATT
The DNA here is from genome assembly GCA_017435745.1 of Oscillospiraceae bacterium. Taxonomy (GTDB): domain Bacteria; phylum Bacillota; class Clostridia; order Oscillospirales; family Ruminococcaceae; genus UMGS1668. The sequence goes on from JAFSEN010000102.1 coordinate 2,072, forward strand.
CCGGAAGGTTTCGATTCTTTCCTTGTCGTCCCTGATCCACTCCGCTTCGGAATCCGGAAGGGTATCGATTATTTCAAGCACCTCCGCTTCGGAAAGAAGCTCCCTTGCGCGGGAAACAAAAACCGGGCTGTCAACGGGAACGGAAAGGCTGGAGCGAAGGTCAAAAACCGGCTGGAGAATATAATACTCCTTTTTGCCGCTTCCGTAATCGCGGACGCAAATATCGTCAACGCGGCATACTCCGCTGGCACCGTAAACAAAAACATGACCTTTTTCCAACATCAAAATCGTTCCTTTCATTGCGGTTTTGTCAGAACTTGTGCGGCATAACGATGAAAAGCAAAACTTTTCACAATCAGATTATATCACATTTAGACAAAAATTGTCATAGCCTTTTTTCACAAAAGAAAGAAAAAATTTGATGGAAAACCTTATATTAAAGCCTCAAAAAGCCCGTCGCGGTTACAAAAGAAAAGAAACTTTCCTTTTCCCGAAAAATAAAAACGCACCTCGGGGTTTTGTTCAGGATAAAGCTTTTTTATTTGCACCCCGTCATAGGTGACATAAGCGGCGAAAGAGATGTAATGTTCCTTTGTCATGGGGTGCAGAAAACGGATAAAAAGGTCGCCCTCAGGGCGCTCGATTTCAAAAAGTTCCGCCTCGGCTTTTTCGGGAATAAGTGCGGGAAGATTTATTCCGCAGCAGGAAAAAGCGCCTTCGCCCATGGAAAAAACGACGTTTCCGCAAACCGGACAAACGTAAAACTTCATTTTTGCGATATTTCCGCCGCGGTTTTTGTTGACAATGTTTTCGCCGGAAAGAAGTTCCGCCACCGAAACCCCAAGCGCTTTTGAAAGCGGCTCAAGAAGAGTTATATCCGGAAGTCCGCGTTCCGTTTCCCATTTTGAAACGGTTTTATCCGAAACGGAAATAATTTCGCCAAGCTGCTTTTGGGTAAGGTTTTTGTTTTCCCGAAGTTCCTTTATTGTTCGCCCTTTTATATACGGCATAAAAATCAGCTCCTTTTCTGATTTTAAGGTTAACACGAAAAGATGAAAGCATCAACCTTCTTAAAGTAGAATCGGATCGTTCTTTGGAAAAACAAAGCAAAATCCTCTTTTTTTGAAATATAAGGGTGCCAATGGGTATAATTTTATAAAAAACTATTGCAAAAAAGGCAAAAATACTTTATTATTGATAGTGTAAAAAATGCGCTATTGCGCTTCATTTTAGGAGGTTTAACTTATGGTTTCTGCAGGCGATTTCAGAAACGGTGTTACTTTTGACGATAACGGTGATGTATATCAGATCATCGAATTCCAGCATGTAAAACCCGGCAAAGGTGCAGCATTTGTCCGTACCAAAATCAGAAACGTCATTACCGGCGCAGTTGTTGAGCGCACTTTCAACCCTACCGATAAATTCCCCACCGCATTTATCGAAAGAAAAGAAATGTCTTACAGCTATACCGATGGCGACCTTTATTATTTCATGGATCCCGAAACTTATGAACTTATCCCGATCGAAGAAAACCTTCTCGGCGATTCTTTCAAATTCTGCAAAGAAGAAGACGTTTGCCGTATTCTTTCTTACAAAGGCAAAGTTTTCGGTCTTGAAGCTCCGAACTTCGTAACCCTTGAAGTTACCGAAACCGAACCCGGCGTTAAAGGCGATACCGCAACCAACGTTACCAAACCCGCAACCGTTGAAACCGGCGCACAGGTTAAAGTTCCGCTCTTCATCAACGAAGGCGACAAAATCCAGATCGATACCAGAACCGGTGAATACATCGGCAGAGCATAATCCGATCACAAACATTTAAACCGCCTTTACGGCAAAGGAGAAAAAACCATGACTATTGCTGAAAAAGTTGCACATCTCAAAGGTCTTATGGAAGGCCTTAACTGCGACGACAAAGTTCTCAACGCTATCGTTGACATCCTCGAAGATCTTGCATACGATGTAGAAGACGTTCAGGACGCTCTTGCAGAAGTTGGCGAACAGGTTGAACTTATCGACGAAGACCTTGAAGCACTTGAAAACGATTATTATGAATTCGACGACGATGACTGCGACTGCGATTGCTGCTGCGACGATGATGATTGCGATTGCTGCGACGACGAAGATCTCTACGAAGTAGAATGCCCCGCATGCGGCGAAGTTATCTGCATCGACGGCTGCATCGTTGACGAAGGCGAAATGGATTGCCCCAACTGCGGCGAACATCTCGAATTTGACCTTGACGAAGAAGAGGAAGACGAAGAATAATTCTTCCAAAAAACAATGGCAATAGGCGTACTGCGCTTATTCATAAAATTAAATAGTTTCGGGGCAGGGTGAAATTCCCTACCGGCGGTGAAGCGGCTTTGTCCGATAAGTCCGAGAGCCTTTTTGGCAAGAACGGGTCAGAATCCCGTACCGACGGTGTGTGCAAATTTTTGCATAAGTCCGGATGGCGAAACTGCGTGAAGAAATTTGTGCTCCGTACAAAAATTTGTGCGGAGCCTTTCTTTTTGCAATTTTGCCTTTCTTTTAAGAAACTGTTCACACTATTTTTAAAAAGAAAGGGTATTATTATGAAAAACATGAACACAAAAAAACTTACAACTCTCGGCGTACTTGCGGCCTGCTCCATTGTTCTGGTCGCTTTCATCCATTTTCCGATTTTCCCCGCCGTTTCTTTCCTTGAATATGACCCTGCGGATATTCCGATACTTATAGGTACATTCCTTTTCGGACCGGTTTGGGGAGTTGTTTTAACCGTTCTTGTTTCCGCAATTCAGGGAATGACTGTTTCCGCCCAAAGCGGCGTTTATGGAATTGTAATGCACATAATCGCAACAAGCGCTTTCACCCTTGTTGCAGGTTCCATTTATAAACACAAAAAAACCAAAAAAGGTGCTCTTATCGCAATCGCCTGCGGTGTTCTTGCAATGGTTGCGGTTATGTATCCGGCAAACCTTGCGCTCACTCCGGTTTATCTCAACGCAATGGCGGGAATGGAAATTGAAGCCGCAAAAGGAATGGTAAAAAGCCTTATGCCTTTTATCCTTCTCTTTAACCTTACAAAAGCCGGAATAAACGGTGCGGTTACTTATCTTGTTTATAAACGCATCCATAAACTTCTCGGAAAGCTTAACCTTGCGTAAAAATAAAAAGGCAGTGATATCTTGAAAATCGACCAAAGCTGGCCGGCTCTTTCAAGCGAAGAAGCAAAGCGCCTTGCCGAAAACGGCAAGGCGAATGTTTCGCCTTCTTCCGCTTCAAAAAGCGAAAAACAAATATGGTTTTCAAACCTCTTTACCTTCTATAACATGCTCAATCTTGTGCTTGCGGTTCTTGTAATAACCACGGGCAGCTACCGCAACATGCTTTTTTTGGGAATTGTTATATCGAATTTCCTCATCGGAACGATCCAGGAACTTCGGGCGAAAAGGACCGTTGACAGTCTTTCGGTGCTCACAGCACCAACTGCAAGGGCAATTCGCGACGGGAAAGAGGTTGTTTTGCCTTATAAGGAACTGGTTCTCGGGGATGTGGTGCTCATCGGCGCCGGCGACCAGCTTACTGCGGATGCAACGGTGCTCAGCGGTGAAGCAAGGCTTAACGAAAGCCTTATAACCGGCGAAAGCGATGCGGTTTTAAAGACCGCCGGGGATAAACTTTTTTCCGGAAGCTTCGTAATAAGCGGCGAAGCGGCGGTTGTTCTGACCGCTGTCGGGGCGGAAAGCTATGCGGAACGCCTTACCGCGGAAGCAAAAAAACTCAAAACTGCAAAATCCGTGCTCAAAACCACTATGATGAATATCATAAAAACCGTCACGGTTTTTATTGTTCCCATGGGCGTGCTCACTTTTTGGAACCATTATGCCGACCAGGGGCTTTCCTACGTCGATTCAATGATTCCAACCGTCGCGGCAATGGTAGGAATGATTCCGGATGGGCTTTATCTGCTCACGAGCATGAGTTTTGCTGTGGGCGTTGTGCGTCTTGCTCAAAAGCGCACCCTTACCCAACAATTATATTCCCTTGAATCCCTTGCGAGGGCGGACGTGCTCTGTCTTGATAAAACCGGAACCATAACAAGCGGCAATATGAAGATAAAAGGCACCGTAAGCTTTGAAAACGATGATATCGGCGCCCTTGCGGCGGAAATTTATTCCGCTGTTCCGGCGGACAACGCCACCGCAAAAGCCATTGTTGAAGCTTTCGGAAGCCGGAACCCTATTGAAAAACCGGCGAAAAACATTCTTCCATTTTCTTCCGTCCTCAAATATGTTGCGGCGGATTTCGGCGAAGAAGGTTGCTATATGCTTGGCGCGCCGGAATTTGTTACCGGCGGAAACTTCCCGGAAACAGTCGCAAAAGCGGCGGAATATTCCGCGGACGGAACCCGGGTTCTTGCCCTTTGTTCCGGAAAATTCGACGGAAAATTATACAAAGCGGAAAAACCCCTTGGTTTTATACTTATAGAAGACGAAATTCGCCCCAACGTTGCGGAAACTTTTGAATATTTCCGCAAAAACGATGTTGCAATAAAAGTTATAAGCGGCGATAACCCGGCGGCGGTTTCCGCAATTGCAAAAAAAGCCGGGGTGCTCGGTGCGGAAAATTTTGCGGATGCTTCGGTGCTTTCGGATGAAGAACTTTACGCCCTTGCGGAAAAAACCGTTGTTTTCGGAAGAGTAAGTCCGGAACAAAAGCGCGTTATTATAAAAGCTCTTCAAAAGAACGGACACACGGTTGCAATGACCGGCGACGGAGTCAACGACGTGCTTGCGCTTAAGGATGCGGATTGTTCCGTTGCAATGGCAAGCGGTGCCCAGGCGGCAAGCCATGCCGCCCAGCTTGTTCTTTTGGATTCGGATTTTTCCGCAATGCCGGAAGTGGTGCTCGAAGGAAGAAGAGTTATCAACAATATTCAAAGGGCAGCGGCAATTTTTCTTATGAAAACTATTTATACCTTTGCCCTTGCGGCAACGCTTCTTTTTGCACCCTTTGCATACCCCTTTGCACCTATTCAAATGACCCTTATCGGCGCGGCCGCATCCGGAATTCCGGGGGTTTTTCTTGCCCTTGAACCGAACTTCAAGCGTGTTCCGAAACATTTTATGAGGGATGTGCTCAAAAGGGCGGCAATCGGCGCCGCAACGGTTTTTTTTGGAATAATGGCGGTGCTCATAATAAACGAAAATCTTGGAATTTCCGCAAAACTTTCTCTTGATGAGGTTTCTACAATCTGCACGGTTTACACCGGGGTGGCAAGCCTTATGATGCTTCTTTCAACCTGCCTTCCGCTAAACAAATTCAAGACGGCAATAGTTATCGGAAGCACAGTTATTTTTTCCGGAGCTCTTCATCTTTTCGATGAACTCTTTATGCTTGTTCCCCTTTCCGCCGCCGGAAGAACCGTTTTGCTGGTGCTTCTGCCCTTCACCCTTATACAGTTTGCCATAAGATGTTTTCAAATCAGAAAGGAAGAAACATGACCGGTAAAATCCGCCTTGCAACAGTTGATGATGCGGAAAAAATTCTTCGCGTATATGCGCCGTATATTGAAAAAACCGCAATAACATTTGAATACGAAATTCCCTCCCTTTCGGAATTTTCGGAAAGGATTTCCAAAACCCTTGAAAAATACCCATGGATAGTTTTTGAGGAAGACGGAAAAATTCTCGGCTATGCTTATGGCGGACCGGAACACAAAAGGGCGGCCTATCAATGGACCGTTGGGGTTTCGGTTTATGTTGACGAAAGCGCAAAGGGAAAAGGAATTGGAAGCGCCCTTTACGAAAAAATTCTCGATATCCTGAAAAAGCAGAATTTCTGCCTTTGCTACGCCCTTATCAACGATGATAACGAAGCTTCAATGCGGATGCACGAAAAATTTGGTTTTGTCCGCACCGGAATCCGGAAAAACTGCGGATTTAAACACGGAAAATGGCACAGCATTGTTTTTCTTGAAAAACAGCTGAACGAATTTTCCGTTCCGCCGGAACCGATAATTCCAATAAATGAACTTGAATATGAATTTTAAGAAAAAAACGGTCTTTTTGTTTAAAAAAGGCCGTTTTTTAACAATCTTAATAAAATATTAAGAAATTCCCCACTTTAATCTTAAGGTTTAAACTGGTATTATAATGTCGGAGGCGATGAAATGTATAATCTGCTGATTTGTGACGACGACAGGGATATTCGAAATGCCCTTAAAATATATCTTTCCGGCGAAGGCTATAAAATTTTTGAAGCGGAAAACGGTGCGGAAGCTCTTGCGGTTGCTGCTTCCGAAGAAATCCATCTTGTGCTTATGGATATTATGATGCCGAAAATGGATGGAGTTTCCGCCACGGCTAAACTTCGGGAAAATTGCAACGCGCCGATTATTTTTCTTTCGGCAAAAAGCGAGGACAGCGACAAAATCCTCGGTCTTACGGCGGGCGCGGACGATTATATTACAAAACCCTTTAATCCGCTGGAGGTTATTGCAAGAGTTAAGGCACAGCTCCGAAGATATGCCTATTTCGGCGGAATGGAAAAGAAGGAAGATAACCTTTCCGTCGGCGGAATTGAACTTGACGACAACGGAAAAAGCGTAACCCTTAACGGCGAACCGGTTTCGCTTACCCCGACGGAATACGATATCCTAAAACTTTTTATTCAGAACCCGGGAAAGGTTTTTTCATCGAAAGAAATTTATTCCGCGGTCTGGAGCAGCGACCCCCTTGGAGCGGAAGGGACCATTGCGGTACATATCCGCCATTTAAGAGAAAAACTTGAGATAGACCCCGCAAACCCCCGGTATCTTAAAGTTGTATGGGGAAAAGGTTATAAACTGGAGGGCGAAAAATGAAAAGGATTTTTGGAAGTTTGTTCTTAAAACTTCTTGCAATTGTAACGGTTTGTATTCTAACCCCGATTTTCATCGGATGCTGCTGGTTTGCAGCCGAAGCTTATGAAGATGACATGTATGTTTCCGGAAAAACGCCGGAATTTGAACAGACTATTTCCGCGGAAAGTTTTGTTGCAAAAAAACTTATCGATATCCATGAATATATCTATTGGCACGATATCACCGGGCTTATTGAAAACGAATATTATTTCAACGAAAAAAACTTTGCTTTTACAATCTATGATTCCGAAGGGAAAAAAGTTCTTTCAACCCTTAAATCCGGAATCACCGGGGAACCGGAAATCCACGACCCGGAAGAAAGCGGTTCAAGGGGATATATCCTTTTGGTAAGCGATTACCCCGCAAAGGAGGTAACAGAAAACGGGGAACCCATTGCGGAATATGCCATGGAAGGCTATATTAAAATGCCGATGGATCCGGGCGATGACGGTTATTCCGAATTTGAAAAATTTAAATTTATTTCCCAATACCGCTTTGAATTTATAAGATGCGGAATAATCTGCTTTATTGTTAACGCGGTGCTCTGTCTTTATCTCATTGCCGGTTCCGGTTATGACGGAAACGGAAAGCTGGAACTTCGCGGATTCAACGCAATGGAATATGATATAATGGTTCTGCTTGTCGCGCTGGGAACAGCCGCGGTGGTGGAACTTATGGCAAATCTGCGCTGGGCCTATGAAGATGTTTATAAATATCTGTGTTTCGGTCTTGGTTTTGCCGCGCTTACTCTTCTTACCCTTATTGCGGTGATGAGCACAGCCGCCCATATAAAAATAGGAAAACTCTGGCGCCACACCTTTATCCACCAGTGCCTGCAGATAACCTTAAAATTTTTCCGCTGGTTCATGCGGAACATCGGAATAACCTGGAAACTTGCCCTTGCTGTGTTTGGATACAGCTTTGTTGTTTATCTTCTGGGTATTCTTTCAACCGGGTATAACCTCGGAGCGTTTGCGGTTTTGCTTGCACTTTTTGCCGTTGTTGCAGGAATCTGCATTATTATTTGGTTCGGCGTGCAGCTTGGAAAACTCCGCAGAGGTGGCGAAGCCATTGCCAACGGAGATTTTGATTACCGCATAAACACAAGAGAACTTTGGCCGATGCTCCGTCGCCACGCTTATAACCTCAACAGCGCCGCTTCCGGAATGTCGAAGGCCGTTGACGACAGAATGAAAAGCGAAAGATTCAAGACCGAACTTATTACAAACGTAAGCCACGACCTTAAAACCCCGCTTACTTCGATCGTTTCCTATGTGGATCTTCTTAAAAAAGAAAAAATAGAGAACGAAGCCGCTTCCGGATATATCGAGGTTATCGACCGCCAGAGCGCAAAGCTTAAAAAACTTACCGAAGACCTTGTGGAAGCTTCAAAAGTTTCAAGCGGCGCGGTTGCGGTTAACAAAGAAGCTGTAAATATCGGCGAACTTATAAACCAATCCGTGGGCGAATTGGCCGAAAAGCTTGAATCTGCGGAAATAGTACCGGTGATAAATCTTCCGGAAAACGACGTGGTTGCTTTCACCGACGGAAGGCTTCTCTGGCGCGTTTTCGATAACCTTATACAAAATATCGTAAAATATGCCCAACCGGGAACAAGGGCTTATTTCGACCTTGCGGAAAAGGAAGGCGCGGCGATACTTACGATAAAGAACATATCGAAAGAACCGCTCAATATGTCCGCAGAAGCCCTTATGGAAAGGTTTGTAAGGGGAGATACTTCCCGCAACAGCGAAGGCAACGGACTTGGGCTTTCCATTGCAAAATCCCTTACGGAACTTTGCGGCGGAACCTTCAGCCTTGCCCTCGACGGGGACCTTTACAAAGTTATAATAACAATTCCGGAAACGGAAAAAAGCGAAGATAAATAAAATGAAAAAAGTCCCTTTTGCCTGATAACAAAAGGAACTTTTTTTCTTGGTGCCGCCAACGAGACTCGAACTCGTACGCCTTTAAGGGCGAGGGATTTTAAGTCCCTTGTGTCTGCCATTCCACCACGGCGGCCTGTAAACTTTATTATAACAAAATCCGTCCGGCTTTACAAGCATTTTATTCTTATTTGCCATATTCTGAAAATTATTTAAAAAAAGAATGACAAATAAATCCTGTTATGCTATAATTTTATATGTAAAAATTTGTCTTTATATAAAGACAGAATAAGGAGGTTTCACAAGTGAAACGAATTTTTTCTTTTATTATAGCGCTTCTTCTCGTTGTTACTGCAGTTCCTTTTTCCGCAACCGAAGCAAACGCTATGGGTCTTATTGAGAAAAAAACAAGATATTATATCGAATATGACCCGGGCGACGGCGACGGCGCAGTTACAAGACCGGACGGCCCCTATGAACTTAACGAAACAATAACTCTTCCCACTGCCGCAAGCTGCGGTTTCAGAAAAGAAGGTTATTATTGCAGCGGCTGGTCCATCAGCGGAAAAAAATATGCTGAAGGCGCAGCCTATACAAACAAAGGCAGCGGTTCCATCTATAACGACCAGTATCTTGTAACCGCAACCGCCCAGTGGACCAAGGACGGAACGACCCCTCCCCCTTCCTCTTCTGAATCTTCTTCCGGTTCTTCTTCCGGTTCCGGAAGTTCCTCCGGTTCAACTTCTTCCTCTTCCGGAATCATCATCAAAGCAACTTTTGATCCGGGAAAAGCAAGCGGATTTCTCCAGACCATAACTTACGAAAAGATCGTAACCCTTCCGGAATGCGGGTTCAGCTATCCCGGCCACAAATTTACCGGTTGGGAATGCGGCCTTAACGGCGAAATTTACCAGCCCGGCGACAAACTCAGAGCAACCGAAAGCTGTGAAGTAACCTTTACTGCTCTTTGGGATGATGAAAACGCTTCTTCAAGCTCTTCTTCTTCCTCCTCCTCTTCCCAGCCCGCATCTTCCAGCGCTTCTTCCTCTTCCAAACCTGCATCTTCCAAGCCGGCTTCCTCCAAACCTGCATCTTCCAAACCGGCTTCTTCCCAGCCCAGCAGCTCCGTTTCCGAATCCGAAAGCGTTTCCGAACCGGAATCTTCCTCAAGCAGTTCTTCCGTAGCAGAAACTGTTCCGGAAGTATTTAAACCCGTTTCCCTTGCGTTCAGCATTGAAGGCGATATCCCCGTAACCAAAATTGAATTTACCCTTAAAGAGGATGTGGGCGAAAACCCCAGCCTTAACATTGTTCCTCTCGACGGTTACAGCGTTACCGACGACGCAGCAGCAAAATTTATCGAAAACGGCGATGCTCTTGCGGCTTTCGATCTTTCCCTTCTTGTTGACGGAAAAGCATATTCCGGAGAATCCGACGGCACCGTTACATATCATCTTAACGGAACCCAGGCTACCGCAACTTCCAATTACGAAAGCTATGTTCTTGCAATGGTCCACACCGTAAGCCTTGACAGCTATAACGGCGATTATTATATGACCGACGGCGACAACGTATATCTTTATACCCCCGAAACCGATTTTAAAACCGCAGTAACCAACGTAAAGCTTGTTGAAAAAGACGATGTTTACCGCCTTGTAATTAAAGATGTTTCCGGACTTAACACCTTTGCATACAAAGCAAGCGACAATACCATTGTTGAAGTAAGCCTTGTTCCTTCCGTTTCCGCAGCTTCCGCTTCCATCGAAGTTGAAGGCTTTTCTCCGATCCTTCTTGTCCAGATTGAAGTCGGCGACGGAAAATCTTCCGGCGGCGGAATTCCCCTTTGGGTATGGATCGTAATCGCTGTTGTTGTAACCGTTATACTTATTCTTGTTGTTCTCTTTATGATCAACCGCAAGAACGAACAAAGACGTTCCGCTGCTCTTAATGAAAGACAGCGCGCAGCACGTGCTTCCTTCACTTCATCCGGAATCACCGGTTTTGATGACGAAGAATAATTCTTAACAAAACGAAATAAAAAGAACACACTTCAATTTGAAGTGTGTTCTTTTGTTTGTTAAAAAAGCGCTCAGAAAAGCAGCTGCCTTTAACAGTGTTTCTCCTGTTCAGTAAACACCCCGGGCATTGTCCGCACGGCAAAAACAAAAAAACCGTTTTACTGTAAAAAATATATAAAAAAACTTCAAAATTTGGCAAAAATGATACATTTTTCACATTTTGGTTATTGCAAATTAGTTTTTTTAAATATATAATATGCTTATATATTCGAGCGGCGTTCCCGCCAAGGAGGAAAAACATGGGAAATAAAGCTCTTGACAGAAAAAACCTTTCAGATGCTCTTGCAAGGCGTCTTCCGGCTTATTACCGTCATGTATGTATAATGCTTGCGGAAGGAAAACAAACCGTTACTTCCGGTGAACTTGCAAAAAGAATCGGCAATACAAGCGCACAGGTCCGCCAGGATTTTTTCACCTGCGGCGGTGTTGAAAATTACCACCCGGATACTCTTAAAGAATGGCTTTCCGGACTTTTGGGAATCAAAAAAGAACACCACATGGTCGTTATCGGTGCGGGCAACCTTGGACGCGCGATCATAAGCTTTAAAGATTTCAACACAGACGGATTTTTTATCGACGCTGTTTTCGATAACAATCTTATGTATGACGGAATGCAGATTTGCGGAATTCCGATCCTTAACGTTACCTCTCTTGAGGAATATCTTGCGGCAAACCGCGTTGATATTGTAATAATAACAACCCCCGCGGGCGTTGCGGAAGAGATTCTTGATAAAGCAATAAAAGGCGGAGTTAAGGGCGTTTGGAACTTTGCTCCGGTGGATCTTCGTTCCAACGACAAAATTGAAGTTCAGAACGTACATCTCAGCGACAGCCTTCTTACCCTTTCTTTCCGTATGAACGAAAAGGAATATTGGAAAAATCTTTGATAACCGAAAAATAAAAATGCGTGCTTTTTATTAAGCACGCATTTTTTGTATGTTTTTCAAATAAGTTTATCTGTTTGGGATTCGCCGAAAACTTCGAAACCTTCCGCAATAAGAAGCTTTGCGGTTTTTCCGAAACCGGGAACAAGCCCGCCGTCGAATTTTCCGTTGTGAATTATTCCGCTTCCGCAGGAAGGGCTGCGCTCCTTAAGGAGCGCTTTTTTTGCGCCGAAAAGTTTTCCAAGCCGAAGAACTTCCGCAGCGCCTTTTTCATATTCCCCGGTGACATCTCTGCCGTCGCTTGTGATTACTTTTTCTCCGCAGATTTCGGCCGGAACCCTTGGAGTAGGAAGTCCGCCGAAAATTTCGGCGCAAACGGGAATGAGTTCATATTTTTCCATAAGTTTTTCAATATTTTCCATGGGTTTGCTTTTTCCGTCATATCGGCAGGAAACGCCGAGAAGGCAGGCGCTTATCAAAAGTTTTTCCAATTCGAGTCCCCCTTTTTATAGGTTGAAAAATAAGCTGAAGCAAAAATCCGAAAAAAGCCTCTGTTTTTACAGAGGCCCTTTTTTCAGAAAATGATTTTGTAATTTCTTAGTGTTTTTGCAAGAAAAACACCCATTATTCCTGCTGTGACAAATTCGCCGAAGCCGACGGTGAGCATAAAAAACGGAATCGTTCCCTCCGCCCCGTAAGCGTAGCGAATTACAAAAGGTACAATCAGCATGTTTGCAAGAATTGTCGGAACAGGCGCAAGATAAACGCTTTTTTTACGCAAAAGCCATGTTCCCAAAGCGCCCAGAAGGGTTGCAATGCTTCCGAAAACAACGTCCCAAATTACCCCGCCGGTTATGATGTTGGAAATAAAACAGCCGATAAAAAGCCCGGGAATGGCCGCAGGGGTGAAAAGCGGAAGAACACAGAACATTTCGGAAAGGCGGAACTGGATAACGCCGCTTGAAATTCCAAGAAGAGCCGAAAGCTCCGTAAGGATTACGTAAAGGGCGGCGATCATTGCGCTTTTGGTAAGAAAAGATGTTTTGCTTTTTTTACTATTCATTTTTCAAAATCTCCTTTGGTTTTGTTTTAAGTGAGGAAGGCTTCGAACTCACTGATTTGCTATTATATCACTTTTTTGTTTTGCACGCAATAAAAAAAGAACGGCAACTGCCGTTCTTTTTTTAGAAAACTGTTATTATTGTTCAGAAGGTTTCCAGCTTGCTGCATATTCCGCAAATTCCTCTTTGTAAGTGCCGGGAACAGGAGCATCAGCGTTGATGGTAATGGAAGCATTCCTTTCAACATGCTCAACAGCGGGATCGGTAACAAGTTTTGCAACAACGACAAAACGATAATTGGATCTGGAGTTAAGGCCATAACCGACGGTGCAGGTGGAAAGGGTAAGGATGCGGTCGGCGGCGGTTACTTCAACGCCGTAATCATAAAGGGAACGTTCGGTTATGGTGTCGAGCATAAGCTGATATTCGCCGTCGCTGGGGCTCGGTTCGATATACCAGAGGGAACCGCCGTTCTTTTTATAATAAGGGGAGAAAAGGCTGTTGGTTGCTTTTGCGTCGTTATAGAAAACAGAGAAAATTTCCCAAACGGTATCTTCACCGGGAAGGGTGAGATAGATAAAGGGAGTTTTTTCCGCAAAGGAAGGATCCTTGAAGTTGAAAAGCTGGGAGAAGAGAGGACCGGTGGGGTCGTCGTTCTGGTAGGAAAGGTTGGTAAGACCAAGGTCGCTGTGGCCGAAAATTACGGTGTTTTTGGAAAGTTCTTCGGCGGTATCACCGAATGCGCCGCGGTAATGGGTGTAATATGCGCCGTCGATCCAATAGCTGTTGGGAACTTTTTTGCCGGTGATGTCGCGTTTGTCATAAGGATAGGATTTATCGTAGCTGAAGCAAACGCCTGCATCGATATCTTCAAGACCGGGGATATAAAGCCATGCAACAACGTCGTTGTTTGCGTTAAAGGCTTCTGCAAAAAGTTCGGTTCTGTCGGGGAAATCGAGAATATCGCTTACGCTTTCGCCCTGGGAAGGATCGGTGGGGTTTTCGGGGTCGATGGTGATGTTTCCGGGGTTAGAAGGTTTGGAAGGTTCATCGCCGGAAGAGGAACAGCTTGTTGCGCCAAGAAGGATTATTGCAACAAGAAGAACAAGAAGAACCGCTGCGCCGATGATAACGGTGCTGGTGGGAAGAGCGTTGATCTTGCTCATAAGTGCGCTCTGTTTCTTTTCTTTTTCGGGGAAGCTTGCTTCGTCAACGTTTTCAGCGATGTTTTCCGGTTCGGAAACAACGGCTTCGGTTTCGGCTTTTGGTTCTGCGGTTTTCTTTTCGGTTTTGGGTTTCATTTCAGAAACGGTTTTGATTCCGGCAGAAATTCCTTCGCCAACGGTTTTTGCGCCTGCGGCTGCTCCGGAAATAAATTCGCCGAGAAAACCGCCTTTTTTCTTTACGGGTTTTTCTTCGTTTTCTTTCTGGGGAGCATTATCGACGAAACGAACAACTTTATGGGGTTTGTTGTCGGTGGGAACGTCGCTTTCGGGGGCGGGGATATCGTTTACAAAATCATCTTCCGGAATGTTAACGGAAAAAGGTTTTTTGCCGGGCTGTTCGCCGCCGAGGTTTTCGGAATTTTTGAATTCTTCGGACATTATATATCATTCCTTTCTGGAGATTGCATATCTCTACATTCTAATATAATAACATTATATTAAGAGAAAAACAAGTCGATAAAATTTAAATACTATTAAATAAGTGTTAATTTTTGGCCGGATTGTTGCATTAAAACCGAAAAATTTTTTATTATTACAAAGTTTTTCCCAAAACGTCCCAGGGAGAAATTGTTCCAAGGAGTTTTCCGTCCGTTTTGCCGTTTGTTGTTACAAAAACCATTGCAAGGCGCTTTCCGCCAGAATAGGTATGTTCGAAAACGTCTTTCAGTTCGTCAACATAAAGCTCCCCGGTTACAAAGCGATAAACTTCCGAATCGTGGTGGTCAAAGGCAATATATTTTTCTGCTTCGCTGAAAGAAAAACCTTCGGGAAGAGGTTCGCCTTTTCTGTCGGCCATTATATTAAGAAAAGAAACCGCAGTAAAAACGCCGATAACTTTTCCGTTTTCATCAAGAACCGGAACATGGCCGGAAGGAATTTTTCGCATCTGCTCAAGGGTGCTGTGGATGCTGTCGTTTCTTTTCCGGTAAAAGAGTTTTTCGGTGCGGATCATTATTTCGCTGCATTTTTTGCGGTTTTTAAGGGAATTTATTGTGTTTTCAAGAAAAACAATCATTTCCCTTGTGGGTTCAACCGGGTATTCCCCGCCGATTTTCTGTTTGTGCTGAAGAAGGTTGCGCACTTCCTGGCAATATTTTATTTCTTCGCGGAAGGGTCGGTATTCGTCGCGTTTCGAAAGAAAATTTGTAACGGAATCCCAATCGTTAAGCCCAAAAGTTTCTTTTACAATTGCTTCAAGCTCCTTGAATTTCTGGATATATTCGTCGGCGTTGCCCAAAATATCAGCCCCCTTGCAAAAGGATTTTTCCGAGAACATTATACATTCATTTGCATTATAAAACAAGAGGTGAAAATGCCTTGTAACTTGTTGTCAAAATGTGTATAATGAATATAAATATATTTCCGAAAGGAGTTTTTATAATGCCCAGAGCAGATGAAGGTCTTGCCTTCCTTTTAAGATATGAAAACGTAGCTTGGTACGAAAACGGAAAAGTCCGTATTCTCGACCGCCGCTGCTATCCCCATCCAATTAAATTCGTTACCTGCAACACTTCCGAGGAAGTTGCAAACGCAATGAGAGATATGATAGTCCAAAGCGCCGGCCCTTATCTTGCCTGCGGAATGGGAATCGTTCTTGCCGCTTATGAAGCAAAGGACATGCCCTATGACAAAGCAATGGAACATATCCGTTATGCGCAGGACCTTATAGTAAACGCAAGACCCACTACTGCAAAACGCATTAAGATCATCACCGATTCCTGCGTTGCCGCAGCAGAAGAAGCTTATGCTGCCGGAGAAGCAGACGCGATCCAGGCAACTTTTGACCGCATAATCGCTCTTACCGACAACCGTTATAACAAAATTGGCGAAGTTGCAAAACACCTTGTTTCCAAATTCCCGGACGAAGGCACCGTTATGACCCAATGCTACGCGGAAACCATTCTCGGTTTCATGTGCAAGGAAATTAAGGCGCAGGGCAAAAAAATCAAATTTGTCTGCCCCGAAACCAGACCCTATTTCCAGGGCGCAAGACTT
The DNA here is from genome assembly GCA_017435745.1 of Oscillospiraceae bacterium. Taxonomy (GTDB): domain Bacteria; phylum Bacillota; class Clostridia; order Oscillospirales; family Ruminococcaceae; genus UMGS1668. Next base: position 18,091 of record JAFSEN010000102.1, read on the forward strand.
ACCGCTTCCGTTCTCCATGATATGGGATTTGACGTAACCGTTATCACCGACAACATGCCCGGCTGGACCATGCATGAAAAGAAAGTTGACGTTTTCACCTGCGCAGCGGACGCAATTACCATGGACGGCGTTGTTATCAACAAAGTCGGAACTTTCCAGATTGCTCTTGCGGCAAAATATTGGGGAATTCCTTTCTATGTAACCGGAACCCCCGATAAATGCCATCCTTTTGCAAAGGACGTTAAAATTGAAGAGCGCGACCCGAACCTTGTTCTCGAAGCTCTCGGAACCCGCACCGCTGTTGAAGGCGTAAGCGGTTTTTATCCTGCATTCGACAAAACTCCTCCGGAACTTGTAACCGGCTTTGTCACCGACAAAGGAATCTATGACGGCGACAAACTTTGGGATTATTACAACGGCGACGACGGCACCGGCGAATACGAACTTATCGTATAAAAAGCGCCCCTTGTTAAAGGAGACTCCCCTGTTAGGGGAGATGTTGAGCGAAGCGAAACAGAGAGGTCTGCCGTCTGCGGCGAGCAAAGAGGGCCACGAAGTGGCGAGGGGATTCATTTAAGTTTTCTGTATAATGTAAAAAAACCACCCTTGTTCTGCTGAACAAGGGTGGTTTTTGTTATCTGTTTGGTTTGATATTATCGGTAAGGCCAAGAATATAATCGGTGCTTGTATGATAATATTCGGCAAGTTTTATAACCGCCCAAACGGGAATTTCGTGGATCCCTTTTTCGTATCTGCGGTAAACTTCCCTTTTACAATCGAGTACATCCGCAATTTCCTGCTGTGTTTTGTCGGAATCTATTCTTAAATCTGCAAGTCTTTGGAAAAACATATAGCAACACCTCACAAATAGATGCTACTATTTTGTTGCACAGAATATTTGAATATGCTACAATATTGTGGCATAAATATATTTCAAAGGGGTGTTTTGGTGGATATAAAAGATAATCCTGCCGCCGGTTTCGCCGCTCTTTTTTACCATGCGGCAAATTTGTCGAAATATTCAAAGGAAGAATACGATGCGATTTATCAGGGAAAACCCATGACACAGAAAATTTTTGACAAATGTATTGAAACCGCTTTTTCGATTTTTGATTTTGAAAATATAAAATATCTTACCGAAAAATATCCGGAATTTGCCGAAAACTGTCTGCGTTTGAAAAATAAATAATCCCTCTTCCGTCATTTGCTTCGCAAATGCCACCTTCCCCTCTGGGAAGGCTTATAAAAAACCCCCGTGCTCGTTTTGAGCACGGGGGTTTTCTGCTTTTATAAACTTTTGAGCACGGGAATCACATATCTCTGCAGGCGACGATGTTAACGCCGGTTCCGAGAACGTCTTCGAGAAGGATATCTCCGCATTTAACGGGGCTTTCTACGGAAATCTTGTTGATTTCGTCCATTACCTCAAAGATTTTTTCCTTCGGAATGTTTCCGTTGGTTTTAACGGGGATTCTCGGATGAAGTCCGCCTTTGATTTCAACGGTGGAGGAAATGGTGCGCATCGGGTGGGTAAGTTCGCCGATGGCATATTCTTTTCCCTGGGGGCAGTTAAAGCCTTTTATGGTTTCTTCCGGGTTTTCGGTATCGAGGGTTACAAGGCAGCCTTTGGGGCAGCAGATACAGGTTATGGTTTTAAGCATTATTCTTCACCCTCCTTAACAACTGCAATTTCAATATCCTGGCCGTTTGCCATTTCAAGCATTTTTTTCGGGATAATAAGTTTTTCCATTTCTGCGGGAAGCATCTGTTCGTGTTTTTTGCTCATAAGAACTTTGTCGCCGGCTTTAACAACAACAGTTGCGTTGTTGAGAACTGCGCGGACACGGAAAAGAACTTCGATAAATTTATCCACTTTGGAAACGGTTACTTTCTGGGGAACGGTGTAGCCGATGAAATCGCCGTTATGAAGTTCGATGGGAGCTTCCGCTTCTTCGGAAGCGACGTTTTCACGCTGCGCTTTAAGATATTCGGCGGCGGCTTTGCCGGCTCTTTCGGATTCGTGGGTTACGAAGTCAACGAGGTCGTGAACGTGAAGAACGTTTCCGCAGGCGAAAATTCCGGGGATGGAAGTCATCATTGTTTCGTCAACGATTGCACCGTTGGTGCGTTTGTCGAGAACAACTCCGGCGGAACGGGAAAGTTCGTTTTCCGGAACAAGACCGACAGAGAGAAGAAGGGTATCTACGTCAAATTCGATTTCGGTTCCGGGAATGGGGTCATAACCGTTTACCTTGCTTACGATTACTTTGGAAAGACGGCCGTTTTCACCTTTGATATCGGTTACGGTGTGGCTGAGATAAAGCGGAATTCCGTAGTCATCAAGGCACTGGGCAATGTTACGTTTAAGGCCGTTGGAATAGGGCATAAGTTCAACAACCGCTTTTACTTCTGCGCCCTCAAGGGTCATTCTTCTTGCCATGATAAGGCCGATATCGCCGGAACCGAGGATAAGGACTTTTTTACCGACCATATAGCCGTCCATGTTGATATATTTCTGGGCGGCGCCGGCGGTGAAAATTCCGGAAGGTCTTTCGCCGGGGATTGCGATTGCTCCGCGGGTTCTTTCGCGGCAGCCCATTGCAAGAACAATTGCGCCTGCGTCTATTTTCATATAGCCTTCGGCTGCGCTTATTGCATAAACGGATTTTTCCGGGGTGATTCCGAGGACCATTGTGTCGGTTTTAACTTCGATTCCGGTTCCTTCAAGGCGGTCAATGAATCTCTGGGCATATTCCGGACCGGAAAGCTGTTCTTTAAAAACATGAAGACCGAAACCGGAATGGATGCACTGGTTAAGAATTCCGCCGAGTTCTTTATCACGTTCAATAATGAGAACGGAGCCTGCTCCGTTTTTCTTTGCTTCTTCAGCGGCGGCAAGACCTGCGGGGCCTCCGCCGACAACAACTAAATCATAATACATTAACGGCAGCCTCCCTTCGTGGTTTTTCCGGTGAGTATGTAGGAACCTTCTTTATCAAGAAGAACGTCAACGGGATCCATGTTGAGTTCCCTGGCGATGATTTCAAGAACTTTGGGTCCGCAGAAACCGCTCTGGCATCTTCCCATACCTGCGTTGCAGCGGCGTTTGATGCCGTCAAGAGTTTTGGGAACGATCACTCCGTGGAGAGCATCGACGATTTCGCCTTCGGTAATGGTTTCGCAGCGGCAGATAACTCTTCCGTATGCGGGATTTTTTGCGATTGCGGCGGCTTTTTCTTCGTCGGAAAGTTCTTTGAAACGAAGATGTTTGTGTCCGCCGATGAAGTTTTCTTTCTTTTCGGAAGGAACGCCTGCTTCAAGAAGCATTCTTACTGCGTCTTCTGCAATTGCGGGAGCTGCGGAAAGACCCGGAGATTTGATTCCGGCAATGTTCATGAAGTGGTCGTCTTTTTCGGAAAAACCAACGATGAAATCGTGGGTGGAAGGTTCGCTTCTGAGACCGGCGAAGTTGCGGATGCATTCGCGGAAGTTTACTGCGTTGGTGGTCTTTTTGCTGGTTGCGGCAACGTTTGCAAGGCCTTCGCGGTCGGTGGAAACATCGTCTTTTTCACATCCGGGGTTTGCGTCCGGGCCGACGATAAGGTTTCCGTGAACGGTGGGAGCAACGAGAACGCCTTTTCCAAGAGGACCGGGGCATTGGAACATTACGTGGCCGAAAAGTTCGCCCTGGGATTTATCAAGAAGATAATACTGGCCTCTGGAAGAATCGATGGAAAAGCTTTCGTCGCCGATCATGTTTGCGACGGTGTCGCTGTAAACGCCTGCGGCGTTAACAACGAATTTTGCTTCGATTTTTTCGCCGTTTTTGCCGGTGATTACAAAGTTTTCGTTTTCTTTTTCAATGGAGGAAACTTCCCAGCAAAGTTTGAGTTCAACGCCGTTTTCAACAGCCTGTTCGCCCATTGCAAGAGCAAATTCCCAAGGGTTAACAATTCCTGCGGAAGGAGCATAAAGAGCGCCGACACAGGTTTCGTTAACGTTGGGTTCCATTTTGCGAACTTCTTCTCCGGAAAGAATCTGCTGATCCGGAACGCCGTTTGCAACGCCTCTGTCATAAAGTTTTTTTACGGTTTCCATTTCTTCCTCGCTGAAAGCAAGAACAAAGGAACCGCAGCGTTTAAAAGGAACGTCAAGTTCCTCGCAAATTTCGCCGGCCATTTTATTACCCGGTGCATTATATTTTGCCATAAGAGTGCCGGGTTCAGGGTCATAGCCTGCGTGGATGATGGCACTGTTTGCACGGGTGGTGCCCATTGCCACATCGTTTTCTTTTTCGATCAGTACAGCCTTGCAGTTATAGCGGGAGAGTTCTCTTGCAACTCCGCAGCCGATAATGCCGGCGCCGATCACAGCAACGTCATAGACCAATTAAAAAATCCCCTTTCAGTCAACAAAAAAAGCACGCAGGAAAGACAGCCGGGCAAAACGCTTTCCAGATGCCTCCTTTCGTGCTTTTAAAAGTTGCGCATATTCTAACACCATAATTATACCAAAAACGCCGGAATATTCAATATATAAATATATAAATATTTAACACTTTTATATGTGATATTTTCACCAAAAGGAAAAAAATTCGCCGCAACCAAAAGTTGCCGGCCGGATTGCTTGTAATGCGAAGCAAAATACTGTAAACTGAAAATATGAAAGGGGGCGGATTCCCGATGACTCTTGGAGAAAAAATTTCGGAACTTCGCAAAAGGGCGGGTTTTTCCCAGGAAAAGCTTGCGGAACTTCTTGATGTTTCCCGACAGGCTGTTACAAAATGGGAAAGCGGAAAAGGTAACCCGGATACGGAAAATCTTATTCGCCTTTCTGAAATTTTTGGCGTTTCCCTCGATGAACTTTGCGGAAAAGAAGCGGAAAAACCGAAGGCAAAAATCCACCCGGGCGGACATCTTTTTTGCCTTATTTCTGTTCTTGTTGTCACGGCCTATTGCATTATCGGCGGGATTACGAAAAATTTCAGCGGCGAAACTCTTATAATGCTGATTATCCTTGCGGTTCCGATGCATTGCTTTACCCACCTTATATTTTGGGGAATGGTGAAGAGCGGGGAATTTTCGATGCTCGCGGGTTATGATTCGGAAATAAAATATGATACGGAAAATCTTAAAAGATATGTTTCCGGTCTGGATTTCATGCTTGGACTCGAAACCGCTTCCTATCTTTTCCTTATGACAGCGACGGCGCTTATTGTTCCGGAATTTGAGATCCAGTATTTCCTTGTTTTTGGCTACATAATTTCCTTCGTTGCCGGAATTTTCTTAATAGGTTATAAATTCGGCGACAAAATTTATCTTGACCCGAAGGACGCGGAAAAGGCAAAACGCGCTTTTCCTTCGGAAATTATCCTTATGGCAATGATTTTTTTTGCAATAGCGGCTTTTGTGCTTTTCTTCGAACTTAAAGAATATCAGAACAACACCGCAAAACCTTTTCCGATGCTTGGAATGATGTTTGTTTCCGTCGGCCTTTCTCTTGGCGGATATCTTGCGGAAAGCAGAAGACTTAAAAAAGAAGAGAACCCGAAAAACTTTTTCGGAAAAGCGTTTATCGTTTGCAACGTTCTTGCGCTTGCGGCAATTGCCGCGATGGCAATATTGTAAATATTTTGGGGCGGATATTATCCGCCCTTTTTTATTGAGGAAAAAAGAAACTTATGATATAATGAAATTACCACAGGAAAGGAGAATTTTTTTGATGAACCACAAAATCAGCAGAAGGATTTTCAATATCGGTCTTTTGGTTACGGTTGCCGTTGCGCTCCTTGGCGGAATTCTTATGAAAGAATGGATCATTTGGGTAAGCGTTGGAATTTTTGCTCTGAACTTTGTTCAGCAATTGCTTTTCGATCGCTGCCCACATTGTGACGAATGGTTCAGTTACCGTTCGAAAGAACCGGATTTTTGTCCCCGGTGCGGAAAGAAACTTGATTAAAGACAGCAAACCGCATGAATAAGCCAAAAATACGGTTTTCAATTGAACTAAATGTTGTGATTTATATAATTTAAAGTATTATACTGTAAAATAAAAACAGCGTTTTTGCGATAAAAAAACCGCCCGGAAGGGCGGCTTTTTGTTTTTTTTATTATACTCGAAGTTCGTCGGAAACAACAAGACCCGGGTTCATTTTCATCATATAGTTGAGCGCCCAGATTCCGCTGAAAACAAGAACCTGGTGGCCGCGGTAATCTTCAAGAACCTTGGTTCCGTTTGCAAGATCAAGCTGGTTAACAGGAACGGGACATTCAAGGATAAAGCGGAGATGTTCGTAAGGCAGCGGGCTCATATAAAGTTCAACGCCGTATTCGCTTTGCATTCTGTAGCGGAAAACGTCGAACTGAAGAGTACCAACAACGCCGATAATTGCTTCTTCAAGTCCGTAACCGGGGATTTTGAAAATCTGGATCGCGCCTTCCTGGGCAATCTGTTCAATGCCTTTGATAAACTGTTTGCGTTTCATGGTGTCTTTCGGACGGACGGACATAAAGTGTTCCGGTTCAAAGGTGGGGATTCCGGAATAGCGGAATTTTTTACCGGGCATGGTTATGGTATCTCCGATGGAGAAAACGCCCGGATCGAAAACGCCGATTATATCGCCGGCATAGGCTTCTTCAACAATTTCTCGCTCGGCCGCCATAATTTGCTGCGGCTGGGAAAGACGCATTTTCTTTCCGCCCTGAACGTGATAAACTTCTGCGTCGCGTTCAAATTTTCCGGAACAGATGCGCATGAAAGCAAGGCGGTCGCGGTGAGCCTTGTTCATGTTTGCCTGGATTTTGAAAACGAAAGCGGAAAAACCTTCTTCCATCGGGTCGATAACGCCTTCGTCGGAAGTTCTTGCAAGGGGAGAAGTTGTCATTTTAAGGAATGATTCAAGGAAAGGTTCAACGCCGAAGGTTGTGAGGGCGCTGCCGAAGAAAACGGGGCTCAAAGTTCCGTTGCGGACAGCTTCCATATCAAAATCTCTTCCCGCTCCGAGAAGTTCAACGTCGTCGCGGATCTGTTCCCAGCTTTTTTCACCGAGATAATTTGCAACTTCCGGGTCGTCAAGCTCAATTTCTACCGAGGAAGATTTTCTGCCTTTTCCTTCGTCGCCGAAGAAAAGAATGCTTTTCTTTTCGCGGTCGTAAACTCCCTGGAATTCTTTTCCGCAGCCGATGGGCCAGTTCATTGCGTAAGTGTCTATTCCCAGTTCGCGCTCAACTTCTTCGCAAAGATCGAAAGGATCTTTTGTTTCACGGTCCATTTTGTTGATGAAGGTGAAAATCGGAATATGGCGCATGGAGCAGACCTTGAAAAGTTTTCTGGTCTGGGGCTCAACGCCCTTTGCTCCGTCGATTACCATTACTGCGGAGTCCGCAGCCATAAGGGTTCTGTAAGTATCTTCGGAAAAGTCCTGGTGTCCGGGGGTATCAAGGATATTGATGCAAAAACCGCTGTGCTGGAACTGCATTACGGAGGAAGTTACGGAAATTCCGCGCTGCTTTTCAATTTCCATCCAGTCGGAGGTTGCGGCTTTTGCCTTTTTGCCTTTAACTTCGCCTGCCTGGGCAATTGCGCCGCCATAGAGCAGGAATTTTTCGGTAAGGGTTGTTTTACCGGCGTCAGGGTGCGAAATTATCGCAAAAGTCCTGCGGCGGGAAATTTCTTCTTGTAAAGTGGACATTGATATTCCTCCATTTGTAATTTAAGACAATTTATTATTTTACCATATAAACCGCATTATTACAAGGGAAAAAGCTTTTTTAACAAAGATTATAAGTCCCTTTTTCGGGATATATTTTCCATTGACATAAACGGGAAAGAGGAGTATTATATAAAAAGAACATTTGTTCGATATGTTGCCGGAGGTGTTCTTATGCCTTTTGATTATAAAAAAGAATATAAAGAATTTTATCTGCCGAAAGATAAACCGCAGACAGTCGAAATCCCGAAGATGAATTTTGCCGCAATTAGGGGCAAAGGCGACCCCAACAAACCCGAAAGCGGATATAAAGATGCGATTGGGCTTCTTTATGCGGTTTCCTATACGGTAAAAATGAGTTACAAGGGAAGCCACACCATCGAAGGATATTTCGATTACGTTGTTCCGCCGCTGGAAGGATTCTGGAAACAGGAAGGCATCGACGGAGTCGATTATTCGGACAAAGACAGCTTTGAATGGATCTCCGTAATAAGGCTTCCGGATTTTGTTACAAAAGAGGAATTTGATTGGGCAAAAGCGGAAGCAGAAAGAAAAAAGAAAATCGATTGTTCCGCGGTGGAATTTCTTTCGGTGGAGGAAGGCCTTTGCGTACAGATAATGCACACAGGTTCATACGATTCCGAACCGGAAAGCGTTTTGAAAATGGATTCTTTCCTGGCCGAAAACGGCTTTGAAAACGATTTTTCCGAAGAAAGGCTCCACCACGAAATTTATCTTTCCGACCCGAGAAAAACTTCCCCGGAAAAATGCAGAACGGTTATAAGACACCCGATAAAAAAGATTTGATTTTGTAAAAGGAGGCATCCGCAATGGATATGTACGAAAAACTTGAAATACTTGCGGAAGCCGCAAAATACGATGCTTCCTGTTCTTCAAGCGGAAGCGGACGTTCCTCTTCCGAAGGAATGATTGGCGCGGCGACCCCTTCCGGCTGCTGCCATTCCTTTACAGCGGACGGAAGATGCGTAAGCCTTCTTAAAATTCTTATGTCCAACGCCTGCGTCTATGACTGCAAATACTGTATCAGCCGCCGTAGCAACGATTTTCCCCGGGCAACTTTTACCCCCCGGGAAATTGCGGAACTTACCGTTGAATTTTACCGCAGAAACTATATTGAAGGGCTTTTTCTTTCTTCTGCGGTGGTTGGAACGCCGGATTGGACCATGGAACACATGATAGAAGCTTTGCGGCTTCTCCGTGAGGAATATGGTTTTGCGGGTTACATCCACGCAAAGGCAATTCCCGGGGCGGACCCGATTCTTACCCACAGGCTTGGGCTTCTTGCGGACAGAGTGAGCGTTAACATCGAACTTCCTTCCGAAAAATCGCTTGTAAGCCTTGCGCCGGATAAAACAAAGCACAACATACTTGAACCAATGGGGCTTATTAAAACCGGAATTGAGGAAAATTGCGAGGATATAATAAAATACCGCCATGCTCCCAAATTTGTTCCGGCGGGACAAAGCACCCAAATGATAGTTGGCGCTTCGCCGGAAACGGATTATCATATCCTGCATCTGACTGAAAGTCTTTACAAAAAATACGGGCTTAAGCGCGTTTATTATTCCGCATACGTTCCGCTTCAGGAAGATGCGCTTTTGCCGAGCCTTGATACAAGGCCGCCCCTTTTGCGTGAGCACCGGCTTTACCAGGCGGACTGGCTTTTGCGGTTCTATGGGTTCGAAGCAAGCGAGATTATCGACCCCCAAAAGCCGATGCTGCACCCGGAAGTGGATCCGAAATGCTCATGGGCGGTGAACCATCTTGACGATTTCCCCGTCGAAGTGAATACCGCGGATTACGAGATGCTTCTGCGCGTTCCGGGAATCGGAGTTAAGGGTGCAAAAAGAATAGTTCGGGCAAGAAGAAGCCAAAAGCTGGATTTCGATTCGCTCAAAAGGCTTGGCATCGTGCTCAAAAGGGCAAAGTTTTTTATAACCTGCGGCGGAAAAACCATGCTGCGGCTTCCGGAAACAACGGAAAGCATGCTTTGGGCCATAACTTCGCCCAACAGAATGGGCGGTTTTACCGATTACGGAATGGAACAGCTTTCGCTTTTTGAACCGGTGCTCACAGGAGAGGTGGTAAGGGAATGTCTGACCGGGGAGTTTTGATTTTTGCCTATGACGGAAGCTTCGAAGGCTTTCTTTCGGCGGTTTTCGATTCCTTTTCCTTGAAAGTTATCCCGGCGGATATAGTCGTTTTTGACGATATGGAACCTTCGCTTCTGCCGATCCGATATGTTGAAACGGATTTTGAGCACGCAGGGCGCGTTCTTTCGGGAATTGACAAAAAACTTGGCAAAACGGTGCTCAACATGGTAAAAAGGGCCTTTCTTTATGACGGCGAAGGCAAGGAAAACGCGATTCTTCGCTTTATAAAAAAGGCTTTTTCCGAAGGGAAAAGCGCCGGGAACAAAATTGGCGAAGAGGACGTGAGCACCGTTTATAAAATGTGCGTTGCGGTCAATAACGAAGCAGAACGCCACCGCCAATTTGCGCGTTTTTCGGATTCAAACGGCGCGCTGATCTCGGTTATACACCCGAAACATTTTGTTCTTCCGCTGATAAAAGGTTTTTTCTGCGCAAGGATGAAGAACGAAACTTTTATGATTTTTGATGCCGAGCACGGGGCTGCGCTTGTACATACTCCGGAAAAAACCGCGATAATTCCTGTTGAAAGTCTTGAACTTCCGGACAGTCCAGAGGATAATTATTACAGCGGCCTTTGGAAGAATTATTACCGCCATATTGCAATTGCAAGCCGCTATAACCCGACCTGCAGAAGGACCCATATGCCGAAAAGATTCTGGCAGTATCTTCCGGAAGTTGCGGAAGAACTTGAAACCGGGTTTGTTCAAAAACTTTCCTTCGGAACTTCCGCGGAAATTGCCGAAGGACTTCGCAAAGATCTTAAAAACAGACTTTTGGAAGGGGAACGGAAATGAACATTGCTTTCATCGAAGCAAAGCCGGAAGAGGCCCATTTTCTTTCGGAAATGAGAAGAATAATGTGGCGAACCACCTACCGCGGAATATATCCGGACGATATTATCGACGAATTTGATTATGAATTCCACGACAGCAAAAACCTTTCGATGATAAATTCCGAAGAATTTTCGGTTTATTTCGTCGCCGCGAACGGCGAAACTGCGGGATATCTTATACTCCAGCATAAAAATCCGCTTTATATCCAGTCGCTTTATTTCCTTCCGGAATTCCGCGGAAAAGGTCTTGGACGCAAGGCTTTTGAATTTATTCGTGAACATTGCCGGAAGAATAAAATCGAAAGATTTTATCTCGGCTGCCATCCGGAAAATATACGGGCGGCGGGTTTTTATAAAAAGATGGGCGGAGCTTTGACCGCGGAAGACATCGGCCACGAAAACAACATGGAAAACAACGTAAGATTCGAATTTGAGGTATAAAGAAAAAAGACATCCGAAAAGTGGCACTTCGTAAAGAAGTACCACTTTTTTGCGTTTTACTGCAGGGAACGGTCTTGACCGTTCCGTTTTTTTATGAATACAACCCTATTTCTTTTGTAAACAAAAGAAAACGAAGGATATATTTTTTTTAAAAAGAAAAAAGCAACAGACAAAAGTCTGTTGCTTTTTTGCGAAAGACTACCTAAACGGAGCAGAATTGAGGTAAGAAAGCCTAAAAGTACACCATTTACAACAACTCAATCGTTTGAATTAACCGACCGATTAAGGTTTGGTCTGCCCGAAACTCAAACTTTAATGAGTGAGAGGAAAAGGACGCACCAAGTTGACCTTTGATGGATGCGATTCCATTTTTCACAACAAAGTCTATATATCCATCCGTATCTGCCCCGATATCACAGATGCGAAAAGTGCCATTCAATGATTCGTATGTGTTTTTCATCCCGTTTAATATGGTGTTATAAAAATGGTCAAATAGAGTAAAGGTATCGTATCCTTTGAAATTCGCATTTTCATAAGATACTCCAAAAGTGATACAGGGGAGCCCGTCAATATATTTATATTGTTGCTCGCTTGGTATCGAGAGCAAGCATAAGCAATTTACTCCATCGTCCCAAAGAATAAGATCATTCTTTATTGTCATTTTGCGTTCTCCTTTGCAGTTCTGCAGGAAGCGATCAACATTGCTCTTAGGGAAGTGCATTTGGATGAAAGGCCTTTGAAGGTTTGCTCATCAATATATTTTGTTCGGTACAAAAGTTCAAGCCAATAGCCTGTTTCACTTGCTTCTTTCAAGGCAATTTCAAGTTTTGAAACGAAATCTTTCTTGCCTTGTGCATATTGGGCTTCATGGATATTAGCGCCGATACTTGTACCGCTTCTGCCGATTTGATTGGAGATGATGGATTCTTTAATGGATTTCAGATACTTTACCAATTCAATAATCTCAACAGAAAATTCCATAGAAAGTTCCCTAAGTTTTGATTCCTGCATAATGTACACCTCACTTTTTCACATTATATCACAAATCAAGTATGTTCGCAAACAAGTGATAAGTGATGCAGCTACGCTGTGATAGGTGATGCGATGCGTTTCACACACGCGCCGCAGGCGTGCATCACAGACCGAAGGTCGACATCACGCACCGAAGGTGTGCATCATGTTCCTAGGGAACGCATCACTCAAAAAAGCCCGATTTGTCTGGTAGACAAATCGGACTTTTTTGTTGGCGGAGAAGGAGGGACTCGAATTAAGCTTTTGCTGCGCAAAATCTTATTGATTTGCTCGGCACTCGCTCGCTGATATATTTTCTGCTGAAATAGAAAAAACGGTCGCTTCGTTTACACTCGCAAATCTCTCCGACGGAAAACGATTCACCGAATCGTTTTCTTGTCGTCGTCGTCTTTTCCAAGGGTTCTCGTCCCTCTTGGTGATAAAAGAAAAAGCAACAGACAAAAGTCTGTTGCTTTTCTTTGGCGGAGAAGGAGGGACTCGAACCCTCGCGCCAGTTTTGAGCCAGCCTACGCCCTTAGCAGGGGCGCCTCGTCACCACTTGAGTACTTCTCCAAATGTAACGTTCTCGTTTTAATATTCATTTCACCTTTTTAAGGTGTTGGCGGAGAGGATGGGATTCGAACCCATGGCTCTTTCGAGTCACCGGTTTTCAAGACCGGCTCCTTAAACCGCTCGGACACCTCTCCACGGCTGAATTATAATATATCATAAAAAAGGCCCTTCTGTCAACACTGTTTTTGATTTTTCCGAAGAAAACTTTCCGACCTTTTTCGCAGCAGAAAGCAAAACGGATTTACCTTTTCCGGCGTTTGTGGTATATTAAAACAGTAACAACAGCCCGAAAGGAAGCTTTTTTTAATGATTTTATATGCGCCGGATTATTACAGCAAATTCAGATGCATTGCTGAAAAATGCCGCCACAGCTGCTGCATCGGTTGGGAAATAGATATCGATCCGGAAACCGCGGAATATTACAAAAACGTTTCCGGAAAATTCGGAGAAAAACTCAGAAGCAATATTGATTTTCTGCCGGAAGGCGGAACTTTCCGCCTTTGTAAAAACGGGCGCTGCCCTTTTCTCAACGAAAAAAATCTTTGCGAAATTTATATAAATCTTGGCGAAGAGGCTTTTTGCAATATCTGCGATGACCATCCGCGCTTTCGTAATTTTTACGAAAGCCGGACCGAAATCGGCCTTGGAATGTGCTGTGAGGAAGCTTCGAGAATCATAATTGAAAAACGGGAAAAAACTGCGCTGGTTCCTCTTGAAGGCAAAGCGTCCGATAAGGTTTTTCCGGAGGAGGAAGAATTTTTTGCCCTTCGGGAAAAAGCTTTTTCGATAGTGCAAAACAGGGAAAAAAGCATCGGCGAACGCGCGGCGGAGCTTCTTGGGTTTTTCGGTCTTGGCCTTCCGGAAAAAAGCCTTGCCGATTGGGCGGAAATATATCTCGGCCTTGAAAGGCTTGACGAAGAATGGACGGAAGTTCTGCAAAAAATCAAAAATGAACCTTCCGTTCCGGAAATAAAAGACGAAATCGCCGCAGAGCAAATTCTTTGCTATTATATTTTTCGCCATTTTGGGAATCTTTATCCGGAAGAAGCCTGCGCTTTTGCGGTTTTAAGTCTTTTTATGATTGAAAAAGCCGCGGAGCAGACCGGAATTATTGAAGCAGCGCGGCTTTATTCGTCGGAAATAGAATATTCCGACGAAAACACAGAAAAAATTATCGACGCAATAAACAAATGGGTGGGATGATGAATGAAAAAAGAAACTATCGATGCGGTGCTTAAATTCAGAGATGACCGCAACTGGAAACAGTTCCATAATCCGAAGGATCTTGCAATTTCGGTTTCGCTGGAAGCATCGGAATTGCTGGAAGTTTTTCAGTGGAGCGGAGAAGATCTTTCCTGCCCGGAAAAAATCGGAAAAATCGAGGAAGAACTTGCGGATGTCCTCAACTACTGCATACTTATGGCGGATGCCTGCGGGCTTGACCTTGATGAAATAATAATGAAAAAAGTAAAGCGGAATTCAGAAAAATATCCGATTGAACTTGCCTTCGGAAAAAAAGAAAAATATACCGAACTCAAAAAGGAAGAATGAACTTCAATCTCTTTACAGAAAAAGTGAAAAAAGGTATAATCATTTTATAAAATAATATTCAGGAGGTCTTCAGATGGAATACGACAAAAAAATACTTAAAATTGCTTCAAAAATAACAGCCGCATCTCTTTCGGAAAGCGGAAAATTTGATTGTGAAACAGCAAAAGAAACCGTTGCTTTCTTGAAGACTGTATATGAAGGAATTTTTCCGCTTAAAGAAAGCGAAGATTATATCAAAGATGCTTTTAAAGCCGCAGGAAAAATAACCGCTGCTGCCTGCGAGGAAATGGAAGAACCGGACGGCGAAACGGCCGCAAAATTCTTTGTAACCGTGTATCGGGGAATTGCGCCCGTTGCAGCTGAAGAGGATTTTGACGAGGATGTTTTCAAATATGCGGCAAAAATAACCGCTGCCGCCTGCGAAGAAATGGAAGAACCGGACGAAGAAAAAGCAAACGAAGCTGCAGAATTCCTTAAAGCTCTTTATCTTGGCCTTACCGCCGAAGAACCGGAAGAGGAACCCGAGGAAGAAACCGAGCAGGAACCCGAGGAAGAAACCGAAGAGGAACCCAAGGAAGAAACCGAACAGGAACCCGAAGAAGCCTGCGCCGGAAAATATCTTGTGAAAGAAACAAAAAGCGGGTTCAGCTTCCGCCTTGCCGCAGGAAACAGCAAGGTAATAGGAACTTCCGAAGTTTATTCTTCGAAAGCAGCAATGGAAAAAGGAATCGAATCCGTCCGCAAAAATGCCCCCGCAGCAAATCTCGAGGATCAGACTGCCGAAAATTATGAAACCGCAACCTGCCCGAAATTTGAAATTTACAACGACAAAGCGGGAGAATTCCGTTTCCGCCTTAAAGCACGCAACGGAGAAATAATCCTTGCATCGGAAGGTTACAAAACAAAAGCCGCATGCGAAAACGGAATTGAATCCGTCCGCAAAAACGCAAAGGCAAAAATCTGCGAATAAAGGTGTAAAAATGGCCGACGAAAGAAGAGACAAACATAATTATTATCTTGATATAGCCGAAATCGTTCTCGAAAGAGGAACCTGCCTCCGCAGGAAATACGGCGCAATTATAGTGAAGAACGACAGCATTATTTCAACCGGATATGCCGGCGCACCGAGAGGGAGAAAAAACTGCAGCGATATCGGTTGGTGCAGAAGAGAAAAGCTCAACGTTCCGAGGGGCGAACGCTATGAACTTTGCAGAAGCGTTCATGCGGAAGCAAACGCAATAATAAGCGCTTCGAGAGAAAATATGATCGGCGCGACCCTTTATCTTGTAGGAAAAGAATGTGAAAGCGGCGATTATGTCAAAAACGGAAGCTGCTGCAGCATGTGCAAACGTATGGTAATCAACGCCGGAATCGAAACCGTTGTAATCCGCGATGACGAAAGAAAATTTCGCATCGTAAACGTTGCGGATTGGATCTATAACGACGATTCCCTTGAAGACGTGCTGGGATATTAAAAGAATAAAAAAGACGCTTCGGAAGAAGCGTCTTTTTTTGTTGTAGCTTTAGCGAAAATAAACCACCGACAGAGTCGGTGGAATAAAAAATCTTCAAGATAAAAGTACCTCCTTCTGATAGAATAGATACAGGTTGGCAGCCGTATCAAGAAACAGAAGGAGGTAATGTCGTGAACGACATCAATAGTTTATCACATTCGAAATGGAGATGCCAGTACCATATAGTATTTGCACAGAAGTACAGAAGGAAAGAAATATACGGACAGCTGAAAAAAGATATCGGAGATATATTAAGGAAGCTGTGCGAAGCAAAGGGAGTAGAAATCATAGAAGCGGTAGCATGCCCAGAGATATAAAAGCCCCGCCATCATTGTCGGCGGAACAGAATCCAAAAGCAATTTTGAAAAAGGCGCGTTTATTGCATAAAGCGCGGCCGCAAGGACCGCAAGAAAAATTCCGCAACCGGTCTGTTTTTTGTTCATATTATTTTATCGATTGCAGCCATAAGATTTTTCATGGTTTCTTCGTCGTTTTCAAGAACCGCATCCGCAACGCAATGTTCGATATGGTCCTTAAGAACAACCTTTTCGGCCGCGGCAATTTCCGCCTTTACCGCAGAAAGCTGGATAAGAACTTCGCTGCAATCTCTTCCCTCCTCAACCATTTTTTTGACTGCGGAAAGATGACCGACAGAACGCGCAAGCCGTTTTATTACCGCTTTTGTGTGTTTGTGTTCGCCCAAAAGAAAACATCTCCATATAATAAAAATACCCCCCGGGGGTATTTTTATTGTATGGAAAAGAAATGAATTTGTCAGCAAAAAAAGCGGCCTCAGGCCGCTTTTTTTAAACTTATTTTTTAAGGTATTCAAGAATTTCCGCCGCGTTGGTGTCCGGTTTTACTTTCGGCATAACCTTTTCGATGATTCCGTTTTCATCAATTATAAAAGTGGAGCGCACCGTTCCGAAAGAAACTTTTCCGTAATTTTTCTTTTCCTGCCATGCGCCGAAAGCTTCGATTACTTTGTGTTCCGGGTCGGAAAGAAGAACAAAGGGAAGAGAATATTTTTCGGCAAATTTTGCGTGGGAAGAAACGGAATCCTTGCTGATTCCGATCACGGCGACGCCGAGCTTTTCAAATTCGCCGAAGTTTTCTCCAAAAGCACAGGCCTGGCGGGTACAGCCGGGGGTGTTGTCCCTTGGGTAGAAATATAAAACAACCTTTTTGCCGGAATAATCCGAAAGGGAAACTTCGTTTCCGTTCTTATCAAAAAGGGTGAAATCCGGGGCTTTTGTTCCTTTTTCAAGCATAAAAGACATCTCCTTTTTTAAACGATTTTAAATAAAATTATTGTTTAACTTTAAGAAGGCGGAGCGACCAGAGAACGGTTATAAGGCAAACGCCAACATCCGCAAAAACCGCAAGCCAAATCGGAGCATAGCCAAGAGCGCCGAGAATGAGCACAGCAACTTTTACGGCCATGATGAAAATTACGTTCTGGCGGACACAGGCCATTATTTTCTTTGCAATGGAAATTGCGGAAGGAAGGGCGGAAACGCCGCCTTTCATAAGCACAATATCGGCAGATTCAATCGCTGCGTCGGTTCCCATTCCCATAGCTGCGCCGACATCTGCCGCCGCGAGCACGGGAGCATCGTTTATTCCGTCGCCCACAAAAACCGTGGTTCCGGTTTTCTTGATTTCTTCGGTGCGGTCAACTTTATCTTCGGGCATAAGGGAAGCGAAATAACCGTCAAGGCCACATTCTTCTGCAATTTTTGCGGCAGCGTGCTCATTATCCCCGGTGAGCATAAAGCTGTGCTCAACCCCGAGCCTGCGCAGTTTTTCAACGGATTCTTTTGCTTCGGGCCTTACGGTATCCTCAAGGAAGATGCTTCCGGCAAACAAGGAATCAACAGCAATATAAAGGCTTGCGCCATGAACATCCGGAAGAACTGTGCCGGCGTGCTCAAAAAGTTTTTTGTTTCCGCAAATTACGGAAACTTCGCCGAAACTTACGGTAACTCCTTCGCCGGCAATTTCGTTTATTTTATCTGCGGCGGGGAAATCGATGTTTCTGTTTTCCGCTTCCGAAACCACGCATTTTGCAATAGGATGGTCGGAAAGAGCTTCTGCCGCTGCGGCATAGCGAAGAATATCGTTTTCGGAAAAACCGTTTGCGGTTTTTATTTCCGCAACCCGGAGGATTCCGGAAGTTAGGGTGCCGGTTTTGTCAAAAACAGCGTTTTTGATTTTTGCAAGGCGTTCGCAGTATTCCGAACCCTTGATTATAACGCCCTGTTTTGATGCCGCGCCGATTCCGGCAAAATATGCAAGAGGAATTGAAAGAACAAGAGCGCAGGGGCAGCTTGAAACAAGGAAAACAAGGGCGCGGTGGGCGCTTTCGGAAACACCGAGCCAGCCGAACACCAGCGGAACCGCAAAAACAAGAATGGCAAGAATGATTACGATTGGGGTGTAAATTTCGGAAAAACGGGTGATGAATTTTTCGGTTGCGCCTTTTTTTGCAGAAGCGCCTTCGACCATTTCGATTATTCTTGAGGCGGCGGAATCGCCGTATCCGCTTACGGTTTCACAATGCGCGGGGCTTCCGAGAACGACACATCCGGCTTTAAGGATTTCGCCGGGAGCAATATGCACCGGAATGCTTTCTCCGGTGAGAGCGGAAGAATCTGCCATAACGCTTTCGGAAAGAACCCGGCAATCAAGCGGAACTCTTTCGCCGACTTTTACGATAATTTCCGTGCCGATTTCAACTTCCGCCGCCGGAACGGATTCGATATCTCCGTCATTCGGACAAATGATGTTTGCTGTGTCCGGGCGGATATCCGCAAGGGCGGAAATGTTCTTTTTGGAACGGTTTACCGCAAGTCCTTCAAGATTTTCACCGAAGGTGAAAAGAAGAGCAACCATTGTTCCTTCAACGTATTCGCCGATTATAAAAGCCGCAACAACGGCAATTGACATAAGGGTTTCTTCCCCGAAATGGAAACGGAGAATATCTTTAAAACCTTCCTTAAGAACTTCTCTTCCGGCAACAAGAGTTACCGCAAGGCAGATCAGGAAAGCAAAAGGTCTTAAAAACGGAATAAAACTGAGCGCAAAAACAGCCGCGCAAATTCCGGAAAGCAAAAGTTCTTTTTTAATTTCGTCGCTGTCTTTTCCGCCGTGACATGCGCAGGAATGTTCGTGACATTCGTGGCCGCATCCGCAATGGTCGCCGTGACAATGGTCGTGATGATGTTCGTGTTCGCGGCAGGAACAGTTGTCGTCATGGCAATGTTCGTGTTCATGGCAGCAACATTCTTTTTCGTGGCAATGTTCGCTCATTTTTTTAATCCTCCTCCACATGTGAAATTCCGGTGCAGAGAATTGCGCCGATATGGGCGTCGTCAAGGGAATAATAAATCTGTTTTCCTTCCCGGCGGTTTTTGATGAGTCTTGCGGCTTTAAGAACCGAAAGCTGGTGCGAAACTGCGCTCTGGCTCATATCAAGAAGATCGCAAAGGCAGCAGACGCACATTTCCCCTTCGGAAAGGGCGGCAAGAATTCTTATTCTTGTTTTATCGCCGAAAACTTTGAAAACTTCGGCGGTTTTTTCAAGAACTTCCTCGGAAGGCATATTTGCTTTTGTCTGGGAAATTATATGGGCGTGTTCCGGGTGTATATCGGGCAAAATTATCAACTCCTGAATAATATGAACATATGAACAATTATTCATATGTTGATTTGAGTATAGCCCTGTTTCGGCCCTGTGTCAACAGCTTTTATCAAAAAATTTACAAATAAAATGTTCCATTGGGCGTGTATTTGTGATATTGTAGTGTAAACAAAGAAAAACTGGAGGCGCGCGAATGTCTTTTTATGAAGAACAGGCCGGAATTCCGGAACAGGAACGCCGCACAACTGTTTATCATACCGGAAACGGTTTTTATAACCCCTATGTTGAACCCCTTTGGAAGAAAGAAAGAAGACTTATCCGCGGAGCGGGAAACGGAATTGGCCTTGCGGCCCTCGGCTATGTTGTTCTTTCGCTCCTTGCGGGAGTTATCTATGCGGTTCTTATCCAGCTTCTCTATCCCGCATCAAAAATACACGGTCTTCTCTATGTTACCGAAACAACGGAATGGATCTTTACCCTTCTTAACTATGTGTTCACCCTTATAATTCCTTTCGGTATCTATGCGCTTTGCGTTAAAATGCCTTTTAAAATCGCGGTTCCGATAAAAAAGGCAAAGGCCGACCTTACTTTTGCGGGGCTTTTCATCGGCCTTGGGGTCGGTGTTGTTGCTTCATACGCCACAACCTTCCTCCAGCTTGGCCTTGAAGCGGTTGGAATCGGAATTTCAATGCCGGAATACGAAGTTCCGGAAACTATGCCGGGAATTATAATCTATGTAATTGCGCTTACTGTTGCCCCTGCGTTTATTGAGGAAATTATTTTCCGCGGAATTGTAATGCAAAGTCTGCGCCGTTTCGGTGATATGTTTGCGCTGGTTGCCTCCGCGCTGATTTTCGGAATTTTCCATCTGAATCTTATTCAGATGCCCTATGCCTTTATTCTCGGCCTTTGTATCGGCTATTTTGTGATGAGAACCGGTTCCCTCTGGGTCGGAATTATGATTCACCTTGTAAACAACGGCGTTGCGGTTGCTTTTGAATTTGCATATCCCTATATGACCGAGGAAATATATTATTTGTTAAACTCTGTGTATAATCTCGTTTGCATTATACTTTCCGTAGCCGCGATTCTCTATACGGTTTCAAAATATAAGGATATTTTCCGTCTTGAACCGAGCCGCAATGTTCTTTCTCCCGGAAAAAGATGTCTTTATTTCCTTACTTCCCCGGCTTTGATTCTGGCGATGATCGCCGCGGTTATAATGACTGTTCCGTATATCCATATTCTTTGACAGGCGGTGAAAAAATTGACCGATGAGGAATATATGCGCGAAGCTCTTGCCCTTGCAAGAAAAGCCTTTGAACTTGGGGAAGTGCCGGTGGGGGCTGTTGCGGTTTGGGAAGGAAAAATCGTCGGAAGAGGAATGAACCTTCGGGAAACGGACAAAAACGCCCTGCGCCATGCGGAAATTGCCGCAATTGACGAAGCCTGCAAAACCCTTGGCGGCTGGAGGCTTTGGAAATGTGATCTTTACGTAACGCTTGAACCTTGCCCAATGTGCGCCGGAGCTATTATAAATTCAAGAATCCGCAGAGTAATATACGGCGCTTCCGACCCGAAAGCCGGTTCCTGCGGAAGTCTTGTGGATCTTTTTGAAATTCCGTATAACCATAAGCCGGAAGTTGTTCCCGGCGTTCTTGAAGAGGAATGTTCCGGAATACTTAAAGAATTTTTTTCAAAGCTCAGGGAAAAACGAAAAAACGAAAAACCGTCCGAATAACCGGGCGGTTTTTTTATAAATCATTTCAAAAAATCCCCTGCTGTCCGAACGGATTGCCCTCGGCATATTATGTACCGTGCCCTTAAAAAGGGTTTTATATAGCGGGGGCGGAGCCATCTTTTTTGGGCAAAGCCTCCGCATTTTTTATTGGGCGAAGCAAAGGACTTTAAATGAAAATTTTTTGTAAACAAAGGCCGTCCGCTATTCCAAAACGGGTTAGAAACGCTTTGCAAGGTTGACCTTTTTTATTGTTTTTGGTACAATAAACTGTAAAAATATATTTTTATAACATATTAGGGAACTTTTTTACCGGAAAACAGCAGTTTTACAATTTAAGGAGATGTTTTTGAGATGAAAGAAGCAATTATTGCGCCTTCAATCCTTTCCGCAGATTTTGCAAAGCTTGGTCAGGAATGTGCCGACATGGAAAAAGCGGGAGCGGATCAGCTCCACATCGACGTTATGGACGGACATTTTGTTCCTAATATAAGCTACGGTGCTCCGATTATGAAAAGCCTGCGTAAGGTCAACAAGATGTTTTTTGACACTCATCTTATGATTTCCGAACCGCTTAAATACATCGAAGATTTTGTTAAAGGCGGCGCGGACAGAATCACCTTCCACCTTGAATGTGATAACGACCCGATGGAAGTTATTGAAAAAATTAAATCCTTCGGCGTTCTTCCCGCAATTGCAATAAAACCCGGAACCCCTTATGAAAAAGTTGTGCCCTATCTTCCCTTTATCGAAATGGTACTCGTAATGACTGTTGAACCCGGTTTCGGCGGACAGAGCTTTATGGAGGATATGATGCCGAAAGTAAAAGCTTTAAGAGAGATCATCGATAAAGAAGGACTTTCCGTCAACATCCAGGTTGACGGCGGAATCGACAAAAACACTATCGGAAAAGCCGCAGAAGCCGGCGCAAATATTTTTGTTGCAGGTTCGGCGCTTTTCCGCCAGGAAGATTATACAAAAGCCGTTGCGGAACTTAAAGAAGCCGCAAAATAAGGAAATCTATCCTATTGGAGGAAAACAATGTCATTTTTTGTAAAAGGCATACTTCTTGAACAAAAGAAGGAACCAATGCTGACAAGAAGCACCCTTGTAATGCGCCAGGAATTCGAATATTTTGAATGCGATTTTTCGGATGTTCCGGTTGAAGAACTTTCCGGCGAACAGATAATCGAACTTGCGCGCCTTGCAGAAATAGTCGATGAAAGCGACGGAAAAATGCTTTGGGAAAAGCTTGAAAAAGCAAACCTTGGCGAAGGCGGAACGCTTGTAATCGATGCGATCGATGATGAACCCTATATCTCAAGCCAGATGAGTATCGGAATACATCAGCCGGAAAAACTTGCTGCGGGAATTGAACTTTGCGAACGGGCGGTTTCCCCGGAAAAAACATATATTGCGATGTATCGCCATATTCTTGATTCCAACTTCGGAATCCCGGGTAAAATCGGAAAATATAAAGTCAAAAAAATCGGCGGACGTTATCCCGCCGAAAGCAGAGTTTACCGCCATATTCCCAAGGGAAAAAACTCTATAATAGTGGGCGCCTGCGCAATGCTCCATCTTGCAAGAGCGGCGGAAGAAAACAGAAAGATGACAACCTGTTTTGTAACCGTTGCCGGCGACATTGTAAAAAACCCGAGAAATATCGAAGCACCCATCGGGACCACCGCAGAAAAACTTCTTGAACTTTGCGGACTTACGGATGAACCGGAAGCAATAGTGGTCGGCGGTTCCATGACCGGAAGGGCGATTTTTGAACCGGAAAACGAAACGGTCGGCCCGACCACAAGGGGCGTTATTGCCCTTGCAAGAAGCTACGGTACATACAGCTACACCTGCATAGGCTGCGGAAGATGCGACCATGCTTGCCCAAAGGCTCTTTCCGTCTGCGCAATGAGAAAATTTGCGGAAGCCGGGGAACTTGATATGCTCAGGCACTATGATATTTCCCTTTGCATAGGCTGCGGAGCCTGTTCCTACGTTTGTCCTTCAAGAATCGACGTCGCAGCAACTCTTATAAAAGCAAAAAAACAGATTGAAATTGCAAAGAAGGAGGGGACGTTATGAAAGAAAAACTGATGTTCCAAAACGCTCCCCATGTTCGCCAAAGCGAATCCGTCGTGACTATGATGGTTGACGTTATCGTCGCCCTTGTTCCGATTTATGCAATGTGCTTTTTCTATTACGGAGCAAGAAGCATAATGCTCGGCCTTGCGGGAGCTTTTATCTGCTTTGCTCTTTCTGCTCTTGGTTCTCTTGCTCTTCGCGAAAAACCTGTTCCGGATCTTACGCCGATTATAACCGGACTTATAATCCCGCTTCTTATGCCGGCGAATATTCCGTATTACGTTGTTTTCTCCGCCTGCGCGGTTGCAATTCTTGTTGTAAAATTCCCCTTCGGCGGAACGGGAAACAACCTTTTTAACCCCGCGGCCGTAGGTTTTGCTTCCGTTGCAATCTGCTGGCCGGAACTTGTTTTCAGCTATCCGGCGGCGATGCAAAAAATTGAAATTTTTGGAGAAACAACCGCAAAACTTGCCCAAAGCCCGGCTTACAGCCTTTCTCTCGGCGCTGTCCCGGATTACGGCGTTCTTGATATGCTTCTCGGAAGCGCCCCGGGACCTATGGGCGCAACAAACGTTCTTGTTGTTGCCGCCTGCGGAATTTTTCTCATCGTAAAAAAAGCAATAAACTGGGTAACTCCGGTGTTTTTCCTTCTTCCCTATGCTTTCCTCTGCATCCTTTTCCCGAGAATCGGCGGTTCCGCTTTCGATGCGTTTTGTTATGAACTTTTCAGCGGAATGACCGTTTTCGGCGCATTCTTTATGCTTACAGAGCCGGTAACTTCGCCGAAAAGGGATTTCGGAAAAATCATGGCGGGGGTTTCTTCCGCATTTGTTGTTTTCCTTTTCAGATATTTCGGAGAATTTGAAATGGGCTTTGCAAGCGCGCTTATCGTAATGAACGTGTTCTCTCCGATTTTCGATGCGGTATGCGAAAACGTTCTTCATGTTTACAGACATAAAGAAGCGCTTTTGGATTCTTTCAAAAAGAAAAAAGAGGAACCGGAAGTTTCGGTTTTTGAAGAAAAAACCGAAGAAAAAACCGCTTCCGAAGAAACAACCGAAATTCCGAAAGAGGAAGAAACCGAAATTTCTGAAAACGAAACTGAACATGAGGAGGCTGTGGTATGAGCAAAATGAAAGCTTATTTCAAAGAAAGCCTCGGCTATATCTTTTTTAAAAACCCGGTTCTCGTTCTCGGTCTTGTAATCGGCCAGCTTGCCGCGGGAGATAACAACCTTCGCAACGCGGCGGCCCTTTCCGTAACGTATTTTCTGATAATCGTTCCGGTTCTTTTTCTGGCTTCAACTGTCGGCAAAAAACTTCCGGATTGGTTAAAACCGGTGTTCTATGCCGCTTTTTCAGCGGCGATGCTCTTGCCCTCGTATTTTATAAGCGGAAGTTTTTCCGCAACGATTTTCGATTCGGCGGGTATTTATCCGGCTCTTCTTGCGGTTTCAACCGTTCCGATTGTTTTTGCTGAAAAAATTGCGGAAAAACAAACCCCCGGAAAAGCTTTTGCAAACGGAATCTGCCTTGCCGTCGGTTTTGCCGTTACCGCAATTATTCTCGGCGCGGCAAGAGAGATCCTTGCAAACGGAAGCCTTTGGGGAATAAAATTTGCTGAAATTCTTTTCCCTGCGGCGGATCTTCCTTTCTGGGGATTTATCTTCCTCGGATTTATGGCTGCGGCGGTAAACTTTATAAAAGAATTTATTAAAAAACCGGAAGAAACTTCGGCTGGTGAGGAGGAGAAAGCATGAGTTTTATTTTTCAGTTCCTCACAATGATGATCATGGCGCTTTTTGTTGAAAACATTATTTTCACAAGGGCGCTTGGAACAAGCTGGATGTTCTATCTTATAAAACATCCGAAAGAAATTTTGCAATATACCGTTCTGCTTGCGGTTGTAACAACTGTTTCCGGCCTTGCGGGATATCCTCTTGTGGGCTTTGCCCAGAACAGCGAATATCACCATGTTCTTGTTCCGATGCTTTATATCGGAATCATGGCTATAGTTTATATCGCTGTTTATTTCTTTACGAAAAAAGTTCTTCCCGGCAAGTTCGAGCATTTTGGAATGAACCTCGGGGTTGCTGTTTTCAACTGCGCAACTCTCGGAAGTCTTCTTGTTCCCGCGGGAGAAAGACTTGACCTTATAAGCACTCTCGGTTACGGAATCGGAATGAGTTTCGGTTTCGGTTTTGCAACAGTAATGCTCGGATACGGTCTTTCAAGGCTTGAATATTGCCGCGTTCCGAAAATATTCAAAGGGGTCCCGATTTCTCTTATCTATCTCGGACTTCTTTCTCTTGCATTCTATGGCCTTATCGGCCACCAGCTTCCCACATAAAAGGTTTTTGTTATGAAAAGATATAAAATCAGACATTATCGTTCAAGAATTTACAATCCCATAAGAGGAAAAATAATAAAATTTGTGCTTATTGCGGTTATTGTTGCTTCAATTTTCGGAATAGGCTGGTTCGCTTATGAACCCCTTATGACCGCAATAAACGAAAAAAACAAGGAAATCGTTGAACAGGAACCCGTTCCGGAAAAACCGCAGGAACCGGCCTATGTTCCCGTTGAGGAAGAGTTTCTTGAAAAAGAAACTGTCGGCGTGGTCGTTCCGGAAGAATCCCTTTACAACGCTCTGGATTATTACGATTTTTTAAGCTCTCTTGATGAGGAAGTTACCGCGGTGGTAATCGATATGAAAACCCAAAGCGGAACCGTTACATACAAATCAAATCAGATAAGCGTAATAAATGCCGGCGCTGCTCATGCCGAGGCAGTTGACCTTGATTCAAGAATCAAAACCGCCCGCAAAATGGGCTTTGACGTTGTGGCAAGAATCTTCGTGTTCGAAGACAGCACAGCGCCTTATAACGCCATTGATATGGCCATAAGGTATGAATCTGAAGACGGAATTCTCTGGCTTGATGACAGCGTTGACAACGGCGGAAAACCCTGGCTCAACCCCTATTCCGATACCGCGCAGAAATATGTTCTCGATATCGTTTATGACGCAATAGACAGCGAAGTTGACGCAATAATCCTTGACGGAATGCGCTTCCCGGAAAAGCTTGAAAGCATGGAATATGCATATTTCGGTGTCGGAACAGAAGAAGTTTCGCAGAAAAATGTGCTTGCGGAATTTGCAAAGAGAATCTATCTTTCCTCCGTTGTTACCGACACAAACATCATAATCGGATTTGACAGCTATGAACAGATAACCGAAAGCGGAATCTACGGCGAAAACGCCCTTTCTCTCAGCGGCGACGGCTATGCTCCGCTTATCGATATAGATAAGTTTGTCGGCGAAAAAATAAACGACGATTTCTATTTCAGAAGAATGCCCGAAGATATAACCGAGGTTTTTGTAAAAATTTATGAATCCATCGGAAATATTTCCGGACTCAATATGATCCCGGTTCTTGATTTCGAAGGTTTTACACAGAAAGAAACCGAAGGAATCTTCAGCTATCTCCGGGAAAAGAACGCCTTGGGATTCTTTGTGATCTATGACGAACCCTATTTTACCGGAATCGTTCCGGAACCCGAAATTTCCGACCCCCAAAATCCTTCCGCACCGGTTGTTCCGCAAACGCCGACAACACCTTCTGTTCCGGTAACGCCTTCCGTTCCCGAAACTCCTTCGGTGCCCGAAACTCCATCTGTTCCGGAAAATCCTTCCGAAGAGGATGAGGAAAACCCTCCGGAGGATACATCAGGAAGCCATTTCGGAAAACCTTCGGATTAACAAAACAAAAAAAGGCGGTTCGATGAACCGCCTTTTTTATATAAAGAAAAAAAGCGCTCTCCTTTCGGAGAACGCTTTTTGTTTTTTTTAAAATCAGGTTGTATAGTTATCGAAATAACCCTGAACAAGGATAACCGGAGTGCCTTTGTCGCCGGAACCGGAAGTAAGGTCGCAAAGAGAACCGATAAGGTCGGTAAGCTGGCGGGGAGTGGTTCCTTCGGAAGCCATGTTGCCCACAAGGTTTGCGTCTTTTGCTTTGATGCTTTCGGAAATTGCGTTTTTAAGTTCTTCGCCGGAAAGATTGCTGAAATCGTTGTCGGCAAGATATTTAAGTTTAAGCTCGTTGGGGGTTCCGATAAGTCCTTCGGTATGGAAAGGAGAAACAACCGGGTCTGCAAGTTCCCAAATTTTTCCCTGAGGATCTTTGAATGCGCCGTCGCCGTAAACCATTACTTCAACGTGTTTTCCGGTTGCTTCAAGAACGCGTTTCTGGATATCGAGAACAAGATCCTGGCTGTCGCGGGGGAAGAGTTTTACGGTGTTTTCGGTTGCTTTGTTGGAACCGAGAAGGCCGTATTTTTCGTTGTAACCGCCGCTGATGGGGGAAGTAAGGATATCGTCAAGGCCGAGAACAATTTTTGCGCCTGCTGCTTTAAGGATGCGTTTGGTTCTTGCGCGGGTGTGGATATCGCAGGTGAGAACGCAGTCGGTGTAATCAAGAATTGCTTTTGCCTGGTTTGCAAAAACAATTTCAACCTCTGCGCCTTCCTCTTTAACAAGGCCGCAGTAATAATCAACGTAGTCAACGCCGGTGAACTGGTGTTTGTTTTCGCCGAAAAGTTCGCGGTATTTTTCAAGAGAGAGAACGTCGGAATAGGGGTTTACTCCGGCTTCGTCAAGTTTATCAAGGCTTACAAGCTCGTTGCCGACTTCGTCGGAAGGATAGGAAAGCATGAGAACAACCTTTTTGCAGCCTCTTGCAATTCCGCGAAGGCAGATTGCAAAACGGTTTCTGGAAAGGATCGGGAAGATTACGCCGACGGTTTCTCCGCCGAATTTTGCTTTAACATCGGCGGCAATGTCATCAACGGTTGCATAGTTGCCCTGGGCTCTTGCAACAACGGATTCGGTGATTGCGATTACGTCACGATCGCGGATTTCAAAACCTTCGGATTCAGCTGCTTCAAGAACGCTTGCGGTTACCATTTCGCCAAGGTTATCGCCCTGACGGAAAATGGGGCAGCGAATGCCGCGGGATACGGTACCAACTTTTCTGGTGTTTGCCATAAAATTACAGATCCTTTCTATATAAAGACTTTTTTTATCTATTGTAAAAAAGTCCCTTTTTCGTCCTTTTTCAAGGCAAAAAAGCAATATCTACAACAGAATATTATACATAAATATATTCTTTTCCGCAAGATGTTTTTTATAATTTTAGGTGTGGAGTTTTATAAAATTTTTTGTTTTTTGAAGTCTTATTTTTTGTGTTTATATCACAAAAAAAGCGGAACAGAACGTTCCGCCTTTTTTAGATAAGTTTTTTCAAAAGCTCCTCCGGAGCGGTTTCGTAAAGTTTTGCAATGGCAATAAGGTTTGTGGTGCTCGGTTCGGAAGAACCGTTTTCCCATTTTGAAACTGCCTGGCGCGAAACGCCGAGATTTTCGGCAACAAATTCCTGGGTCATGTTTCTTTCGGTACGCAGTTCCTTAAGGGTTTCGCCAAGGGTTTTGCGGATCTCTTCCTGCTGCGGGGTAACGGGTTCCGGTTGAACGTAAGATATGTTGTTATTTCTGTTCCTTCTTGCAACAACAATTATGATAACGATAACCGCTGCAACTGCCAAAAGGGAAAGCAAAAGCCCAAGGCCGAAGAAAATGAATAATCTTGAACTGATAACGCTCATAAAAATCTCTCCTTTCATGCCGTTATAATAGCATTTCACCGACGGTTGCGCCACCAACTTTCGCGCAACCAAAGCGCAATTTTCGGTTGCGCGGTTTTATTCTTCGCCGGAATGGAGAGCGGCAAGATATTTGTCGAGATAAACTTTATACGCAACGGCAATTATCGTGTTGCGGAGCATTGTTTTTGTGTCGTTGCTGTCTGTTCCAACGGTATCAAGTTTTTCCTTGATTCCGAAAACAAATTCCAAAACATTTTCAAATTCGCTGCAAAAATAATCGTACGCTCTTTTCGGTTCATAGGTTCTGTGCTGCATTTCGAAAAGAAGGCGGATATCTTCCATTGAAAGAACGTTTTTTGCAACGGCAATAAAGAAAAGATAGGCTATCTGCTCTCTGTTATATTGTTTTTTAACGGGGTTTTCAATAAGACCTTTTTTAACATAGTTGCTTACCATTGAAGCGGTGAGGGAAAAGCTCCCAAGCGGTTCAAGATATTCGGAAATATATTTTACAACCTGTTCAAGATAAAGCCCCACGTTGGGAATGTCGTTGTAACGCGGAAAAGAAAAATCGTTTATAAGGTTTTTAATTTCTTCTTTGGTGTTGCGGTTCATAAAAACA
This sequence comes from Oscillospiraceae bacterium, assembly GCA_017435745.1. Taxonomy (GTDB): domain Bacteria; phylum Bacillota; class Clostridia; order Oscillospirales; family Ruminococcaceae; genus UMGS1668. The sequence goes on from JAFSEN010000102.1 coordinate 47,648, forward strand.
CCTCCCGTTTGCATTTTACAACCAAAAACCCGAACAGTCAAGAAAATTGTTTGTTTCAAGTTTTTAAAAACCACTTGACAGGGTTTTAAATATCGTTTAAAATGTTTCTCAACAACTTATAATTTTTCGGGAGATACAGATATGGTATATAAAATTGTTTCAGATTCATCTTCGAACCTTTATGATTTCGGGGATGTGGATTTCAAAAGCGTTCCGCTCAAAATAAGAACGGCAAAAAAAGAATATGTCGATAATCCGGAGCTGGACGTTGAAAAAATGGTTGCGGAAATCAAGGAAACAAAGGGAAAATCCGGAACCTCCTGCCCCAATATCGGAGAATGGCTTTCCGCTTTTGAAGGGGCGGATGTCATTTTTGCGGTGACCATAACAAGCCGCCTTTCCGGAAGTTTTGCTTCCGCAGAGGAAGCCGCAAAAATATATATGGACGCACACCCGGATTCAAAGGTTTTTGTTGTTGACAGCCTTTCAACCGGCCCGGAAATGAAACTTATAATCGAACATCTTCGGGACGAAATGCTTCTTGAAAAAAGCTTTGAGGAGATCCGCGATTCCGTAACGGAATATACCAAAAAAACAAACCTTCTTTTCTCGCTCGAATCTCTTACAAACCTTGCAAGAAACGGAAGAGTAAATCCGGCGGTTGCAAAAATTGCCGGCGTTCTGGGAATCCGTATCCTCGGCGCTGCAACGGAGGGAGTTCTCGATCCCTTTCATAAAATCCGCGGGGAATCCAAAACCATCGCCATGATGTTCGAGGAAATGAAAAAGCGCGGTTTTTCCGGCGGAAAAGTAAGAATAGACCATTGCATGAATCCGGATGCCGCAAAAATCCTTTCCGAAAAAATCCTTGGGGAATTTCCGGACTGCGACCTTGAAATCGGAAGAAACGGAGCGCTCTGCAGCTTTTATGCGGAGCGGGGCGGAATTCTTGCCGGTTTTGAAATTTAACTTCATTTTTAAAAATTTCTCCTTGATATTAAAAAAACAAAGACGCTTTTGAAAAAGCGCCTTTGTTTTTTTGTTTGAATTTTCATAAAAACATAATATAATATTACTGATATTTCTTTTCGGAGGATTATATATGTTTTTAACAAAAAGAATCGGGCCCCGTTCGAAAGATATTAAAAAAATAAAACAGCTTTATATAGATGCTTTTCCGGAAAACGAGCGTTTTTCCTTTGAAAAAATGATAAAAAACGAAAACGGACATTACGAAACTTTCGGATTTTATAAAGACGGTTCCTTCTGCGGGTTTGCAATTCTTCTCAACAGCCTTGATATTTCACATATCATTTATTTTGCAACCCTTCCGGAACTTAGGGGAAAAGGCCTTGGGGCAAAAGCCCTTGCCGCCATGGGAAGAATAAAATCCGGCAAAAGAATAATCGTTGATATCGAAAGGGAAGTTCCCGGCTGCGAAGAAAACGAGATCCGCCGAAGAAGAAAAAATTTTTATATCCGCAACGGATATTCCGAAACGGAAATTCGCTATCGCTGGCAGGACGAAGCTTATGAAATTCTTGCCTTCGGCGGAAAAGTTTCTTCCGAAGATTTCGGCAATTTCTGGAAGGCTCTCGGAATCAAAAAGAACACAACAGATGGCTGAGCACCGGGTTTTGAGCACCGTGCTCAAAAGCGGATTGGCGGTTTTTGACGAAAAAATTCGGGAAACTTTGTGTATTATTTTATCGAAAATGGAATGAAAAGCTCTTCCGTTTATGATAAACTTATAATGTTTTAATTTTGCCGGTTTTCCCGGCGGTTTAAGAGGTTTTTTGTATGGATAAAAGAGAAACCGGCGTTCTTCTCCATATTTCCTCCCTTCCTTCCAACCATGGAATAGGAACTTTTGGAAGAAGCGCCTATGAATTTGTTGATTTTCTTGTGGAAGCAGGCCAGACTTATTGGCAGGTGCTTCCCCTTGGCCCCACAAGCTATGGCGATTCCCCCTATCAATCTTTTTCAACTTTTGCGGGCAACCCCTATTTTATCGACCTTGATTTTCTTGTAATCGACGGTTTTCTTGAGGAAAAGGACCTTGAGGGGATAAACTGGGGAACAGAACCCATGTATGTTGACTATGCCCATATTTATGAAAACCGCTTCGATGTTCTTCGCAAGGCATATAAAGCATTTATGAAAAAAGGCGACCTTGCGGCATTTTCCGCCTATTGTGAAAAAGAAGAAAAATGGCTCGACAACTATGCCCTTTTCATGGCGCTCAAAAATCTTCACGGCGGAAAATGCTGGCGTGAATGGGAAAAACCTTTTTATTCCCATGATGAAAAGGCTCTTGAAAAATTCAGGAAAGAAAACGCCGAAGAACTCGGCTTTTGGAAATATCTCCAGTATGAATTCACCCGCCAATGGAAAAACCTTAAAAATTATGCGAACGAGCGTGGAATAAAAATAATCGGCGACCTTCCGATTTATGTTGCGGATGACAGCAGCGACGTTTGGGCGTCTCCGGAACTTTTTGATTTTGATAAAGAAAGACGTCCGCGCAACGTTGCCGGCGTTCCTCCGGATTATTTTTCCGAAAACGGCCAGCTTTGGGGAAACCCAATCTATAATTGGGAAGTCCACAAGAAAAACGGATATAAATGGTGGATCGAACGCCTTTCTTCCTGCAGGGAAAAATACGACGTTCTCAGAATTGACCATTTCCGCGCTTTTGCGGATTATTACTGCATTCCCTTCGGTTCCGAAACCGCCAAAAACGGCGAATGGAAGGACGGCCCCGGAATGGATCTTTTCAGCAGGGTTTTTGAGGAACTTAAGGGTTATCCGATAATTGCGGAAGACCTTGGCGATTTAAGCCAGGCGGTTGTTGATCTTTTGGAAGAAAGCGGACTTCCGGGAATGAAGATTCTTGAATTTGCTTTCGGTTCCGATGACCCGAACAACGATTGTCTTCCCTATAACTTCAAGAAAAACTGCGTCTGCTATCCGGGAACCCATGACAACATGCCCGTTGCCGGCTGGCTTGAAACTGCTTCCGAAAACGAAATTGCTTTCTGCAAGGAATACATAAATTATAAAGAAGGCGAAGATTTTACCGATGCGTTTGTAAAAGCGGTTCTCGGAACCGCAGCAAACACCGCCATTATCGCAATGCAGGATTGGCTCGGCACCGGAAAATATACAAGAATGAACGAACCTTCAACCTCCGGCGGAAACTGGCAATGGCGCCTTCTTAAAGGCCAGGCGGATTTTGAACTTGCAAAACGCATGTATCACCACGCAAAACTTTACGGAAGGCTTAGATAAAAAAAGAGCGGGAGAGAAACTCCCGCTTTTTTGTATATTTTTATAGCCGGTGGACAAAGATTTAACAAAAACGTTAACAATTATTGTCTTTACTTCGCAAATTTTTAAGGATATACTTATGGCATAAAAAGGAAAGGAGGAGATTTTTTTGTCCGCTGAAAGAAAAAGCATAAAAGATACCGGAATACGGCTTTTGAAAAAAGGACAAAAAGGCATGGTTCATGCGATTTTCAGCCGTTTTGGAATTATAATCCTTCTCTTTTTCCTCCAGGTAATTCTACTTCTTGCCGGTTTGATATGGTTCCAATCCCTTATGTCGGAACTTTTCTTCGGCGGGTTGGTTCTCGGACTTTTTGTTTCAATATATATCCTTAACACCCGAAGCGATCCTTCCGCAAAACTTACGTGGATAATCCTCGTAATGGCTCTTCCGGTTTTCGGAACCTTGCTCTATCTTTATACTGAATTTGAAGTCGGCCACCGTTCGCTGCGCGACAGGATAAGCGAACCTGTGGATTCCACAAAGGATAAAATTCCACAGGAGCAGGAAGTTCTTGAAGCTTTCCAAAACGAAGACAAAGGCGCCGCCGCAATCGGCCATTACCTTAGAAGAACAGGTTGCTTTTCTGTTTTTGACCGGACAGAAGTTTCGTATCTTCCGATAGGGGAAGATACTTTTGACGAAATGCTTTCCCAGCTTGAAAAGGCGCGGCATTTTATTTTTCTTGAATATTTCATAATCGACGAAGGAATAATGTGGGGAAAAATTCTTGAGATCCTTGCAAAAAAGGTTGAGGAAGGCGTTGACGTCCGGGTGATTTATGACGGAACTAACGAATTTACCACCCTTCCGAGAAACTATCCGGAACTTTTGAAAAACCTTGGAATAAAATGCAAGGTTTTTGCGCCCCTTTCGCCTTTTATTTCAACCCATTATAACTATCGCGACCACAGAAAAATAATGGTAATCGACGGCAACACAGCCTTTACAGGCGGAATAAATTTTGCGGACAGATATATAAACCGCGAAACAGTACATGGACATTGGAAAGATACGGCGGTTATGCTTAAAGGAAAAGCAGTAAAAGCTTTTACCCTTATGTTTCTCCAGATGTGGAACATAGACGAAAAGGAACCGGAGTTTGAACCATATCTTTCCTTCCCCTCTCTTCCGCCGGAAGATTCAAAAGGTTTTGTAATTCCATACGGCGACTGTCCCCTTGATAAAGATAAAGTCGGCGAAATGGTATATATGGATATCCTAAACAGGGCAAAAAACTATGTCCACATAATGACGCCCTATCTTATTCTTGACGGCGAGATGGAAACCGCTATCCGTTTTGCAGCGGAAAGGGGAGTTGAGGTAAAAATCATTCTTCCGGGTGTTCCGGATAAGCTTGCGCCATATTCCCTTGCAAAAAGCCACTATTCCGCGCTTTTGGATTCCGGCGTTCAGATTTACGAATACGGCCCCGGATTTATTCACGCAAAATCCTTCGTTGCGGACGATATCGAAGCGGTTGTTGGGACCATAAACCTTGATTACAGAAGCCTTTACCACCATTTTGAATGTGCCGCATATTGTTATGATACGGCCTGTATTGCGGATATTGAAAAGGATTTTCAGGCAACGCTTGAAAAAAGCAGAAAAATCAGCAAAAAGACCATTTGGAAAAACTATCCTTTGCTAAGGCCCATTTCTTTCTTTGTAAAAATAATTGCGCCGTTGCTTTGATTTTAAAAAAACAAAAACGGACAAAGCGTTTTCGCTTTGTCCGTTTTTTTACCTTTTTTTATAAATTATAAGTTCCGGGTTTTCGCCGTTTTCATCATAGGTGCAGACAAGAATAAAATCCATGTTTGCGGCAATTCCGAAGCATTTGTTTCCGCCGAATTCGCTTTCAATCTGCGTTCCGAGATATGTTGCGCTGTCGTTAAGGAATTTTGCGGTTTTTCCGCTTGGAAGGCGGTATTCAAGATTTATAAAATTGCCCACAAGGGCGTTTAGGCTTTCGATTTTCGGCATTCCTTCGATGTTAAGACCGTTTATCTCGTCAATGAGCTTTTGCTTGAATTCATCGAATTTTTCTTTTCCGCCGACGTTTAAATACTGTTTCCAGTAATTGAGGCTCGGGAGCATTTTTTTCATATAATCGCGAACCTGTTCTTCGGAAAAGTTTTCGCATGCCATATTTTTTACGCAAACTTCGATAAGTTCGTCCATATCGTGATACATATATTCCCCGTCCGCATAGCACCATTTGCAATATTCCTCGTTTAAAAATCCGTCCGGTTCCCGGCTTATGCTGGAATCATCAAGGGGCATTCCGCAGCATTGGCAGATAAGCTTTCTCGGCGAACCGAGAAGGGTGTTTATTGAAACATCGAACAGGTTCGAAAGAAGTTTAAGGGTTTCTGTGTTGGGAACTGTTTCGCCGTTTTCCCAGCGGGAAACCGCCTGGCGCGTTACAAAAACTTTTTCCGCAAGTTCTTCCTGGGAAAAACCGGATTTGTTCCTAAGTTCAAAAATAACGTCTTTTGTTTCCATATCTTCACCTCCGGAAAATATTATACACCGGATTTATTTCTGTGAAAAGCAACTTGCTGTTGCGGCGTTTTTAAAAAACAAGTTGGATTATAATCATATAGCAAAAAGTTCCGCCGACCATTGAAAGAAGAATCTTTCTTTTCCAAAGATGGAGCGCGGTTACGATAAAAAGAGCTATTGCTTCGGGAATTCCGCGGCTTCCGGCGGTTACATCAACGTTTTTAAGGCAATAAACGACCAAAAGCGCGAAAATCGCCGCCGGAAGGGCTTTTCCGAGATATTCAACAAATTTCGGCGTTTCTTTCTTTCCGGAAAAAAGAACAAAAGGCAAAAATCTTGTAATAAGTGTTGCGGCAACGCACATAATTATGGTAATGATTTCTTCGTAAAAAGTCATTTCAGTCCACCTGCCTTTTCAATGGGTTTTCTGAAAACCGCAAGAAGGATAAAAATGCAAACCATCGACGGAATAATAAAAGAATCCGGACCGAACAGAAAAAGGCAGATAACGGAAGAAAAAATCCCGATAAGGGCGGTGTGGTGTTTTTTCTCCTTAAGCCACTGTTCAATGAATATAACGGTGAACATTGCGGTCATAATAAAATCAAGGCCTTCGGTGTTGAACGAAATGAAAGAACCGAGAATTCCGCCAAGAGTTGCCCCGGTTACCCAATAAAGCTGGTCAAGAAGCGAAACCGCGAAATAAAATTTTCCTTTGTCGGTTCCTTCCGGAACGGAAACCGAACAGTTTACCGAAAAAGTTTCGTCCGTAAGCGCAAAAATAAGATATGGTTTTTTAATACCGGTGCCTTTGTATTTTTCAAGCATTGCAAGCCCGTAAAAAAGGTGGCGCGCCTGGATCACAAGCGCCATCAAAAAGGTTTGGAGCGGGGCAAAGGTGCTTAAAAGCAGCGAAACCGCAAGAAATTCAAGGCTTCCGCCAAAAATCGTTATCGACATAAGCATCGGATAAACAAAGCTGAAACCGGAAACTTTAATATATATTCCGTATGAAATTCCGAGGAACAGATATCCGGTCATTACCGGAACGGTATATGGAAAAGCTTTGCGGAAAACGCAGAGCATGCTGTCTTTATCCTTCAAAAAAACGCCTCCTTCCGGAAGTTATGGAATAATTATACAAGCAACGGAAGCGCTGTTCAACAAAATGTTCACAGAAAAAATAAAAAATTTAAAAAAAGCCGGGTAGACAAACCGCCCAAAAAAGAATATAATATTTTTATAAAAAATTTGGTAAAAAATTCCTTTATTTTAATTCGGAGCGTGATTCAAGTGAAACTTATTATAAAAAACAATTATGATGAAATGAGCGATTGGGCCGCAAAACATATTGCCGCGGCAATCAACAACCATAAGGAAGAAAGACCCTTTGTTCTTGGGCTTCCAACAGGTTCTTCCCCCCTCGGGGTTTATAAAAGACTTATTGAAATGAACAAAGCCGGGGAAGTAAGTTTTAAAAACGTGGTTACTTTCAACATGGATGAATACGTCGGTCTTCCGAAGGAACACGACCAGAGCTATTGGTATTTCATGCATGAAAATTTCTTTGACTATATAGATATTCCGGCGGAAAACATAAATATTCTTGACGGAATGACCGATGACCCGGAAGAAGAATGCAGAAAATATGAAGAAAAAATTGCTTCTTTCGGCGGAATCGATCTTTTCCTCGGCGGATGCGGCGTTGACGGACATATTGCCTTCAACGAACCTTTCACCTCCCTTGTTTCAAGAACCGGAGTCCGCGGCCTTACCGAGGACACAAGAATCGTTAATTCCCGCTTTTTCGGAAACGACATGAACAAAGTTCCGAAAAAAGCTCTTTCCGTAGGTGTGGGCACCGTATGCGACGCAAAGCAGGTGCTTATCCTTATAAACGGCCACAACAAGGCAAGAGCGCTCCGCCATTGTGTTGAAGGCGGCATTGACCATGCCTGGACAATAAGCGCGCTCCAGCTCCACCCGGACGGCATAATTGCCTGCGACGAAGCGGCCTGCGGTGAACTTAAAGTCGATACCTACAAATATTTCAAAGAAATTTATAAAGACGAAAAATAAACAAAGCAAAAGCTCCCGCATTTTATGCGGGAGCTTTTTTGTTGTACTTTTTAAGTATTTGCGGTATAATTTATCCATCGCTGAAAGAGGTGAGAAAATGGAATTTAAATATATTTCAGAAGATATTCGTGAAAAGATTATTGAAACCGTCCATAAAATCCATCGCAACCCGGAACTCAGCCACAGGGAATTTATGACAACAAAGCTTATCGCCGAAGCTCTTGAAAAATTGGGCATAGAACTTCCCGAAACCCAGCCGGAAACCGGTGTTTTGGGTCTGCTCCGGGGAAAAAATCCCGGACCGATAATTGCGATGCGGGCGGATATAGATGCGCTTCCGATTGACGAAACCGCAGAACACGAAATTCGTTCGGAAAACCCGAACGTAATGCATGCCTGCGGACATGATTTCCATACAGCTTCGCTTCTTGGCGCGGCAATGGCTCTTGCGGAAAACCGCGAAAACCTTCCGGGAAATGTGCTGTTTGTTTTCCAGCCCGCCGAAGAAAAAGGAAGCGGCGCAGATGCGGTGATTTCAACCGGGATTTTTGATAAATATACGCCGGAAGCTTTCTTTTCTCTTCACGTAAAACCGGATATTCCCGAAGGAAAAATCGGAATCAGAAAAGGTTCTATCATGGCGGCAATGTGCACCTTCAGAATCCGGGTTGTGGGAAAAGGCGGCCACGGAGCAACCCCCCATCTGGCGACAGATCCGATAATTGCCGCCGTTCATGTGGTCGATGCGCTCCAGTGCATCCGTGCGCGCTGGACGGACCCGGCGCAGCCTTTTACCCTTTCGATCTGTTCAATACATGGCGGAAGCGCCTGCAATATTATTCCGGATGACGTTTGTCTTGAGGGAACATTCCGCTGCACGCTGGATTCTTACAAGGAAACCGTAAAAGAACAGATTATAAGCGTATGCGAATCTGTTGCAAAAGCCCATGGCTGCACCGCGGAATGCAGCTTTATAAAAGAATCCATTCCGCTGATAAACGATGAAAAACTTGCGGAAATTGCCCGCGAAGCCGCCGCAGGTTTGTTCGGGGAAGAAAATATTCTTGTTCAGGATTTCTGGATGGCTTCGGAAGATTTCAGCTTTTACAAAAATATCGCGCCGATTTTTATGTACCATGTTGGCGTCGGAAAAGCCGACGGTTCTTCCGCAAGCCTTCATAATCCTTGCTTCTTTGCGCCGGATAAAACCGCGCCCTTCTGCGCCGAACTTCTTGCGGGAACGGCAATTACGGCGCTTAAAAAAGGTGTTCGCTGATTAACTGCAAAATCAATATTAACAAAAGCCCTTGATTTTCAAGGGCTTTTTTTTACGTAGATATGGAAAATGGTTTTTCTGATATTATTCGATTTCGGAATATGGATTTGTTTTAAAAAACAGAAGTATTGACATCCATTACACAGCTGTGTATAATGAAAACAGAAATACTACACAGCTGTATAATATCATTGGCAGGAGGAAAATATTATGGCAAAAAGCACAAGGCTGGGCGACGGTGAACTGGAAGTTATGCAGGCAATTTGGGAAGCGAAGGAACCGGTTTCCGCCGGAAGCATTCTTGATAAAGTTAAAGAAAAACGCACCTGGGGGCTTTCAACCCTTATGACAGTCCTCGGAAGGCTTATTGAAAAAGGCTATCTTTCCGTTGATAAAACCGGGGGCACAAATATTTATACTCCCGTTGTTTCGGAAAAAGATTATAAAAACAAAGAGGGACGCTCCTTCCTTGAAAAAGTTTACGGAAACTCCCTTTCCGCTTTTGTTGCTTCTCTTTATGACGGCGGAAATATCAAAAAGGAGGAATTGGAGGAACTTCGGCGCTTTATTGAAAGCGCAAAAAAGGAGGAATAAACAGTGAAAGAAATTTTTCTTGATTTTCTCGAAGTTTCCGCCTCAATGGCGGCAGTAATCGCCGTTATATTTCTTTTTTCTTCCGTAATAGACAAAAAATTCAGCGCAAAATGGAAATATTGGATCTGGCTTTTCGTTGCAGTAAGGCTTCTTGTTCCCTTCAGCCCGGATTTTGAAATTGCCGAAAAAGAAATGGAACTTTCCGTTCCGGATAAGGTCATTTATTATAACGCGGAGCTTGTTCCCGGCGAACCTGTTCCGGGCGAACCTTCGGTTTTGGAAACTCCTTCCGGAACGATTTCTGTCATGACCTCGCCTAACCCGATGGAAACAAAAGAAACCCGCCGCACCGTGCTCGACGTGCTCGGAATAATCTGGGCGGCGGGAAGCGGGATTTTTATAATATGGTATATCGGCGGATATTTCTATTTTAAAAGCAGACAGCTGAAAAATTCATACCCGGCAAGCGGCAAAGCAAAAAAAGCCGTGCTCAAAATTAAAAACGAACTTGGGATAAAGAAAGATTTTGATGCTCTTGTTTCAGAAAACGTATCGAGCCCAATGGTTATGGGTTTCATAAACCCAAAAGTAATTCTTCCTGCGGAAGTTTTTGAGCAGGATGAACTTTCGTTCATTCTTCGGCACGAACTTACCCATTACAAACGCCGCGATACGCTTTATAAAGCGCTTTTGCTCTTCGTAAACGCTCTCCATTGGTTCAATCCAATGGTCTGGGCAATGCGGAATCTTGCGGGAACAGATCTTGAACTTTCCTGCGATTCTTCCGTAATCGGCGAAGAAAATATGGATATGCGCGTTAAATACAGCGAAACTATTCTTGCCTGTGTCCATAAGGAAAGGACAGCCTGCACGGTGTTTTCAACCCATTTTTACGGCGGCGCAAAAACCCTTAAAAAGCGCTTTGCAAATATTTTGAGCACCGAAAAACGCAAAAACGGAATTGTCGCTTTTATCTGCGTGCTCGTGCTAGCCGCTCTTGTGGGCGGTCTTGTTGCCTGCAGCGCGGTTTACAGCGAACCTTCCGAAACCGAGATAAAGGAACTTCTTCAAAAGGCGGATTCGGTTTATCAGCGGAACGATTACAGCCTTTTTAAAACCCGGAACAACACGGTTGTTTTCAGCGAAGGAAACGCCTATATCGCTGTTGATGATTACGATTCCGTTGTACGGGAAATTTTTACCGAAAAAGCCATCGAAAAACTTGAGGCAACGGGAACAAAAGAGGGGATTCCCCTTTATCTCAGCCTTGACGGAAAAGTTTATAAGCTCCGGGGCGAAAACCCGAACTTTAAAACCGCGCAAACTCATTACGGAATTTTCCATTGGATAAAGCTTGTTTCAATCGAAGGAAACCGCTTTACCTATGACATCTGCCATTCCGGAACGGAACTTGTTGTGGCAAGAAGCAGAATTGTTGTTGTAAACAAAAGCGGAAAATTCCTTCTCGATGAATTCGACAGCCATATGGACTATATAATCACGGAGGAACTTTTTGAAATTGGCGAGGAAATGAGAGAAGAAACCCCCGAAATGGAAAATATGATTGCCGAAAACAAAAAGGTTTCTGCTTTTCTCAAAAACTATCCCGATCCGCTTATAAAAATACCTAACCTTTCAACCGCCTCTCCGAAGCGGATTTCGGCGGAAGAGGCAAAGAATCACGAGGAGCGCGAGATCCTCGAATTCCTCTATACATATTACAGCGCCTTTGCAACCCTTGAGGAACCGGATTTTTCCGGCTTCCTCAACGGTGGCGGGGATTTTACCGTTGCGGCGCAGATCCTGCGCTGCAGCGCTGCAAAACAGCGGCTTAACAAAACGTTCTGGAAAAATTTCGAACTTGATTTGGAGGTGTTTTCCAGAAGAGGAAAAGCCGGTTTCGGAATAGTGAGCTATGAAATAAAATGCGGCTATTCTGCAATCGATAATTACGGAGACAAAATTTCCGGAACGGATTATTGGGATATCGAACTTGCCGCGAAGCCTTCGTCGAACATTGCCTATATGAAAATTTTTTCGCCCAGCAGCAAATATCAAAGCGAAAGCGGATATATGGAAACCCTCAGCGAATTTATCAAAATTGCAAATTGCTATCCGGAATATAAATGGGATTACCGCGAGATTGCAAACTATATGATTGCTGAATATTATCTTGGAATCCGCCCGGTGAAATAATTTTTAAAAATATGCAACGGTTTTACAATAAAAATACACTTATTAATTAAAGTCCTTCGTTTTTTCTGAAATTTATTACAGAAAAGAGGTTTGAAATATGTTAAAAATCGCTTTCCGCGGACTTTTGGGAAAGAAAAAAGACACCCTTCTTCTTTGGAGCGTTGTTGCCCTTGCTTTCGTTTTTCTTGTTCTTTCAACAACGCTTATCGTTTCGCTGAACGAAACAGATTCCCGCCAAAGAATTTCCTCTTACGGAAGCTGGCAGATTATGGCCGCAAATATTCCGGATTCGGAAGCGGAAAATTTTAAATCCCTTGGGGAAAAATCCGCCGTTCTTCCGATGATAAAAGTAAAAGGCGCAGATTATTTTGCCGGCGACAACGAATATTATTTCAGCGTTATAAGCGATGACCTTGCAAAGCTCGGAAGCTTTGAACTTAAAGAAGGGCGCTGGCCGGAAAACGGCGATGAAATCGTTCTCGAATACGCAAGGCTGACTGCTCTCGGCCTTGAAATAGGCGATACGTTTACAGTTGCCTCAACGATCTATCTTCCTTTCGATGAGGAAATAATCGCAGAACAAAAAGCAAAAAGGGACGAATATATCGAACTTGCAAAAAATGCGAGAATTGAACGGAATCTTGAAATTTTCAGAACCGGAACATGGGAACTTTATACCGGAATTGAATATACCCGCTGGGATGCGCCGCTGGATTTAAGGTTCTTTGCGGAATATGTTCTTGGCGAGGGAAAAGATTATATCTGGGCATTCAGGGATGACGAAAACCCGGAAGGAAGATATATTCCCCTTGAGGAAATGACCGAGGAAGAATTTCTTAAAGTTATTACATATTATTTCGATGCCTTCGGAAATTACGGGCTTGATATAATTCCGTTTATGACCGAGGAAGAAAAGAAAACCTGGTCCTCTTATATAAACGACCTTATGGGTTATAAAGATATGAACATAAGGGTTTCCCAGGAAAAAAGCCTCTATTCGGATTATGACCCATATATCGAAATGGCTAACACCACCGACCTTACCGTTATAATCCCGAAAAAATATACGGTTTGCGGTGTTATGGAAACATATTCCGACCGCTGGGACAGCGGAAAGCTTGATCTTCCCTGCGGATTTGTTCTTCCGGAAAGCTACAATGATTTTGTAAACGCTCAGAAAACCGTTATTGAAAAATATCCGGATTTCGGCTTTGTGGAATACGGAAACATGGCGCTGCTTGCTTCGGAAGATAAGGAAGCGCTTTATGAAAACGTAAATAACTATCTGGACGAAACCGGGCCGCTTTTTCATGTAAACAACAGCGTTGTTTTTTATTGGAACGAACAAAACGGCGAAACCTTTGATTCAAGGTTCCTTCTCGGTTTTTGCCTTCTTGATGAATTCGAAGATAAACTTATTCCGTTGGATTCGGTTTTTGTTCCGGCAAATATTGAAAACCCGGAGGAATATGCAAAAGAAACCCTTTCGCGCCAGCATGCGGAACAATTTTACATCCCGACGGAAAGTTTTTCTTTTGAAAACAGCGGAAAACGGATTTCTGTTCCGTATTATGGCAGCGGTCTTTATGAAGATTATATGATGGTTACCCTTCCGGAACTTTCCGGAGGAACGGTTGTTGTTGAATATGAGGGCGAAAGTTATAAAATTCCTTTCGAGGATTTTATCGAAAACAATTTTTCCGTCGCCGGAATGAAAGTTACAAGTTCGAACCATATTTTTGCCTCCGGTGAAAAAGAGCAATATGATTACGATGAATTAAGAAGCAACCGTTTTGCCTATCCTTCCTCTTCCGAAGGAAGCGGAAAAGTTCTTGTTCTCGTAACTCTTATTCTTTTTGTAACAACGGTCTGTTCCGTTTTCCAGATTTTCTTCACCCAGGTGCGCAAAAGAATGCGCCGCATTATTCTTATGAAATCAATCGGCGCGGAAAACGGACAGATTGCAAAAATGTATTTTTGGGAATTTTTCATTTTCTGGCTTTCCGCTTTGCCGATAGGAATAATTTTCGGCCTTGGGGGCGCGCTTGTTTCAACCTCTGTTCTTGAAAAATTCCAGAACCGGGAAATTGTCTTTTCCGTCGATCCGGCGGTTTTTGCTCTTTCCCTTGCCGCCGGAACCCTTGCGCTTATTCTCGGAATGCTTATTCCGGTAATTATGGCGGTGGGGGTTCCTCTTACCGGAAGAACCGCGCATAAAAAGCCCCTTGCCCCGCCGAAAAGGGAAATCCGCCAAAGTTTTATCAACGTAACAATAAGGGGACTTTCTGCAAACCGGAGCAAAACTTTAGGCAATGCGGCCCTTTGCGTTTTTATGGCGCTTATTATGACCCTTTGCATTTTCATCGGTTTCCGTTTTATGACACCCTACCGCGAGGCTGTTCAAAGGGACGGAAAACCGGAATATCTTCTCAAAAGTTCTTTTGCAATGTCAAACCGCCAGCTTGAAGAATATATGGCGCAGATAGATGAGCTTGGAATCTGCGATTCCGTTTCCGTTTTCCGCCATTGTGGCGAAGCGATAATTCCGCTGAACACTGCTCCGGAAAGCATTTTGCTCCAAACGGCGTTCCCGGAAAACGCTCTTTCGCTTTTCGTAAATTCCGGCGTTATGGGTTATCCCGTTTCTCTCTATTCGCTTAATTCGGAAAACGAGCTTTTTGCAAAACTGCAAAGCGCCGTTACCGAAGGAAAGCTTGACGCAGAAAAATTCGATTCCGGCGAAGAGGTTTTGCTTCTTGTTCCGCTTTATGAAGAAACAAAACCGCAGGAAGGTTCCGAAGGACTTTACGGTTGGGAAAATCTTCCGGAACTCGGAATTAAAACAAGCTATTATCCGGAATACAGAAATATCTATAAAAAAGATCCCGCAATAAGAGTCGGCGACAAACTTTCTGTCGGCGCGGAAACCCGTTCTCCGAAGGAAACATATTATTCATACGAATATATGCAGCACGATTATAAAATCGGCGCGGTTATCTATTATTTCCCGGAGGAGGGAATCTGGCCGCTTGGCATAAACGGCGAGGGATATCAGATGGTCTGTTCGGAAAAAGCAATGACAAAAATACTTTTTGAAGCATACCGCACAAGATCGAAAGACGAACTGCGCGCACTTGAAATTATGAATATGGCAAGCGGTTTCGGCGCAACAAATTTTTATATCAATGCAAAAGAAGATGTTCCCCGTGAGGAAGCGGATACAGCCCTTCTTATCTTCAGCCGCGCAAACTATATGGATATTGAATTTTACCATGAAAGCAGCCAGAAACTACTCAACGACGCAATCAACAACATTTTGCTGACCTGTCTTCTCGGATTGACTGCTGTACTAATCGCGCTGATGATTTTTGCAAATACGATCACATCGGATATCGAGCAGGAAAGAAACAAAATAGGAATTCTGCAGTCCCTTGGCGTAAGCAACAAACAATTTATAAAACGCCAGCTGTATATCGGGCTTGCCGTTTCCGGCGCGGCTGTTTTGATTGCAAACGTTCTTCTTTGGGGATTCATTGTTGTTTATTCTCTTCTTTCCGATGCGGTGCTCGGAAATCTTCTTTGGGGATACCCGGTTATTCTCCATATTGCCGCATGCCTTCTTCTTGCGGCAATAATAACCGTTCTTTATATCATCCCGATGAAGAATATCCAGAAATATCT
>JAFSEN010000103.1 GCA_017435745.1 Oscillospiraceae bacterium
AGAAGCCTCTGAGCGGCACATCAACGAGCTTTCAGACAAAAGAAAAACGGTGCAACCCGAAGGCAACACCGCATAAAAGATAAATATTTAATTAACTAAAGGCCGCCCTTGCCCTGCCTGCTTTATCGCAGGCGGGACAAGGGTGTTTTTTTGTTTTTGTCAATTATAAACAAACCGTAAATTATTAAGAAATTATTAAAAATTTCTCAAAATTTCTTTAAGTTTAAGGAAAAAAGTAGTATTATAAATTATATATGTTTAATTTGTGATGAAAAAATCGTGCTCTTTTGACAAAGGAGAAAAAATGGCAAAACGAAAAAAATGGATTAAACCAAGACACCGGATAATCCAGGCGATTGCAAAATATGTTCTTTGGCCTGTTTGCCGGTGGAAATATGGTATAAAAATTGAAAAATTTAAGGAGCAGGAAAACCGCCCCTATCTTATTCTTTACAATCACCAAACGGCTTTTGACCAGTTTTTTATGGGAATTTCTTTTAAAGGCCCGGTTTATTATCTTGCAACGGAAGATATTTTTTCCATGGGGTTTGTTTCTTCTCTTCTTCGTTTTGTTGTTGCGCCGATTCCGATCAAAAAACAGACCACCGATGTCGGCGCGGTTATGAACTGCATAAGAGTTGCGAAGGAAGGCGGAACAATCTGCCTTGCGCCGGAAGGCAACAGAACTTACAGCGGCAAGACGGAATATATAAACCCGGCGATAGTTCCCCTTGCAAAAAAACTTAAACTTCCGATTGCGCTTTACAGAATTGAGGGCGGATACGGCGTCCAGCCCCGTTGGAGTGACAAAACAAGAAAAGGCAAAATGCGTTCCTATGTTTCGGAAGTTATAATGCCGGAAGAATTATTTGCAATGACGGATGAGGAACTTGCGGAAAGAATAAATTCCGGGCTTTTTGTTGATGAAGCAAAAGCAGACGGGGTTTTTAAATCCGAAGTAAAGGCGGAATATATGGAAAGGGCGGTTTATGTCTGTCCTTTCTGCGGATTTTCGGAATTTGAAAGCCACGGGAACGAAGCTTTTTGCAAAACCTGCGGAAGAACCGTTACATACGGCGAAGACAAAAAAATCAGCGGAAAAGGTTTTGAATTTCCTTTTGAATTTTTCGGGGAATGGTATGATTATCAGAAGGATTTTGTAAACGGACTGAACATTCTTGATTATACGGAAGAACCTCTTTTTAATGATGAAGTTAAAATTAAAGAGGTAATAATCCGCAAAAACAAAATTCCTTTCCGCGATGAAGCAAAATTTGCTCTTTACGGCGATAAAATAATTACCGACCGGGGAACGGAAAAAGAATGGGTCATTCCTTTTTCCGAACTTTCCGCGGTTTCGGTTCTTGGAAGGAACAAGCTTAATCTTTACCACGGAACAAAGGTATATCAGGTTACCGGAAGCAAAAGGTTCAACGCTCTTAAATATGTGAATATCTATTACAGATGGAAAAATATCAGCGAGGGAAATGAAAATGGAAAATTTTTGGGATTATAGTGTTTGGGGAACCCTTAACGTTGTTGCGGTTCTTCTTGCAAGCCTTCTTGTGGGCAACATTCTTAAAAAATCTGTCGGATTTCTTAAAGATTCGCTTATTCCGATTTCGGTAATCGGCGGCGGAATCCTTATTCTTGTTGCATGGATATATAAGCTTATAACCGGTGACATTATGTTCGATACCGCGTTTTTCGGTTCTTCCGGAACGAAGACCCTTGAAATGTTCACCTATCATTGTCTTGCCCTTGGCTTTATCGCTTCTACCCTTAAAACCGGCGACGGAAAAATTACCAAGGAAAGAGCAATCGAAGTTTTCAACACCGGCGTTACCACCGTTTCATCCTATCTTCTCCAGGGCGTTTGCGGAATGATAATCACCATTGTTGCCGCAAGAGTTTTTATTCCGGATTTCTTCGAAGCAGCGGGTGTTCTTCTTCCCTTCGGATTTGGACAGGGAACCGGCCAGGCCATGAACTACGGCGGAATTTATGAAAACGATTTTGGCTTCGACGGCGGAAAAAGCTTTGGGCTTACAATTGCGGCTCTTGGATTTTTAAGCGCAAGCATCGGCGGCGTTGTTCATCTTAACCTTCTTAAAAGAAAAGGTGTTATTACTAAAAAAGCAAGCGACAGACATAACCACGAAAAAATCGAGGGCGAAAACGAAATTCCGATGCAGGAAAGCATCGACAAAATGACCGTTCAGATAGCGCTCATTATTGTGACCTATATGATTACATATTTCCTTATGAACGGAATTTCGAAGCTTATTCCCGGAATGACTTCGCTCATCTTCGGGTTCAACTTCCTTCTCGGCGTTCTTTCCGCAACGCTTGTCAAAGAACTTATGAAATTCCTCAAAAAGAAAAACGCTATCCAGAGGGAATATACGAACAACTTCCTTCTTACCCGCGCAAGCAACTTTTTCTTTGATATAATGGTCGTTTCCGGAATTGCGGCGATCCGCCTTTCCGTTCTTGAACAATATTGGGGAATTATGCTTATTCTCGGAATTGTCGGTCTTTTCGTCACTTATTTTTATAACCATTATGTTGCAAAAAAACTTTTCCCGGAATATGCAGAAGAACAGTTTCTTATGATGTACGGTATGTTAACCGGAACAGCCAGCACCGGTACTATTCTTCTTCGTGAGATTGACGGCAATTTTGAAACCCCGGCGGCGGACAACATGGTTTACCAGAACTTCCCGGCAATTGTTTTCGGCTTCCCGATGATGCTTCTTGCAATGCTGGCGCCGAAAAAACCGCTTCTTACTTTTGGAATTCTTCTTGTTTTCTTCATAGCGATGAACATTCTTCTCTTCAGAGATCGGATTTTTAAATTCAAAAAGAAAACGAAAGTTTAAACGGAAAAACCCCCGTGCTCAAAATTTGAGCACGGGGGTTTTTATATTCAGAGAGTTATTTGTTATACTCCCATTTAATATGAAGACAATCAAGAACAAGGGTCAGTTCTGTGCCTTCTTCCGCAAGTTCGGAAATGGATTTTTCATTATAGGGGCTTTCGGTTTTTTCAAAAACAAATTTGAAATCAACGGAACCGTCGGGATTTATTTTATAATAAACAGGTTTTCCCCGATAGAGGATTTCGGTTCCGAAGCGGTCCGGATGGGACATATATATTCCGCAGCCGGTATCCATGTTTCCTATTGTGCGGAAGCTGGTTTCATCGTAATCGGAAATTTTTTCAATAAAATTTTTCGGATTTGACCAGAAAACGGGAGCATGGACGGAGGGAACAATAATTGAACCTTGATTTGCATCTTTGTAAAATGAATAAGCAGTACCTTCGAAGAAAATTTCTCCTTCGCGGAACAGGCTGTGGTCTTTAAGTTCAATGTTTTCTTCGGATTCAAAGGAAATTCCGCCGTCCCAGATTCCGATTATATAAGCCGTGGTGGAAGTATCGTCGAAACTGAAATCATCAAGATGATTTGCAACATAGTTTATTCCGCTGTTCATTCTTTTGAGCGGGCTGCTGTTATAAAAACAGATTCCGGCAACTATGGCGGCGGAAACAAAAAATAAAATAAGGCGCTTTGTTGTGAAAAAAACTTTCTTTCTCGGAAGATTTTCCAAAAGTTCCTTCGCATAATCTTCGGCGGAGCCTTCATGTACGGAAGAAAGGGGAGCGCCTTCCGCTTCAAGGTCGGAATAAAGTTCCGAAAGGTCATCGAGAACTTCATTCAGTTTTTCGCCCTTTGCGGCGTATTTTTTAAGATATTTTGTTACCTCGTTAAAATCGGCAAGATATTCGCCGGAAAGTTTTTCATTCATTCTCGCTGCCTCCTTTCATAATTTTGCAGACGGAAACGTAAAATTCGTTCCAGTTTTTGCTGAAATCTTTGAGCTCCGAAAGACCTTTTTCGGTTGTAAAATAATATTTTCTTGCGGGGCCGTTCGGAACCGGCATTTTTTCGTATGTAATAAGTTCTTCATTTTCCATCCGCAGGAGAAGAGGAAGAATTGTTCCGCGGCTTATCTCATTAAAGCCGAATTCGGAAAATTTTTCGCAGATTTCCTGGGAATAGAGCTTTTCTTCCGAAAGGAGCTTAAGGACGCAGCCTTCGAGGATTCCTTTCATCATCTGGGTTTTTCCGGACAAAAATTTCGCCTCCCTTTTTGGTTGATTGTATTACATTCAACTGAGTATATTGTAATACAATCAACCGGCGCTGTCAATACATTTTTTTAAAAATATTACGGGAAAGAATAAAAAACTTCCGTGCTCAAAATTTGAGCACGGAAGTTTCGGAACGGTCAAGACCGTTCCCTACAGAAGATAAATATATTTTTATTTGCAGCCGCTGCAGCCGGAACAGTTTTTGCAATAGGCAACAAGGATAACGCCGTTTCCGGAAGTATCGGTTATTTCGTGCTGAAGGGCGTTAAGTTTATCAAGCTGGGAGCGGTCGAGATCTGCGGGTTTTCCGGGCTTAAACAAAAAATCATCTCCTTATATAATGTATATATAGTATTATGTGATTGTTATTTTATATTCTGAATTTTTTGAACGAAGCGGGAGTCGTAATCCCACAGTCTTTTTCCTGCGGCAAAATCCACCTCCCTTTATACAATGGAGGCTTAACGCGATGACAAAAACGCACCAACGTACAAATATTTAGAACAAATGTTCGATTTTTTGAATGAAAAGTGTTGATTTTAATTTGATTATATATTATACTATAAAACAGAAATGAAGCCGATTGGATATTATGATAATGGAGGAATGAGATTTATGGCAGACAGAAAAGAAGCACTTGAAACCGCGATCAAACAGCTTGAAAAACAATACGGAAAAGGAACCGTTATGAAACTCGGCCAGGCGCCGGCTCTTAACGTGGAAGCGATTTCCACCGGTTCAATCTCTCTTGACAGCGCCCTTGGAATCGGCGGTGTTCCGAGAGGAAGAATTGTTGAGATTTACGGACCGGAAAGTTCCGGTAAAACCACCGTAGCCCTTCATATCATAGCATCCGCCCAAAAAGCAGGCGGCGAAGCCGCATTTATCGACGTTGAGCACGCTCTCGATCCGGTTTATGCAAAAGCCCTTGGGGTCGATATCGATTCCCTTCTTGTTTCACAGCCGGATACCGGCGAACAGGCTCTTGAAATTACCGAAGCGCTTGTTCGTTCCGGCGCAATCGACGTAATCGTTGTTGACTCCGTTGCCGCAATGGTTCCGAAGGCGGAAATTGAAGGTCTTATGGGCGACACCCACGTTGGCCTTCAGGCAAGACTTATGTCCCAGGCTCTCCGTAAACTTACCGGCGTTATCAGCAAGACCAACTGCGTTGCTGTTTTCATCAACCAGCTTCGTGAAAAAGTCGGCGTTATGTACGGTAACCCGGAAGTTACTCCCGGCGGCCGCGCACTTAAATTCTATTCTTCCGTTCGTCTTGATGTCCGCAAGCAGGAACAGATAAAACAGGGCGGCGACGTTATCGGAAACCACACCAAGGTTAAAGTTGTTAAGAACAAAGTTGCTCCGCCTTTCCGTGAAGCGGAATTTGATATTATGTACGGACAGGGAATCAGCAAGGAAAGCGAACTGCTCGATATTGCGGTAAAACTTGATATCGTCGATAAATCCGGCGCGTGGTTCTCTTATAACGGCGAAAGACTTGGCCAGGGACGCGACAACGTTAAGGAACTTCTCCGTGCAAACAGCGCTCTTTGCGAAGAAATAGAATCTAAGGTCCGCGAGAACATGGATAAGCTTAACGATCTTTCCAAACCTGCAAAAAAATCCAAAATACTGAACGTTGCCCCCACCGGCATTGATATTGAAGCAGATGTGGACGACGAAGAATAAACCGAAAACAAAGCTTACAACCGAACAAACCAAAGAAAAAGCCCTGAACTTGTTAGAGTACAGGGCTCATTCGCGTTTGGAGCTTTTTGATAAACTAAAAATTTTTGCAAACATCGATACTGTGAACGAAGTTCTCGATATGCTTGAAGACGGCGGACTTATTGATGACGAAGCTTACGCTTTCCAGTATGCCCATGACCTTATGGAAATGAAGCTGCTCGGTCCCCAAAGACTTCGGATGGAACTGAAACGGAAGGGAATCGATGAAGAAACTGCTGAAGAAGCGATTTTTGCCGCCGAGGAGGAAATTGGCTCTCCGGAGGAAAGGCTTGAGCGGATTATCGAAAGCCGATACAAAAATCAGCTTACCGACGAAAAAAATTCCAAAAAAGTTATAAATTCGCTCTTCCGTCTTGGCTACGGATATGATATGATAAAAGATGTGATTTATAAAGTAAAGGAAGAAATTGCAGATGAACTGTATGGAAACGAATGAAACCGTAAAAATCGGGATGATCGCGCTTGGATGCAACAAAAACCAGGTCGATGCGGAGCTTATGCTTGGCGCTCTTGAAAAAGAGGGATTTGAAATTGTCGAAAACGCCGCGGAATGCGACGTTGTGATCGTAAATACCTGCGGTTTTATTGAAAGCGCAAAACGCGAATCCATTGAAAATATTCTTCAGTGCTGCCAGCTTAAGGAACAGGGTTATGTAAAACTTGTTGTCGTTACCGGCTGCCTTGCGGAACGTTACCGCGAAGAAATGGCAGAACTTATTCCCGAAGCTGACGTAATCCTCGGAATCGGCGCAAATGACGAAATTGCCGCTTCAATCCGCCAGGCTCTTGAAGGACAGAAGGTCAGAAAATTCTATGCGCCGGAAAATCTTGAAATGGAAGGCAAGAGAATTCTTGTAAACTATCCTTATTATGCATACATTAGAATTGCCGACGGCTGCGACAACCGCTGTTCCTATTGTGCAATCCCTGCTATCCGCGGACGCTACCGCAGCAGACCCATGGAAAATATTGTTGAGGAATGCAGAGCCTTTGCGGAAAAAGGCGTTGAGGAATTTATCATAATTGCTCAGGACACCACCAGATACGGCGAAGATATTTACGGAAAAAGAATGCTTCCGGAACTTCTCCGCCAGATCTGCAAAATCGACGGTATAAGATGGATAAGAATTCTTTATGCATATCCGGAAAGAGTTACTGAAGAACTTCTTGACGTAATGGCTTCCGAAGAAAAAATTGTAAAATATCTTGATATTCCGCTCCAGCACTGCAGCAAAAAAGTGCTTAAAGCAATGCACAGAAAACAGAGCACCCCTGCGGAGCTTGTTGCAATGGTAAAACATCTGCGCGAAAGAGTTCCGGGAATCACCCTTAGAACCACTCTTTTAACCGGATTTCCCGGCGAAAGCGACAGCGATTTTGAGGCTCTCTGCAAATTTGTAAAGCAGGCAAAGTTCGACCGTCTCGGCTGCTTTGCATATTCAAGGGAGGAAGGAACAAAATCCTACGATATGCCGAACCAGCTTGATGAGGAAACAAAACAGCGCCGGGCGGAAGTTATTATGGAAATCCAAACCGCTGTTTCTGCCGCAATCCTCAAAAAGAAAGTCGGTTCCGTAATGGAAGTTGTTGTTGAAGGATATGACAACAAAAACAAGGTCTTCCGCGGAAGAAGTTCCCAGGATGCTCCGGAAATCGACGGAATCGTTTATTTTGCAAGCCCGGAAAAACATTGTATCGGAGATTTTGTAAAAGTTAAAATTGTAAAATCTTCCGAATACGACCTTCTTGGCGAACTGGCTGAATAAAAAACGAAGGGGGGGCGTTTGTTGAACACTCCGAACATACTTACTCTTTTAAGAGTTGTAATGATTCCTTTTTTTGTTGCTGCTTTTCTGACGGCGGGAATCAGTGATTGGGTAACGCTTGCGATTTTTGCGCTTGCGGCAATAACCGATGCCCTTGACGGATATATTGCAAGAAAAAAGAACCTTGTTACGGATTTTGGAAAACTGATGGATCCTCTTGCGGATAAGCTTATGGTTATAACCGCGTTTATCTGTTTTACTGCGGCGGATATAATTCATCCGCTTATAACGGTGACGGTTGTTGCAAGAGAATTCTTTGTAACAGGTTTAAGGGGAATTGCCACCACGAACGGAAAAGTAATTGCGGCCGATATTTGGGGAAAAGCAAAAACGGTTTCGCAATATGTTGCGATCATTGTTGTTCTGGTAAAAAGATCTGTCGGGGCTTCCTCCGAAAGTTTTCTCGGAATCCTTGCGACGGTATCGATTGCGGCGATGATCGTTCTTACAATCGTTTCGCTTATAAATTATTGTATTAAAAATAAAGAGTTTTTAAAAGGATAATTTATAAATATAAAATAAAATTAATAAAAAGCCTTTGGAACAAAAAAGACAGGTTTTATTGTTCCAAGGGCTTTTTTGTTGAAAAATGGTGGAAAATCAGGGCATTTTGTTGAAAACCTATGAGCGATAATTGGTTGTTTCAACCAAGTGTGGAATGTTATTCACAGAACACACGGCGGCGATGCAACTTTGAAAAAAAGTTTAAAAAAACAGTTGACATATTCGTTTCGGAATGATATACTAATCAAGCTGACCCGCGAGAGAGCGGTTCACAAAAGCAAAAGGACCTTGAAAATTGAACAACAGATAAGAAGAAAAGAATTAAACCCTTGTATTCATTTGAGTAAATTCCAAAAGTAAGTAAAGTCAGTGAATGACTTGAAGCTTGGAGAAAAAGACTTTGATTTGTTAGCCACCTGAAGGTGGTTGATATAT
>JAFSEN010000008.1 GCA_017435745.1 Oscillospiraceae bacterium
AAGAAGACATCCACGTAGAGGTTTGCTCCAAATGCCATCCTTTCTACACTGGTCGTCAGAAACTCGTTGATACCGGCGGTCGTGTTGACAGATTCAAAAAACGTTTCGGTATGGAATAATTCCAAAACCACAAAGCCCGGAATCATTCCGGGCTTTTTTTCTATCTATTCCGTGAAAGGGGCGTGGATTTTTTGGCCGAATATAAAACAATAAAACAGCGGGCAAGCGACGAATTTGTCGAAAAAAAATCCCGTTTCATCGGTTACATCGCTCCGGTAACGACCGAAGACGAGGCCATTGCATTCATCAATGAGATACGCACAAAACACAGGGACGCAACCCACAACGTCTATGCATACTCCCTTCGGGCCGGCCAGATAAAACGTGCCAGCGATGACGGCGAACCCCAGGGAACCGGCGGC
The DNA here is from genome assembly GCA_017435745.1 of Oscillospiraceae bacterium. Lineage (GTDB taxonomy): Bacteria > Bacillota > Clostridia > Oscillospirales > Ruminococcaceae > UMGS1668. Next base: position 423 of record JAFSEN010000008.1, read on the forward strand.
GTTCCAATGCTGAACGTTCTTAATGGAAACGAACTTGTTGACGTTTGCTGCGTTGTAACCCGCTATTTCGGCGGAACCTTGCTCGGCGTTGGCGGGCTTGTTCGTGCCTATACCGAAGGAGCAAAAATTGCAGTTGCCGCCGGCGAAATCAAAACCGTTGCGGAAAGCGCGGATATAATGGTAAGCTGCGATTACAACCTTTACGGAAAAATTGAACATTATATAAACGAACACCGAATTTTTGTTGTTGAAAACGATTTTGGCGCAGATGTGAGCATTGTCGTCCGTCTGAAAACAGAGGACGTTTCCGGCTTTGAGCACGATATTGTCGAGCTGACTTCCGCAAAAGCCAAGACAGAAATCATCGGCCGCGGCTGGAACGAAATGTGAGCAAAAGGAGCGTTTTTTATGAAACTTATGATTGCATCCGACATCCATGGAAGCGCGTTTTACTGCAAACGCCTGCTCGAAGCTTTTAAAAACGAGCACGCAGATAAAATGCTTCTGCTCGGGGATATCCTTTATCATGGTCCCAGGAACGATTTGCCCGAAGGATATGCCCCAAAAGAAGTTATCTCAATGCTCAACGGCGTTAAAGAATACATCCTCTGCGTCCGGGGTAACTGCGATACGGAAGTTGACCAGATGGTCCTTGAATTTCCGGTGCTCAATGAACAGATAATGCTTTGCATGGACGGGACAGAAATGCTTGCTGTCCATGGCCATAAACCCTTCCCTGCGGTAAAAAGAGGCACCGTTATTCTTTCCGGGCACACCCATATTCCGAAACTTGAGGAAACAAACGGCGTTATTTATATGAACCCGGGTTCTGTTTCGATTCCGAAGGAAAACAGTGCTCACGGATATATGGTTTTTGAGCATGGTGAATTTTTTTGGAAAGATCTTTCCGGAAACATTATTAACAGATATGTTTTGAAATAAAAAAAGCGGGCTTTGCCCGCTTTTTTTATTTCAAATTTTCTTCGTTTTTTCAATCAGTTTTGAATAAATGCGTTCGATGAACCATTTTTCGCTGCTTTTGTTTTTTATATCTTCAAGTTCAATCCACATTACCCCGCTGTTTTCGTCCGGCTTTACAAAAAGTTTCTGTTCTTCCGGTGCTTCAAAAAGATAGGTAACGTTAAGATGAAGATGGGAAGGAACATATTTTCCCTTTTTCTCATGGCCGCTTACCGGAACAATTTCAAGCGAAAGAATTTCTTCCGAAAGGGAATATATTTCACCGATTCCGCTTTCTTCCATCGCTTCTCTTTTCGCTACCGCAAGAAGATTTTCTTCTCCGTCAGCATGTCCGCCCATCCATGCCCAGGAATCATAGATGTTATGATATATCATAAGCACTTTTGTTCTTTCCCGGTTCACAACCCATGCCGAAGCAGTGAAATGGGCGCGTTCGTTCTCCCTTTTAAAAACTCCCGGTTCCGAAAGCCATTCAAGAAGAAGCTTTTTGTCCTTCTCCTCCTGTTCGTTAAAAGGGATATAGTTAAGGATTTGTTCTCTGAGTTCCATAAATTCTCCTAAAAATCAAGGCGGAAGTTTTCTTCCGCCTTTTTTATATGTATCAGGACATTGCTTTGCTGTGGAGCTGGGGCTGAAGACTTACCGCTGCCTGGCAGTTGTTGATGATAAGCGCGTCGGTTACGCCGTATTCTTCTATAAGAGCTCCGACACCCTTGCTGTTTTCACGGATATCGACCACAACGACCCTTTCAAAATAATCTATCATATAAGGAACAAAAGCGTTTCCGTAAGATTCTTTAAAGATCATAAGGGTCTTTCCGTTTTTGTTTTCGGTGGTTATAACAGTAAGGGGGTTGTCGCCGTTGATAAACATTCCGGCATAGTTTTTATAGTTATGGTTGATTGCCGAAGTGTTGTACCAATTTCCGCTGTTGCCCGCGATCATCGAATAGCCCACATGAGGATAGCGTCCCACGGTATAGTCAAGGTTTTTCTTAAGGCTTGAAGGGCCGCCGGCAAAATTATAAAGGGTTCCGAGAAATTCGGTTTTTACAACGGTTTCATAAGAATCGAGGGCATAGGGAATAATTTCGTTTGCGTTGCAGAAAGCAACGGAAGCATAATATGCGCCAAGGCTTGTCCAATGGTGGTCGGTGCGGTAGAACATATACTCTTCGCTGTGTTCGGCCATAACGCCAAGGCAATCCGCCGCTTTGATTCCGTCATTGAGCATTCCGTATGTTGCGTCGATATGAGCTTTTGTGCGCTCGTAAGGATCGGTGTATCCTTCGGGGGAGTTGAAGGTGCAGCTCTTGGGAACAAGCAAAGCTGTTACGTTTATTTCCGGATATTTTTCGGCAAATTTGTTTACGGTGTCGGCCCAGGCAGCGTTTCCGCTTTCGGCAGGAAGAAAATATTCAAGGCCGTAATCTCCGCAAACAAGAACCGCGCCGGCATAATAAGCTTCGATATCGTTGTTATAATGTCCGCCCTCTGTTTCCGGAATGATTCCGTCAAGATTATCGGAAAGCGCGCCGTTTCTGCCGGGTTTGATATATTTCTGTCCCGCCGGAACAATCTGGAGTCCGCAGGTTTCGCAGGCGTTTTCGCTGTTTATAGTGTGTCCAAGCTTCGGCGAAAGTTCGCTTCCGCAAGAGGAACAAAGCTGTGCTTCTGTGCAAGTTGCTTCCGCACCGGGAACATGGTCAAGTTTCGGCGAAAGTTCAATTCCGCAAAGCTTGCATGTCTGTGCCGCAAGGCAGGTTGCTTCGTCGCCGGGACGGTGCCCCACAGCCTCGACAAGGATTTCTTCACATTCTGTGCATATCTGCGGTTCGGTACAGGTTGCCGCCGGACCCGGAACATGTTCGTGTCCGCAGGCGGAAAATGCGAACGCAAGAACAATTGCAATAATTATAAGGGCAGTTTTTTTCATAACGTCCTCCGTTTTTTTATTTTTTTTAAAAGCCAAAATCTCCGAAGAAAATTATACCGCCATTTAGACGTAATTTCAACATCAAAAACAGCGGTTTTGGAATATTGCAAAAAAAGAATCAAAAATATCTGTCTATTTTTTCAAAAAAGGCTTTTTTTATTTTTCTTCGTTTTGCGGTTACGATATTTCCAAGCTTTTTTCTTTTTCGCTCAATCTTTTTTATTTTCCGGACCGAAATTCCGTAAACGCTTTTTCCTTTTCGTTTTGCCTTACATACCATATCAAGAATTTCGCCTTCCGCATCGAACCATTCGTTTGCAAAATTCTGTTCCCTTTTATATTTCCCCGCCCGGTAATTTTCAAGAACAGTTTCATATCGTTTTACTGCGTTTTCAACGGAATCTTCCCAGGAGATGTAAATTTTATCCATGGCGTTTTTTCCGGTTTCCTTCATTTTTTCCGGATTTTTGCAAAGAAAATGAAGCTTTTCCGAAAAGGATTCGGAATTTTCTTCCGCAAGAAAACCCGTATCTCCGTCAACAATTCCTTCTGCGGCGCAGCTTTCTTTTATAAGAACGCTTGCGAGAGAACAAGCTGCGGCTTCGCGCACAACAAGCCCGTTTGTATCATAGACCGAAGGAAAAAGAAAAAGATCTGCCCTGCTGTACCAAGCCCTGATTGCATCTCTGCTGTGAATCGGGCCGGTGAATATGCATTTTTCAGAAATTCCAATATCCTTCGAATATTTTTCAACTTCTTCTTTATCAAGTCCGCCGCCGATGAAAACCATCCGGAAATCATCGCCCATTCCGTCGATCTTTTTAAGGGAATCGAGGATTATTTTAAGGCCTTTGTACCAGGCCATTCTTCCCACAAAAAGAAAAACCGGAATTCCTTTCGGAAGTTCAAAACTTCCTGTTGCTTTTTCAATTTCCTCCGGTGAAACTTTTCCTTTTGGAATATCAACTCCGTTGGGCATAACGACATAATCGCCTTTGTATCCAAGGCTCCGGAGGTTTTTACCCGCGCCTTCGCTTACTACCCAAACTTCGTCGCAGGCTTCGATATTCTTTACAACTTCACGAATAACTTTTTCCCGTAAATATTTGTTTTCTACCCTTCTTGCAATATCGACGTCGAATTTTGTGTGATATGTAAAGATAATCGGCGCGTCAAGAGGCTCCCGAAGTGTCCTTGCAAGAAAAGTTGAAGCAAAAGGACAATGGGTGTGTATTATATTGATATTTTCTTCTTTAATCTTTTCAAGTGTTTCGTAAGAAAAAGGGTAGCCCGCCCGGTAATCGATAAGCCTTTCGGTATTGATGCTCGGATAGCGCACAACCTTAAACGAAAAGCCGCTGTCATCCGCTTTAGGATAAAAAGGCACCGCAACGGTTGCTTTTCCGTGCTTTTCGTTTATAACTTTTGCATAATTCATAACCGTGTTTGCAACACCGTCGATAAGCGGAGGAAAGCTGTCGTTGATAAGACAGACGCTTAATTTTTCGGACATTTTTATCACCTTTGCTTTGTTCATAAATTTATCATGGAAAATATTATATTCGAAAAATGTTAAAATTTTGTTTCCCGAAAATAAATTTTAGCCTTCCGCCTGTACAAATTTTGTTGAACTTTGGAGCAATTTTTATTAAAAATACTTAAAAACAAAGGTGCAACCGCCGGTTGCTAAAGTTTTAAACCCATGTTGATAGACATTTACATCATAAAATGATATGATTTTATCGTAAAAAGGAGGCGGTTTTATGACCATCGGCGAAAAAATATATAAACTCCGTACAGAAAGGAATCTTTCCCAGGGCGAACTTTCCGAAATGCTCGATGTTTCGCGCCAAAGCATTTCAAAATGGGAAAACGGCGCCGCAACGCCGGACCTTGATAAAATAATAAAACTTTCCGAAATTTTCGGAATAACCATCGATGAACTCGTTAAAAGCGAAGAAGTTTTCTCCACGGCTGAAGAAAAACCGGCGCAAATTATTATAAAAAAAGAAAGCAGCTTTCCTCCCCGAAAAATTATCGGAACGGTTCTGCTTTCTCTTTCTCTTATTGTAACCGTTGTTCTTCTTGCTGCCGGCGGCGGAATAGTCGGGCTTGTTCTTTCCTCTCCGCTTATTCTTTGCGGAATGATCTGTTTTATCTTTAAGAAAAACATCGGTCTTTGGTGTGCCTGGGCGGTATTTTTCACGATAGATATGTATCTTCGGCTTGCCACCGGAATAAACTCTGCGGTTATTCTTAATTTTCAGACCCTTTTATTTATGATTCGCGGCGGCGATTTTGTAAGGCTTCTGCTGGCTTTTGCCCAGCTTTCGGCAATCGTTTCGCTTATTTTTATAACCATTTTCCGCTTTATGAAAATTCCTCTTGAAAGCAAAAAACTTCCGATAATCTTCTGGGGAATTTACGGATCGCTGAAAATTCTTCTTGCTGTTTTTTCCCTAAGCCACCTTTACAAACAGATTATGAATTATGTTTTTTCGACCATGAACAGCGGACTTTATGTATTTTTCCATTCCCTTTATGTATGGATATATACCGGATTTTTCATTGCGGCGGTGGTTTTAACTGTAAGATATTTTTATACAAAGAAACGGAAAACTATATAATTTCTTCCGTTTTTACTGTAGGGGCGGATATCATCCGCCCGGTCAATATGTGTAGGGATTGCAACCCCTCAGTCACCTTCGGTGACAGCTCCCCTTGCACAGGGGAGCCTTTTTAATAAGAAACCCCGTGCTCGGATGAGCACGGGGTTTTGTTTTTTTGAGCACGGAATTTTAAATCTTTTTCTGGGCTTCGCAATAAGCGCAGCGGCAGATTCCGTTTTCTTTATCGGTGTAATGGAAAATATGGTCGATTTCCTGCTCAACGGAAGTTATGCAGCGGGGGTTTTCGCAGAAAACTTTGTTGACGAGCATTTCTTCCTGATCAATTTCAGGAGCTTCGGAAAGAAGCATCGGAGTTTCCGCCAAAAGTTTAAGAATAAGCGCCATTCTTATATATTTTCCGCAAAGAGCCTGGTCAAAATAGCAGGCTCTGGGGTCGTTATCGACCTTGGTGGAAATTTCGTTAACTCTGGGAAGCGGATGCATTATGCAAAGATCGGGTTTTGCGTTTTCAAGTTTCGGAAGATCGAGCACGAAGGAGTTTTTAAGTCTTTCATATTCTGCGGGATCCGCAAAACGCTCTCTCTGGATTCTGGTCATATAAAGGATATCCAGTTCCGGCATTGCTTCTTCAAGGGTGCGAACTTCCTTATAAGGGATTCCTTTTTTATCAAGAGTTTCGGTCTTTACATATTCCGGAACACAGAGTTCTTCCGGAGAGATGAGGACGAATTTGATTCCGGTATATCTTGCAAAAGCAGCGATAAGGGAATGAACGGTTCTTCCGAATTTAAGGTCGCCGCAGATACCTATTGTAAGGTCGTTAAGTCTGCCTTTGTGGCGGCTTATGGTCAGAAGGTCGGTAAGAGTCTGGGTGGGGTGAAAATGTCCGCCGTCGCCTGCGTTAATTATCGGAATATGGGAAGCTTTTGCCGCAACAACTGGCGCGCCTTCCTTCGGGTGACGCATTGCGATTATATCCGCATAGCAGTTGACGGTGCGGATAGTATCGGCGCAGCTTTCGCCTTTTGCGGTGGAAGAACTTCCGGCTTCGGAAAAACCGAGAACGGATCCGCCGAGGCTGAGCATTGCGGATTCAAAGCTCAAACGGGTTCTGGTGGAAGGTTCGAAGAAAAGGGTTGCAAGGATTTTTCCTTCGCATGCTTTTGCATATTTTCCGGGGTTTTCGATGATATCGTTTGCAACAGAGATAAGACCGTCGATTTCTTCCACGGAAAGATCAAGAATATCAATAAGATTGCTCATTTATTTTGCTCCGTTAATTGCAAGATAGTTTTTGATTCTGGTTACGTTTTCTTCGTTTGCCGGGTCTTCTTCAAGGAATTCGATGATATCGTAAACATCAACAACGGAATATACCGGGAAGCCGAACTGTTCGGAAATTTCTTCCATTGCGCCTTTTTCGGTCTGGCCTTTTTCCTTGCGGTTTACCATAATGAAAGCTGCGATAACTTTGGTATCTTCGAGCTGGCTGAGGATTTCCATGGATTCGCGGATTGCGGTTCCGGCGGTGATTACGTCCTCAATGATAACGATTTCCTGGCCGGGTTGGGGAATGTAACCTACAAAAGTGCCGCCTTCGCCATGGTCTTTTGCTTCTTTTCTGTTGAAGAAGAAGGGAACGTCAAGGCCGTTTTTGGAAAGAGCAACTGCTGCGGAAATTGAAAGCGGAATACCTTTATAAGCGGGGCCATAGAGAACAGCTTCTTTTTTGCCAAGTTTGTCAAAATATGCTTTTGCATAGAATTCTCCGAGTTTGGAAATCTGGTCGCCGGTTTTGATCATACCTGCGTTTACAAAATAGGGGATTTTTCTGCCGGATTTTGCGGTGAAATCACCGAATTTGAGAACTCCTGCGCTCTGGAGGAATTCGATAAATTCTCTTTTATAAGCTTCCATTTTTCTTTCTCCTTTTTATGTATCTGTTATCAGTCAACAAATTCTGCAACGCAGCGTTCATAAGCCGCAACCGGATCTTCAGCGGCAGTGATGGGTCTTCCGACTACGATATAATCGGAACCGATTGCTTTTGCGTCTGCTGGGGTCATAACGCGTTTCTGGTCACCTTTATCTCCGTCTGCAAAGCGAACGCCGGGGGTTACGGTAACAAAATCAGCGCCGCAGGAATCATGAACTTTTTTGGATTCAAGCGGAGAGCAAACAACACCGTCAAGACCGGCTTTTTTAGCGTTCTGGGCATAATGCATAACAACTTCCGGAAGGGGTTCTTTGATAAGAAGGTCGTTTTCCATTGCTTCCTGGTCGGTGGAAGTAAGCTGGGTTACCGCAATAAGAAGAGGTCTGGTGCCGTCGGGTCTTGTAAGGCCTTCAATTGCAGCTTCCATCATTCTGCAGGTACCTGCCGCATGAAGGTTGGTCATATCAACATCAAGACCGGAAAGAACGGACATTGCTTTTTTAACGGTGTTGGGGATATCGTGGAGTTTGAGGTCAAGGAAGATTTTGTGGCCTCTTGCTTTGATTTCACGAACGATGGAAGGGCCTTCCGCATAAAAAAGCTCCATACCGATTTTTACAAAAGGTTTTTTGCCCTCGAATTTATCGAGAAACTCAAAAGTTTTTTCTGCGGAAGAAAAATCGCAGGCAATAATAACGTCTTTTCCCATTTTATTTAACTCCTCCTATAATTTCACTGAGATTATTGATTCCGTATTTATCCATGACTCTCGGAAGGTCATTGATTATATCTCTGCAGATGTAAGGATCCACAAGGTTTGCGGCGCCGACCTGAACAGCGGTTGCTCCGGCGAGCATAAGTTCAATTACGTCTTCGGCGGAAGAAACACCGCCCATTCCGACGATCGGGATTTTAACCGCCTGGGCAACCTGGTAAACCATTCTTACCGCAACCGGGAAGATTGCGGGACCGGAAAAACCGCCCATTTTGTTTGCGATAACGGGCTTTTTTGTCTTGAGGTCGATTCTCATTCCCATAAGGGTGTTGATGAGGGAAAGACCGTCAGCGCCAGCTTCTTCACAAGCTTTTGCAATTGCGACGATATCGGTAACGTTCGGGGAAAGTTTTACGATAACGGGTTTTGTTGTAACGGCTTTTACCGCTTTAACAATGGTTGCGGCGGCTTCGGGCGAAGTTCCGAAACTCATTCCGCCGCCGTGAACGTTTGGGCAGCTGATGTTTACTTCAAGCCAGCCGACCTGGTCGCATTTATCGAGTTTTTCGCAGGTATAGGCATAATCCTCAACGGAAAAGCCGGAAACGTTTGCCATAACTTTTTTATTGAAGCATTTTGCAAGTTTCGGAAGTTCTTCTCCGATAACTTTTTCAACGCCCGGGTTCTGAAGACCGACGGCGTTTATCATTCCGGCGGTACATTCCGCAATTCGCGGAGTGGGGTTTCCGAATCTCGGGTCTTTTGTGGTTCCTTTGAAGGAGAAAGTTCCGAGCATATTGATATCATAAAGATCGGCAAATTCATAGCCATAGCCGAAAGTTCCGGAAGCGGGGATAATGGGGTTGTCCATTTCGATTCCGCAAAGATTTACTTTTAATCTTTCCATAAAATTTCCTCCTTCATCATGATGGGGCCGTCCTTACAGATTCTTTTGAATCCGGTAAGGGTTTTGCAGGAACAGCCCATGCATGCGCCGAAACCGCAGCCCATTCTTTCCTCAAAGCTGAGCTGGCCGGAAGTTTTTGAAGCGTTCCATACCGCTTTGAGCATAGGTTCCGGTCCGCAGGTGAAGAAATGGGTGTAATCAATTTCTTTCATTGCTTCGGTTACAAAACCTTTGATTCCGTAGGAACCGTCAACGGTGGTTACATAAACTTCACAGCCGAGAGCCTTGAATTCTTCTTCATAGAAAATTTCGTCCTTGGTGTTGAAGCCAAGAATTACGGAAACTTTCTTTCCCTCTTTGCGAAGTTCCTTCGCAAGCATATAGAGAGGAGGAACACCGACTCCGCCGCCGATAAGAAGCGGTTTTTCGCCGGAGATGGAAGTATCGTATCCGTTTCCAAGGGAGGAAAGAATATCAAGAGTTCCTTCGGTCATATCTCTCATCTGTTCGGTGCCTTTTCCTACAACCTTATAGATAAGAGTAAGTTTTCCTTCTTCCGAATCACAGACGGAAATGGGGCGGCGGAGATAAAGTCCGTCGAGTTTGATATTAACGAACTGACCCGGACGGGTGATATCGGAAGTATCACCCGCAAGGACCATTTCCATAATGTCTTTTGTAAGGGGCCTGTTTTCTTTAATTTCAAAAAGCAGCTGTCTCATATTTCCTCCTTAAGAGTCGATGGTGGAGATGCAAAGGGTTGTTTCTTCAAGAACATCAAGAAGAACTTTTACAGTATCAAGAGCGGTGAAAACAGAAACGTTGTTTTCAATAGCGTAGTTGCGGATAAGCTGGCCGTCGTTTTCCTGGCCGACGGAACCGATGTCGCGGGTGTTGATAACATAGGCGATATGTCCCTGGCGGAGAGAATCGCGGATTTCTTCGCTTCCGTCGCTGATTTTCTTAAGAACGTGGGTGCGGATTCCGTTTTCTTTAAGGAATTTTGCGGTGCCGCCGGTTGCCTCAATGTTGAAGCCGAGGTCATAGAAACGGCGGATAAGCGGAAGAGCTTCTTCCTTATCTTTGTCTGCGATGGTCGCAAAAACGGTTCCGTAATTCTGAAGGTGCATTCCGGAAGCCTGGAGCGCTTTATAAAGCGCGCGGTTGAGTTTGTCGTCATAACCGATCGCTTCGCCGGTGGATTTCATTTCCGGAGAAAGATATGCGTCAAGTCCGTGGATTTTGTTGAAAGAGAATACCGGAACTTTTACGTACCATCTCTTCTTTTCGTCCGGATAGATTCCGAAAATTCCCTGTTCTTTAAGGCTCTTGCCGAGAATTACTTCGGTTGCAATATCCGCAAGGCTGTAACCGGTTGCTTTGGAAAGGAACGGAACTGTTCTTGAAGAACGGGGGTTAACTTCGATTATATAAACGTCGTCGTGTTCGTCAACAATAAACTGGATGTTGTAAAGGCCGATGATTCCGATTCCAAGTCCAAGCTTTTTGGCATACTGAAGAATTGTGCCTTTAACTTTATCGGAAATGCTGAAAGTGGGATATACGCTTATAGAGTCGCCGGAATGGATACCGGTTCTTTCAACAAGTTCCATGATTCCGGGAACAAAAACGTCGATTCCGTCGCAGATTGCGTCAACCTCAACTTCTTTGCCGGAAATATATTTATCAACAAGAACCGGTTTGTCTTCGCCAAGTTCAACCGCGGTTTTAAGGTACTGGCGAAGCTGTTCTTCCGTTGCAACGATCTGCATTGCGCGTCCGCCGAGAACGAAGGAAGGTCTTACAAGAACGGGATATCCGATTTCTGCCGCGGCTTTGCAGCCGTCTTCGATGTTGGTAACGGCCTTGCCTTTCGGCTGGGGAATATTGAGTTCTTCAAGAATTTTTTCAAAGCTGTCGCGGTTTTCCGCTCTTTCAATTGCGTCGCAATCGGTTCCGATGATTTCAACGCCTCTGTCACGGAGCGGTTCCGCAAGGTTAATTGCGGTCTGGCCGCCGAGAGAAGCAATTACGCCTTCGGGTTTTTCAAGCTCGATGATGTTCATAACATCTTCGGGGGTAAGCGGTTCAAAATAAAGTTTGTCGCTGGTGGTATAGTCGGTGGAAACGGTTTCGGGGTTGTTGTTGATGATGATTGCCTCGTAACCGGATTTTTTAATTGTGGTTACCGCATGAACGGTGGAATAGTCGAATTCAACGCCCTGGCCGATTCGGATAGGACCCGCGCCGAGAACGATTATCTTCTTTTTATCGGTTACTATGGAAGCGTTTTCGCCGGTATAGGAAGAATAGAAATAAGGGATATATGCTCCGCAATGGAAAGTATCGACCATTCTGTAAACCGGGAACATATTTTTTTCCTTGCGGAAGTTGAAAACTTCGATTTCGCTGCAGTTCCAGAGTTTTGCGATAAATTCATCGCCGAAGCCCATTTTCTTCGCTTCAAGGAGAACTTCTTCATTTTTAACGTTCTCTTTGACCTTAACTTCCATCTTTACGATGTTTTCAACAGCTTTGAGGAAGAACTCGGTGATTTTGGTGACTTCGTGGAGTTTTGCGGTGGTTTCACCCCTGCGGAGAAGTTCGGCAATTCCGAATACGTTGTCGTCGCGGAATTTTTCGATATATTTATAAATTTCCTCGGTGCTCATGGAATCGAATTTCTTGAGGTAGAAATGGCATACTCCGGTTTCAAGAGAACGGACACCTTTAAGAAGGCATTCTTCAAGGTTGGAACCGATTCCCATAATTTCGCCGGTTGCTTTCATCTGGGTTCCGAGAGTGTTGGGTGCGGAAGCAAATTTATCGAAGGGGAAACGCGGAAGCTTTGCGATTACGTAATCAAGAGAAGGTTCGGTTTTTGCGGTGGTTCCGGCAAGTTCGATTTCATCAAGAGTCATTCCTACAGCAATTTTTGCGGTAACTTTTGCAATGGGGAATCCGCTTGCTTTGGAAGCAAGAGCGGAAGAACGGGAAACACGGGGGTTAACTTCGATAAGGTAATATTCGGAAGATTCCGGGTTAAGAGCGAACTGAACGTTGCATCCGCCTTCAATTTTAAGTTCGCGGATAAGTTTTATTGCGGAATCGTTGAGCATTTTCATATCATGGTCGGAAAGGGTCATGATAGGCGCAACAACGATGGAGTCGCCGGTATGAACGCCTACAGGATCGACGTTTTCCATTCCGCAGATGGTAATTGCGTTGTCTTCGCTGTCGCGCATTACCTCGAATTCGATTTCTTTATAACCTTTAACGCTTTTTTCGATAAGAACCTGGTGAACTGGAGAAAGTTTAAATGCGTTGCGGCCGATTTCAACAAGTTCTTCTTCGTTGTTTGCAAAACCGCCGCCGGTTCCGCCAAGAGTGAATGCAGGGCGAAGAACGATCGGATATCCGATTCGTTCCGCTGCAGCTTTTGCTTCGTCAAGGTTATAGGTGATTTCGGAAGGAATTACGGGTTCGCCGATGGACTGGCAAAGTTCTTTAAAGAGTTCGCGGTCTTCCGCTCTTTCAATACTTTCGCTGCTGGTTCCAAGAAGTTTTACGCGGCATTCTTTAAGAATTCCCTTTTTCTCAAGCTGCATCGCAAGGTTAAGTCCGGTCTGGCCGCCGATTCCGGGAACGATTGCGTCGGGTCTTTCGTGGCGGATTACTTTTGCGATATATTCAAGAGTAAGAGGTTCCATATAGACCTTGTCCGCAATAAGGGTATCGGTCATAATGGTTGCGGGGTTGCTGTTGCAAAGAACAACCTGATATCCCTCTTCTTTGAGCGCAAGGCATGCCTGGGTTCCTGCATAGTCAAATTCCGCGGCCTGGCCGATTACAATAGGTCCGGAACCGATGATAAGGATTTTTTTGATGTCCGTTCTTTTTGCCATTCTTTTCGCTCTCCTTCAAAATTATATAAAATTATTATAAACTATTTTTCCGTCCTTAACTGTAAGGACGCATTTTCCGAAAAGCTCCCAACCTTCAAAAGGCGTTGCTTTTCCCATGGAAAGGAATTTTTCCGGTTCAACTTTCTCAAGGGCATTTAAATCCCAAACGGTAAAGTCGTTGCCGAGTTTTATTCCAAAGCGTTTTCTTGCGTTGAAAACAAGAAGATCCATAGCTTTTTCAAGGGTGATTATTCCGGTTTTAACAAGCTTTGTATATACAACCGGGAAACAGGTTTCGATTCCGGTTATTCCGAAAGGCGATTTTTCAAGTCCGCGGGATTTTTCTTCGGCGGAATGGGGCGCATGGTCGGTTGCTATCATATCGATCGTACCGTCCTTTATTCCTTCAATAAGGGCTTCCCTGTCCTCTTTTCCGCGGAGAGGCGGATTCATTTTAAATCTTCCTTCCTCCCGAAGGTCGGAATCATCCATAACAAGGTAATGGGGGCCGGTTTCACATGTTACGTCAACCCCTTCGGCCTTTGCTTTTCTTATTATATCAACGCTTTCTTTTGTAGAAATGTGGCAGACGTGGTATGCGCATCCGGTTTCTTTTGCAAGTTTCAAATCCCTTGCAATCTGCTGCCATTCGCTTTCGCTGCAAATTCCTCTGTGGCCGTGCTCTTTTGCATAATCGCCGTCGTGGATATATCCGCCGCGAAGAAGTTCGTTTACTTCGCAATGGGCAACGATCATTTTGCCGAGAGCTTTTGCACGGAGCATTGCTTCGCGCATCATTTCCTCGCTTTGAACGCCCCTTCCGTCGTCGGAAAAGGCGATAACCTTATCCGAAAGGGATTCCATATCAACAAGCTCTTCGCCTTTTTCCCCAACGGTTATTGCCGCATAGGGAAGAACTTCGATCACCGCGTCCCGCTCGATTATGTCTGTCTGTTCTTTAAGATGCTCAAGGGAATCCGGAACCGGATCAAGGTTCGGCATTGTACAGACGGAAGTATATCCGCCCTTTGCCGCGGCTTTTGAACCGGTTGCAATGGTCTCTTTATAAGAAAACCCCGGTTCACGAAAATGCACATGCACATCGCAAAAACCGGGGAATACGGAATATTTTGAAAAATCGCGAACAATACCCTCTTCTTCGGAAGAAAGTTCCGCGAAGAAAGCGTTTTCGGAAAATTCGGATTTAAATTCAATTTTTTTGTTTTCGTAAGCACTCATTATTGAAAATCCTTTCAAAACAAAAAATCCGCAGACGAACAGAATTCGCCGGCGGAATATGCATACAAAAATTACGGCACCGCAAAAATTTTATGCACAGCGCCAAAAGAATCATATATACAACCTTGCCGATCTCTCTGTATCGTCTTTTAAAGATTTATTTTTTATATGATATCATAACATAATTATATTTGTCAAGGCAACAAGAGATACAAAAACCGCCCCGAAAAAATCTTTTTTTCAGTCATTTTTCAAAATCTCTTCAAGAACCGAAGATGCTTCCTCTGCCTTGCCTTTTGGGATAACAATTCTTGTTTTCGTCCCTTCAAAAACAATGGTAAACCAGCCGCAGCGGTCAAAATATCCCGCTTTAATTTTTTCTTTTTCAAAAGTATCAAAAATCGGCCTTACGTTTCTGTAATGGAGCGCGCCGATTTCGTTTTCTCCAAAATAAAATTTTGCGTCCCTGTCGGATTCTTCTCTTAAATATCCTTCTGCGGAAAAGATATAGGGAAAATCAACAAGGTGCTCGTCCCTTTCATATTTTCCCGAATTTTTCTTCTTGTCGGAAGAAGCTTTGTACCACACAACTGCGCTCATAAACGCTGCCACAACAAATGAAAGATACCATCTTTCCGGCGCAACAAAAAGAATACCTATAAGAGCAACAATTCCGCAAATCGCCCCCGCAAGAAGCGCCGACGGAATTTCCTTTTTTGCATAATCTTTCATAACAAAAAGCCACCTTTCGCTTTTTATATAATACCATAAAAATTTTCTTTTTGGTTAATTTATTATAAATTTTTTAAAAACCGCCGATGTTTACTTTGCGTTTTAAAAACATTATAATATATATCAACAAAATCTCTTCGGAGGGAATTTATGAAATTTATTCATCTGTCAGATCTTCATATAGGAAAAAGAGTTAACGATATATCAATGCTCGAAGACCAGGAATACATCCTTTCGGAAATAATCCGGATCATTGATTGTGAAAAACCTTCCGCCGTTCTTATCTGCGGCGACGTTTACGATAAAAGCATGCCCTCCGGCGAGGCGGTTGCGCTTTTTGATGAATTTATCTGCAAGCTTGCAAAAAGAAATATCGAAGTGCTCATCATAAGCGGAAATCACGACAGCCCCGAACGCATTGCCTTCGGCGGAAGGATAATGGAAAAATCCGGAATACATCTTTCTCCGGTTTACAACGGAACAGTTTTTCCCATAACGCTTTCCGACGAACACGGAAAAATAAATTTTTATCTCCTTCCGTTCATAAAACCCGCCCATGTAAGAAGATTTTTTCCGGAGGAAAATATCGAAAGCTATACCGATGCCTGCCGTGTCGCGGTTGAAAAAATGGAAGTCAACAAAAACGAGCGCAACGTTATCCTTACCCACCAGTTTGTAACCGGCGCCGCAACCTGCGAATCTGAAGAATTAAGCGTCGGCGGAACAGACAACGTGGATTCTTCAATTTTCGAAGATTTTGATTACGTCGCTCTCGGTCATCTTCACGGACCGCAGAATATCGGTTCAAATCGAATCCGCTATTGCGGAACCCCACTTAAATATTCTTTTTCGGAAGAAAAGCATTTCAAAAGCGTTACAGTTGCGGAACTCGGAAAAAAAGGCAGCCTTGAAATCCGGACCGTTCCCCTTGTTCCGAAACGCGACCTTAAAAAAATCAACGGTTCTTTCGAAGAAATTACAAACAAGGATTT
Source organism: Oscillospiraceae bacterium (assembly GCA_017435745.1). GTDB lineage: Bacteria > Bacillota > Clostridia > Oscillospirales > Ruminococcaceae > UMGS1668. The sequence continues at coordinate 16,396 of JAFSEN010000008.1, forward strand.
TTACAGCCGCATTGAAACAAACGATTATTTCCAGATAACCCTTACCGACGAAGAAGATATTCCGGAAGCAATCGGCCGCCTTCGGGTAATTTACCCGAATATCATGAAACTCGGCTATGACAACACCCGCACCCGCAAAAACCAAATTGTCGATAAAGCCGAGAACATAAAAAGAAAATCCCCCATCGAACTTTTTGAAGAACTTTATGAAAAACAGAACAACCAATCCATGAGCGATGAACAGCGCGCTTTTTCTCTCCAACTTATCGAATCCATCTGGGAGGATAATTTATGAGACCCCTTAAACTTACAATGTCCGCTTTCGGTCCCTATGCCGGAATCCAGACGATAGATTTCAATTCTTTCGGAAAAGGCGGAATATATCTTATAACCGGCGACACCGGCGCAGGAAAAACAACTATTTTTGACGCAATAACCTTTGCCCTTTTCGGAAAAGCAAGCGGAAACAGCCGCGACCCTAAAATGCTCCGCTCAAAATATGCCGGTCTTCGGGACCGGACTTTTGTGGAACTTGTTTTCGAATATGACGGCAAAGAATATACAATAAAGCGAAACCCGGAATATGAACGTCTTAAAGAAAAAGGCGAAGGCGTTACAACCGAAAAACCTTCCGCTTCGCTTATCCTTCCGGACGGAAGCGTTGTTGACCGAAGCGCCGACGCTGTAACTTTAAAAATAAAAGAAATAATCGGAATCGATATGCAGCAGTTTTCCCAGATTGCTATGATTTCCCAAGGGGAATTCCGCCGCCTTCTTCAGGCAAACACCGAAGAAAGACAAAAGATTTTCAGCGCAATTTTCAAAACCCGCAACTACAAAACTCTTCAGGATGAACTAAAGTCAAAAACTTCCGCTTTAAAAAAAGATTTTGAACTTGCGAACGCAAGCGTTAACCAGTATATCGGCGGAATCTGCTGCGGCGAAGATTCACTTTTTTCTTCCGACGTCCGCAAACTTAAAGAGGATGGTTATGTATTGATTTCCGACGTTCTCGAACTTGCGGATAAAATACTTTCCGAAGACAAAGCAGACTTGGAAAACGTTGAAAAACAGCAAAACGATATCCAAAAGCAAAGAGAAGAAATTATAAAAAAACTGACCGCCGCAACCGCTTATAAAACAGCCAAGGAATCTTTCGAATCTTCCTTTGCTGCAAAAGAACAGAAGGAAGCGGAACTTAAACAGCTTTCCGAAAAACTTTTTGAAGCAAAAAAACCCTTCCGGAACAGGAAAAAATCCAAAAAGATATAGCCCATATCGAAAATCTTCTTCCGGATTATGACCTTCTCGATTCGCTTTCAAAAGAACTTTTTGAAAAAGAAGAAGCTTTGCGCGCCGCTTTAAATAAACAAACCGAAGCGGAAAATTCAAGAAATCTTCTTGCAAAAAAACTTTCCGAACTCAGGGAAGAATCCAAAAAGCTTGAAAGTTCCGGCGCGGATATCGTAACGCTTAGAAACAGAAAAAAGGAACTTGAAACCCGGGCAGCAGATTACCGCGAATTTCTCGGCGAACTTGCCGATATGTCCCGGCAGGAAATTCTTCTTGAGGAAAAACAGCGTATATATATTGAAGCGAACCGGGAATATGAAAAGCTCCGCGGCGATTATGAACTCAAAAACCTTGCCTTCTTAAACGAACAGGCCGGAATAATCGCTTCCTCCCTTTCCGAAGGCGTTCCCTGCCCCGTCTGCGGTTCGGTAAATCATCCCGCTCTTGCTTCCGTTTCAGAAAACGCCCCAACAGAATCTGACGTTAAGGCCGCAAAAATTCTTTCCGATGCCGCCCAAAACGCAATGATTTCCGCAAGCGGAGATGCAAACGCACAAAAAGGAATCGTTTCTTCCGCAAAAGAAAATATCCTCCGGAAAATTTCCGTTCTTTTGGAAGAAATTGCTTTTGAAAACGCAGCTTCCGCCGCAAAAGCAAAAATTGCGGTTCTTACCGACAAAATCCTTGAAACCGACGGACTTTTATCAAAAGCTCTCGGTGATGAAGAACGAAAAAAGGAAATCGACGAAAAAACAATTCCCCAAAAAGAACTTGCTTTGCGAAATGCCGAAAAGGATTCCGCCGATTTCAAAATCCTTTCCGAAAGACTTTCCGCAGACATCGAAAATATTAAAAAACGTACAAATGAGCTTCGGGCGAAATTTGAATTTCCCGAAAGAAAATCCGCTCTTTCCGAAAAGGAAAAACTTGAACAAAAGCTTTTTGTACTTAAAACCGGTTTTGAATCCGCACAGAATGCCTATAATTCCCTTGACCGGGAAATCGAACGCCTTTGCGGAACAATAAAGGAACTTGAAAAACAAATTTCCTCCGGCTGCAGCGAAGATATTTCTGTCCTTGAAAAAGAAAAAGACGAAACCGAAACCAAACTCCGGGAAATTTCAAACTTAAAAAAATCAATTGATTTCAGAATCGGAACAAACAGCTCCGCAATTAAAAACATTTCCGAAAAATCCGCCGAAATCGAAAAACTCGATAAACATTACCGAATGATAAAAGCTCTTTCAGACACTGCAAACGGTTCTGTTCCCGGAAAAGACAAAATCATGCTCGAAACCTATATCCAGGCCACATATTTCGACCGGATACTTGAAAGAGCGAACATCCGCCTTCAGAAAATGTCCGGCGGACAGTATGACCTTAAACGCAGAGCAAACGCTCTTAATATGCGGAGCCAGAGCGGGCTTGAACTCGACATAGTTGACCATATAAACGCCACCGAGCGAAGCGTAAACACTCTTTCCGGCGGCGAATCCTTCCTCGCTTCCCTTGCGCTCGCTCTCGGACTTTCCGACGAAGTTCAAATGTCCACCGGAATCCATCTTGACACTCTTTTTGTTGACGAAGGTTTCGGTTCCCTTGATTCGGAAGCTTTGAACAAAGCCTATTCAACCCTTGCGGGCCTTACCGAAGGCAATCGCCTTGTGGGGATTATTTCACATGTTTCGGAACTTAAGGAACGGATAGATAAACAGATAATTGTAACAAAGGATAAATCCGGCGGAAGCAGCGCAAAAGTTGTGATTTGATTTTTTATAAAAAATTTTTTCAGTAATGTGACAATGTCACAGAAAAACCTCCCCATACTTGCTATAATGTACTCACAAACAAAAAAACAAAACATCTTTCCGGAAAAATTTTTCCGGAACATTCATAATATATTTCGGAGGTTTTAATATGAACGAAAAAAAATTCTATATTTGCGAACATTGCGGAAACATTATTGAAATGGTCAACGATGCCGGTGTTCCGGTCATGTGCTGCGGCCAGAAGATGACCCTTCTTGAACCCGGAACTGTTGAGGCAAGCCACGAAAAACATATTCCCGTTGTGGAAATCAAAGATGATCTTGTAACTGTTGCCGTCGGTTCCGTTGAACACCCCATGACCAAAGAACACAGCATTCTTTGGATATATCTCCAGACCGACAAAGGCGGATACCGCAAAAACCTTAACCCCAAAGAAGCTCCTAAAGCAGTTTTTTCCCTTAACGGTGAAAAACCGGTTGCCGCATACGCTTACTGCAACCTCCACGGCCTTTGGAAAACCGATATATGATCGGAGGATGATTTTATGATGAACACAAAAGTTTATGAACTGCTGAACCGGCAGATAAACAAAGAATTTTATTCCGCGTATCTCTATCTTGATTTTTCAAGCTATTTTAAATCAAAAGGCCTTGACGGCTTTGCAAACTGGTATCTTATCCAGGCGCAGGAAGAGCGTGACCATGCGATGCTGTTCTATCAGTACCTCCAGAACGAAAGCCAGCCGGTTGTGCTCGAAGCAATTCCGAAACCCGACAAGGTTTTTGAAAACGGAATGGATGTTCTTAAAGCCGGACTTTCCCACGAGGAATACGTAACTTCTCTTATAAACGACATCTATTCCGCCGCAAGCGAAGTTAAAGATTACCGCACCATGCAGTTCCTTGACTGGTTTGTAAAGGAACAGGGCGAAGAGGAAATGAACGCAAACGGACTTATTTCTAAAATGGAACTTTTCGGTTCCGACCCAAGAAGCCTTTATCTTCTCGACCAGAAACTCGGCGCAAGGGTTTATTCCGCGCCTTCGCTTGTTCTTTAAAACAAAAAAACTTAAAAGATCCGTGTTTCATAAACACGGATTTTTTCTTTCCAATTTTCACCGCTTCACGCAAAGCTGAATATACAAAAATCTCCTGCAAATAATATGGAAGTAAAAGCAAGAATTAACAGGAGGTTTTTTAAATATGAAAGCAACTGGAATTGTCAGAAGGATTGACTCTTCTGTTATAATAGGGGCAAAGGTCAGAAGCCTTGAAAACACGGGGTTTTCGCTGATTTTTGTCCAATTTCATCAATACCCCAAGCCGTGATGAGGCTGCCATCACAACAGCTCCTACGCTGAGAAAGGAGGAGCAGCAATTAAACTTCATAACGCATAAAGGCGTTCATTGACTTCTGAATCAATGGACGCCTTTTGTCATTTCTAAAGACTTGGAGGTACACATGAAAGAAACAATTAAGGATATTCCCTTGGGTGAGCTTCACCCATTTCCAGACCACCCTTTCGGCGTGAGAGACGATGAATCTATGGAGCAGACGGTCGAGAGCATCCGTGAATACGGTGTCCTTGTTCCTGCGATTGCCCGACCTCGTGAGGACGGCGGCTATGAGATTATCGCAGGACACAGACGTAAACACGCCTGCGAGCTTGCAGGGCTTACGACTATGCCGGTTATCGTCCGAGACATAGACCGAAACACCGCAACCATTATGATGGTGGATAGCAACTTACAGCGAGAGAACATCTTGCCGAGCGAACGAGCCAAGGCATACAAGATGAAATTGGATGCCATCAAGCGACAAGGCAAGCGACACGATTTAACTTCTACACAACCTGTGCAGAAGTTATCTGTGGAGCAAGTTGCCGAGGAAGCAGGCACGAGCCGAGAACAGATTAGGCGATACATTCGCCTTAACGAGCTTGAACCCGAACTGATGCAGTTAGTCGATGAGGGTAAAATCGGTATGACCCCTGCGGTCGAGATTTCGTATCTCAAACCCGAAGAACAGAAGCTCCTTATCGAGACCATCGACAGCGAACAGGCAACGCCGTCTTTCTCCCAAGCTCAACGCATGAGGCGACTATCCCAGGAGGGTAAGCTGAACGACGATGCCGTGCTTGATATTATGATGGAGCAGAAGAAACCCGAAAATTGGGATTTGAAGCTCCCGATGGATAAAATCCGCAAATACTTCCCTCGTTCCTACACACCGCAGAGGATGGAGGAAACCATAATCAAGTTGCTTGAAATGTGGATGAAACAGCAAAAGAAAAAGCGAGACCAACAGCGTTAAATTGAATACGGGATATGAGCCGAACAGGAATTACACTTTTTCTTGTTCGGCTTTTTTCATGCCCAAAAACAGGAGGCAACATGGCAGTATGTCGAGTTGAGAAAAACAAGAACTATACCACCATGTCGAATTTTCATCTGCGAGACTTGAACCTATCCAACAAGGCACGAGGACTTCTATCCACAATGCTCTCCCTCCCCGAAGATTGGGACTACACCACAAGAGGACTTGCGAAGATATGCAAGGACGGCGTGGATGGGATTACTGCACAGCTCAAAGAGCTTGAACAGTACGGCTATCTCATACGCCACAGGATAAGGGACAGCAACGGCAGAATCGTCGATATGGAATACGTTATCTACGAGCGACCACATACGGCATCACCAGATACGGAAATGCCGTATATGGTAAAACCGGATATGGGTTTACCACGTCTGGAAACTCCCGCACAAATAAATATAGATAAAAGAATTACTGATGAATCAAATACTGATTTATCAAATACTCATTCAATTCTTTCCGATGAGGCTCGTCCGTCTGTGCTTGCAGCACTTGAAGCGAAGCGAAAAGAACCGGAATACAGAGACATGGATATGTACAGAGAAATCATCAAGGAAAATATCTGCTACGACTATCTGCGCTCTGAT
>JAFSEN010000009.1 GCA_017435745.1 Oscillospiraceae bacterium
AGTTAAAGTTCTCGTTTTCGCAAAAGGCGACAAAGTTCAGGCTGCTCTTGATGCAGGCGCTGAATACGCTGGTGCAGAAGAATACATGCAGAAAATCATGTCCGAAGGTTGGATGGATTTTGACGTAGTTATCGCTTCCCCCGATATGATGGGTGTTGTTGGTAGACTCGGTAAAATCCTTGGCCCGAGAGGCCTTATGCCTAACCCCAAAGCAGGTACTGTAACCCCCGATGTTGCAAAAGCTGTTAAAGAAGCTAAAGCAGGTAAAATCGAGTACCGTCTCGACAAAACCAACATCATCCACTGCCCGATCGGTAAAGCTTCCTTCGGTGCTGAAAAGCTCCAGGAAAACTTTGACACTCTTATGGGTGCAATTGTTAAAGCAAAACCGGCAGCAGCAAAAGGTCAGTACGTTAAATCCTGCGTTGTTTCCGCAACCATGGGCCCTGGCGTAAAGATCAACCCTGCAAGATTTGTGTAATTCATAACACATATTAAATAAAAAAATCCCGCTGGATTCCGGCGGGATTTTTTTATTTATAAAATGCGGAAAAAGCGCATGAGCATCAAGCTTTTTGGGAGTTTGAGCACCACAGTGCTCAAACTTTGCTTCATCTTTTTGCAATTCCGAAAAAAAGCATAACTGCTCCGAATACGTGAAGAATTGTATGCTCACATAGAAATACATAATAGTTTATAAAATAGGAATGCAGAGCAGTAAGAGTTTGGAAAACCTGTATTCCGAAAAATTGAAAAAGCATGAATCCGGTGGTGCAAACGGAAACTGTAATTCCCAAAACCGTAAAAATAATCCTCAAAGTTCGGTTTTTTAAATAAAGACCGGAAACATAAGAAATCAAAGCGGATATCCCGATTCCGCCAGAAACAATTGTAAGAGGTTTCCACGCAAGCACACAGAGCGCGCTGTAAAATACATCGTAGGTATAACCTTGATAATTATAAATTGGTTTTTCAAGAATTATCATCAGAAGGGAAGAAACAACATAGAACAGGGTGAACCATATTCCGATATAAAGATGTGTTTTTTTGCCCCGGAGTTGTTTTATTTCTTTCGGAACCCCGCCGACAAGCTTGTCAATACTTATATCAAAAATCTGTGCTATCTTGGTAAGAGTTTCAATATCAGGCTCCGTTTTTCCGTTTTCCCAATTGGAAACCGCCTGGCGAGTGACAGAAAGTTTTGTTGCAAGGTCCTCCTGGGTGATATTTAATTTCTTTCTTGCAGTTTTAATATTTTCTCCGATGGAATTCATAATTTCGCCTCCTTTGCTGATTCGATTATACTATGGGAGGCTGTAATTGTCACGCAATGTTTTGTTGCGCGGTCAAAAACCGCATAAAAAGGCCCTTTCCGGGATTTCCGGAAAGGGCCTTTTTGTTATTATGCAATAATTATTTGCCTGCAAGTTTTTCAAGATGTTCGTATTTTTCAGCGGCGTTTTTCTCTGCTTTGTCGAAGAGAACTTCGGCTCTGTCAGGGAATGCACGCATAAGGCTGGAATAACGGACTTCGCTCTTGATGAATTCTTTATAATCTGCGGAAGGTGCAGCGGAATCAAGCTGGAAGGGATTTTCGCCTTTTTCAGCAAGTCTGGGGTCAAAGCGGAAGAGATGCCAGTAACCTGCTTCAACAGCGCGTTTTTCTTCTGCCATTGCGTTGCCCATGCCGCCTTTGATACCGTGGTTGATGCAGGGTGCGTAAGCAATGATAAGGGAAGGACCGTCATAAGCTTCTGCTTCGGAAATTGCTTTAACAGCCTGTGCCATGTTTGCACCCTGTGCAATCTGTGCAACATAGATGTAACCATAGCTCATTGCGATAGCTGCAAGGTCTTTCTTCTTAACGTCTTTACCTGCTGCTGCAAACTGTGCAACCGCACCGGTAGGAGTTGCTTTGGAAGACTGACCGCCGGTGTTGGAATAAACTTCGGTGTCGAATACAAGAATATTGATGTTTCTGCCGGAAGCAAGAACATGGTCAAGACCGCCGAAACCGATGTCGTATGCCCAACCGTCGCCGCCGAATGCCCAAACGGATTTTTTGGCGAGGTAGTTTTTACCTTTAAGGATTGCTTTTGCTTTGTCGCAATCACATGCGGTAAGAGCTTCAACAAGTTCTCTGGTTGCAACAGCGTTTGCTTCGCCGTCGTTAAGGGTTTCAAGGTAGTTGTTTGCAGCTTCAACTGCAGCGGGGTTGCTTCCGTTTTCAGCAACATCTTTTACTTTTGCAATATAGCTGCTGCGGATAGCTTCCTGGCCGAGGAACATACCGTAACCGTATTCTGCGTTGTCCTCGAAGAGGGAGTTTGCCCATGCGGGACCTTTGCCTTCTGCATTCTTGGTGTAAGGAGTGGAAGGTGCGGAACCGCCCCAGATGGAGGAGCATCCGGTTGCGTTTGCAATGTACATTCTGTCGCCGAAGAGCTGGGTTACAAGTTTTGCATAAGGAGTTTCGCCGCATCCTGCGCAAGCGCCGGAGAATTCAAGAAGAGGACGGCGGAATTGGGAACCTTTAAGAGTGTTGGGTTTGAATTTCTGTGCAACTTCGATTTTTTCAGGAATATCGAGGCCGTATTCGAAAACTTTCTGTTCGCCAAGCTGGCTGTCAAGAGCTTTCATTTCAAGAGCTTTAACGCCTTTTTTGCCGGGGCAGACGTTTACGCAGGAACCGCAGCCGGTGCAGTCAAGAGCGGAAACGGTGAGAGCGAAAGTTTTGCCGGGAAGACCGGTCATAGGAAGGGTCTTGGTGCCTTCGGGAGCGTTTGCAGCTTCTGCTTCATCGAGAACAACGGGTCTGATTGCAGCATGAGGACATACGTAGGAGCACATGTTGCACTGGATGCAGTTTTCGGGAAGCCATTCGGGAACGTCAACTGCGAT
>JAFSEN010000010.1 GCA_017435745.1 Oscillospiraceae bacterium
CGCATCAAATTACAGCATTTATATCTGCAATAACTGCGGCGGAGAAAAGAAGGTTTATGAAGTTGGCGGAAGCTGCGGCTCCGGTCTTTACTGGAAACTGAATACGGACGAGGGTGTTCTTCGGATCTATGGTTCCGGTTCAATGAACAATATGGGAAGGGATTCCCAGCCCTGGGCAAGTTACCGTGAAAGCATCACAAAAGTAATAATCGAATCCGGCGCAAGGTCCATCGGAAGCTATGCTTTTTATGAGCATCCGGCGCTGATATCCGTTGAAATTCCGGATACGGTAAAAAGCATCGGTCTCGGTGCTTTTGCATGGAGCCAGCTGCTTGATGAAATTACGATTCCGGATGGTGTCACTTCAATTCCGGAGGACTGCTTCTGGGCATGCACCGCTCTTAAAACAATCAACCTTCCGGATTCCATCCGTACAATAGGGCAGGGAGCTTTCTATTACACTGCAATAACCTCAATAAATCTTTCGGACAAAATCACCGATATGGGCGAGGATGCCTTCTGGTACTGCACGAATCTTAAATCCGTAAAAATCCCGAAAAATGTAACAGTCCTTCGGGAAACGATTTTTTCAAGCTGTTCAAGCCTAACTTCCGTCACCCTCCATGACAACATAACGGAAATCCAGCGGAGCGCTTTTTCACACTGCAAATCCCTCACTTCCATAACACTTCCGAAAAAGCTGAAAATTCTCGGCGAAAGCGCTTTCAGCGGAGCGAGAATCACAAAAATCACATTCCCGGAGAATCTGCGTACCATTGACGGCTATGTTTTCGGAGGCAGTGTAAAAGAGGTGCATTTCCTTGGAAACGCTCCGGAGTTCGACGCAAAAACTTTTAACGGAGCCACCACAACGGCTTATTATCCGGAGGGAAGTTCTTCCTGGAACGGAAAACTTCAGAACTACGGCGGAACTATAACATGGAAAACCGAACCCTGCGGCCATCTTCTGACAGAAGAGTACATTTATGACGCCACCTGCGTTCAGGAAGGATATACCGAAGTTGTCTGTTATATCTGCGGATACAGCTATATAAGCGAATATTTCGGGTTCGGCGAACATCTGATGGGTAAATGGGAAACTTTGGTTGAACCGACCGAAACAGAATTGGGCGAACAGCAAAGAAAATGTGTATATTGCGGTCATACCGAAAGCAGAAAAATCAGCATCAGCGGATTTACCATGGGCGACATAAACCTTGACGGCGTTGTTGACGTAATGGATGCTTACACAGCGCGTCTTATTGCAGCAAAACTTCATACTCCCACCGCTGAGCAGAAGAAACTCGGCGACGTTGACGGCGACGGAAAAATAACCGCAGTCGATGCAAACTATATACGCAAATTTGTCGCAAAAATTATAATCGAAATACCGGTTGGAATGTGATGCTCAAAAGAAAAATTCCGTGCTCGAATTTGAGCACGGAATTTTTTTATCGGTCGAAAGCTAATTTGAACTTGGAACAAATCCTTCCAAAACTTTCTCATAAGCTTTTGCGGTTTGCCGAACATTTTGGAGAATTTCTTCTTCACAAAGTTCCGGCGGAGCAACCCAGATGCTTGTCCGGGTTATTGGATTTCCGTTAGAATCTTTTCCAAGATTGAATTTGATTTTGAAATAGCGGGGGCCGTTTTTGTTTGTTTTTTTTAATTCCTGAATATATGGCATGTTAAAAACCTCCTTGTTGGATTTTTTGTTTTGGCTTGGCGTATGAAAATTTAAATTAGGCATTAATTGGCGTAAATGTGGCGTAAATAAGAGAAAAATCCACTTTTGAAGGTTTAAAAACCGCATAAACAAGCCCCTTGAAAATCCCTCTATATATGTAGTATAATATAATTTGGAATTTTATATACCGGAGGAAGAAATGGCAAAGAAACGCGAAGAATATACAAACGAAAGCATAAAGACATTAAACGGCGCCGAAAGGGTAAGAAAACGCCCTGCGGTTATTTTCGGTTCCGACGGAATTGAAGGCTGTGAACATGCCGCTTTCGAAATCATATCCAACTCCATAGACGAAGCAAGAGCGGGTTACGGCGAAAAAATAATCGTTACCCGCTATAATGACGGTTCAACCGAAGTCGAAGACTTCGGCCGCGGATGCCCGGTTGATTGGAACAACAACGAACAGCGCTATAACTGGGAACTTCTTTTCTGCGAACTTTATGCCGGCGGAAAATATGAAAGCGCGGGAGATTATGAATTTTCCCTCGGCCTTAACGGACTTGGCCTTTGCGCAACCCAATATTCCTCCGAATGGATGGATGCGGAAATCTGCCGCGACGGTTTTATTTATAAGCTCCATTTTGAAAAAGGCGAAAACGTCGGCGGGCTTAATAAAGAACCAACCACAAAACGCAAAACCGGTTCAAAAATCCGTTGGAAACCGGACCACGAAGTTTTTACCGATACCGCAATTCCCCTTGAATGGTACCAGGAAGTTATAAAACGCCAGGCAGTTGTCAACACCGGAATAATCTTTGTTCTCCGGGACCAGAAACTCACCGGCGGATTTGAAACTTATGAATATGTTTATGAAAACGGAATAAGCGATTACGTTAAAGAAATTGCCGGGGAAGAAGCTGTTCTTACCGGAACTCAGTTCTGGCAGGGCGAAAGAACCGGCCGCGACCGCGAGGATAAACCGGAATATAAGGTAAAAATGCAGATTGCCTGCTGTTTTTCCAACAAAGTAAAAGCGATCGAATATTACCATAACTCAAGCCACCTTGAGCACGGCGGCTCTCCGGAAAAAGCGGTTAAATCCGCCTTTGTAAGCCAGATTGATGCTTATCTTAAATCGAACAACAAATATCTCAAAAACGAGAGCAAAATAAGCTTCCAGGACGTTGAGGATTGCCTTATCCTTGTTTCCTCTTCGTTCTCAAGCCAGACTTCTTACGAAAACCAGACAAAAAAGGCAATTACCAACAAATTCATTGCCGAAGCCATGACGGATTTCCTCAAGCACCAGCTTGAAGTTTTCTTCATCGAAAATCCGGACGACGCAGTAAGAGTTGCGGAACAGGTTCTTATCAACAAGCGAAGCCGCGAAAACGCAGAAAAAACCCGCCAGAATCTTAAGAAAAAACTTACCGCAACAATGGATATGACAAACCGTGTCCAGAAATTTGTAGATTGCCGCACAAAAGATATAAACCGCCGCGAAATTTATATCGTTGAGGGCGATTCCGCTTTGGGCGCCTGTAAGCAGGGAAGAGATTCCGAATTCCAGGCAATAATGCCCGTCCGCGGAAAAATCCTCAACTGCCTTAAGGCAGATTACGATAAAATTTTCAAAAGCGATGTCATCACCGATCTTCTTAAAGTTCTCGGCTGCGGAGTTGAAGTAAAAAGCAAGGCGAACAAAGAACTTTCTACCTTCGATATTGAAAATCTTCGCTGGAACAAAGTTGTAATCTGTACCGATGCTGACGTTGACGGTTACCAGATCCGCACCCTTATCCTTACAATGCTCTATCGCCTTACCCCGACCCTTATTGAAGAAGGATACGTATATATTGCGGAATCTCCGCTTTATGAAATAACCTGCAAGGACGACACCTATTTTGCATATACCGAAGACGAAAAAACAAGAATTACCGAAAAGCTCGGCAAAGCAAAATATACCGTCCAGCGTTCAAAAGGTCTTGGTGAAAACGAACCGGATATGATGTGGCTCACCACAATGAATCCGGAAACCCGAAGACTTATTAAAGTTACCCCGAGCGAAGCTTCTGCAACTTCCGAAATGTTCGATCTTCTTCTCGGCGATAACCTTCAGGGAAGAAAAGATTTTATCGCATCGAACGGATATCTCTATCTCGACGATATGGATCTTTCATAAAAAGGCTCCTTTGTGCAAAGGGAGCTGTCGCCGAAGGCGACTGAGGGATTGTAACCCTGTCCGGCTGAATTTATGCCGGAAATCCGAAAAAATCCCTCCACCGTGCCATACGGCAACGGTCCCCCTCCCTTTAGACAAGGGAGGCAAATTGCGAAAGGGGCTTTGTTATGTTCGCAAAAATAGCAATAGATAAAGCCGCTTTCGGCTTTGATAAACTTTTTGATTATTCCGTTCCGGCGGAATTTGAAGAAAAAATAAAACCCGGTTGCCGGGTAATGGTTCCTTTCGGCGCCGGCGGAAAAAAAAGACAGGGAATGGTTTTTGAACTTTCGGAAAAACCGGAAGGCGACCCGAAAAAAATCAAGGAAATTGCTTTTCTTCTCGATGAAGAACCTGTAATTTCCGAAGAACTTACGGAACTTGCAAAATATCTTGCGGTAACTACCTTTTGTCCGCTTTTTGAAGCGGTAAAAGCAATGCTCCCTCCGGGGCTGAATTTTAAGCCGGTTTATAAATATTTCGCAAACGGCGAATCTGAAAACGAAGAAGAGCAGCGAATAATAAACTGGCTCCGGAAAAAGAAAAACGGCGCCGAGGGCGAAAATATAAACAAGGCTTTCGGCTTTTCGGATTCTGCTTTTATTGATTCCATGGCGGAGCGGGGTTTTCTTAGAAAAGAAGAAACCACAAGAAGAAAAATCGGCGACGAAACCGAAAAAATGGTTCGCCTTTCCGAAAAAGAAATTGAAATGAACGAGCAGGGTTCGTCGGTGCTGAAAAAACCGACCCCGAAGCAGAAAGAAGTGCTCGCTTTTCTTTCGGAAGCAGGCTGCGCCTGCGTAAAAGAAATCGGATATTTTACCTCCGCGGGAAAAGCAGTTGTCGAAACTCTTGAGAAAAAAGGCGCGCTCGAATTTTTTGAGCAGGAAACTTTTCGAAAACCATATAAAGAAAATTTCCGCAGAACCGACCCGGAAAGCATTGTTCTTTCGGAAGAACAGCAAAAAGCTTTTGACGGAATTTCAAAACTTTGCGACGAAGAAAAGGGAAGCACCGCTCTTCTTTTCGGAGTTACCGGAAGCGGAAAGACCCAGGTTTTTATAAAACTTATCCAAAGGGAGATAGAAAAAGGAAAACAGGTTATCCTGATGGTGCCGGAAATTTCCCTAACTCCCCAGATGATGAACAAATTTTTTGCTTATTTCGGAGATTCAGTTGCAGTTGTCCATTCGGCCCTTTCCGCAGGCGAGCGAATCGACGAATGGAAGCGAATTGCAAGCGGAAAAGCAAGAATAATCGTCGGAACGCGTTCTGCGGTTTTTGCTCCGGCAAAGGAACTTGGACTCATAATTATGGACGAGGAACAGGAGCAAAGCTATAAATCCGACCGTTCTCCCAGATTCCACGCAAGAGATGCGGCTGCTTTTCGGAGCAAAAAACTCGGAATCCCGCTTCTTCTTGCTTCTGCAACCCCTTCGATAGAAACATTTTATAAAGCGCAAAAAGGCAAAATATCCCTTTTTGAAATGACCGAAAGATACGGCGGCGCAAAACTTCCGGAATCGGTCATAGTCGATATGAAAAACGAAATCCTTTCCGGAAGAACCGGCGTTTTAAGCGAAGTTCTTGCGGAAGATATCCAATATAACCTTGACCATGGGCAGCAATCCATTCTTCTTATGAACCGCAGAGGATATAATACCATCGCAAGATGCGCAGAATGTTCAGCAGTAAAGGAATGTCCCCGATGCAACATCCCACTTATCTATCACAAAGCAAACGGAAGGCTTATGTGCCACTATTGCGGACACAGCGAGCCCGCGACCGTTAAATGCGATTCCTGCGGAAGTGAATACGTAATGTATTCCGGCTGCGGAACGCAAAAAGTCGAAGACGAGATAAAGGCGCAGTTTCCAAAAGCAAGAATCCTTAGAATGGACCTTGATACAACAATGGCAAAATTCAGCCACGACCGCCATTTTGCGGATTTTGCCGAAGGAAAATACGATATTATGGTCGGGACCCAGATGGTCGCAAAAGGTCTTGATTTTCCGAATGTAACGCTGGTTGGCGTTCTTGCGGCGGATATGTCGCTTTACGGCGGCGATTACCGAAGCTATGAACGTACCTTTGGCCTTTTAACCCAGGTTATCGGAAGATGCGGAAGAGCAAAGATTTCCGGAAGGGCATATATCCAGACCCATTCTCCGGAACACAGCGTTATCGAACGTTCCTGCGCACAGGATTACAGAATGTTTTATGAGGACGAAATCATAAACCGAAAAGTGATGCTCTATCCTCCGTTCTGCTCAATGGGTTCTGTTCTCTTTTCCGGAACTAATGAAAAACAGGCGAGGGAAGCCGCATCCGCTTTTTCAAAGCTCCTTGAAGAAAAGGTCGCTAAAACCGGAATCCCGATAAGGATTCTTGGCCCGACCCCTTCCCATGTTGCAAAAATTGCGGATAAATGGCGCTGGAAGCTGATAGTAAAATATCGTCCGGATATGGCTTTTTTTGAAACAATGGGCGAAACTCTCAAAGAATTTTCAAAAAATAAGGAATTTGTTAAAATTGAGGTCATGGCTGACCCCTATGATATAAATTGACAGGAAAGGTGAAAAAATAAAATGGCATTAAGAAATATAGTTAAAGACGGCGACCCGATTCTTCGAAAAGTTTGCCGCCCGGTTGAAAAATTTGACGAAAAACTCTGGACCCTTCTTGACGATATGGCAGAAACCATGCATGCCGCCGATGGAGTCGGAATTGCGGGCCCCCAGGTCGGAATGATGAGAAGAGTATGCATCGTCGATTGCTATGATGAGGACGGCGTAATAGAACTTATCAACCCCAAAATCGTTGCCACAGCCGGCGAACAGACCGGAAACGAAGGCTGCCTTTCCTTCCCGGGAAAATGGGGAACGGTTACAAGACCCATGGCCGTAACCGTAAGAGCACAGAACAGATTCGGCGAATGGTTCGAAATTTCCGGAAGAGAGCTTAAAGCAAGAGCTTTTTGCCATGAAATCGACCACCTTAACGGAGTTTGTTTCGTTGATCTTGCAAAGGATATAACCATCGAAAAAGGTGAGGAAAAATAATGAAAGATATGCGAATCGTCTTTATGGGAACTCCGGATTTTGCCGCAGCTATCCTTAAAAGACTTATTGACACCGGAAGAAACGTAGTCGGCGTTTTTTCCCAGCCGGATAAACCAGTCGGCAGAAAGCAGGTTATAATGCCCACCGCAACAAAAGCACTTGCAATGGAGCATAATATTCCGGTTTTCCAGCCTGCAAAACTCCGTGACGGCGAAGCTCTTAAAATTATGCAGGAACTCAAACCGGACCTCACCGTTGTTGCCGCTTATGGAAAGATTCTTCCGAAAGATATTCTTGATGTTCCGGTTCTCGGAAACGTAAACGTCCACGGAAGCCTTCTTCCGAAATACAGAGGCAGCGCTCCGATCCAATGGTCCGTTATCAACGGCGACAAAGTTACCGGAATTACCACCATGTATATGGCGGAAGGAATGGATACCGGCGATATGATAATGAAATTTGAACTTCCCATCGGCGAGGACGAAACCGCCGGCGAACTTTTTGACAGAATGGCGGAACTTGGCGCAGAATCCATCGAAAAGACCCTTGAACTCTTCGATAAAGGCGAAGTTAAAGCAGAGCCGCAGAACGAGGAAGAAGCAACCTATGCTCCGATGCTCAAAAAAGAAATGGGCGAAATCGATTTTGGAAAAACCGCCGAAGAAATCCACAACCTGGTAAGAGGACTCAATCCCTGGCCAACCGCTTATACCTTCCTTGAAGGAAAATCCATCAAAATTCACGAAGCAAAATCCGCAGAAGGTTTTTCCGGTGAAGAAGGAACTCTTCTTGACGAAAAACGTTTCGTCGTCGGAACAAAAAACGGTGCGGTTGAATTCATAACCGTTCAGCCGGAGGGCAAAAATAAAATGTCCGGAGCAGATTTTATCCGCGGAAGACGCCTTTTGAAAGGAACTGCCTTCGGAAAATAAAAACGAGGTGAAATATAATGCCCTTTTTCTATTATTTTGATATTTATTACCTGATACTCATTGTTCCTGCGCTTCTGTTCGGTCTTTGGGCGCAAAGCCAGGTCAATAACAATTTCACAAAATACAGCAAAATCGGGAATATGAGGGGAATGACCGGCGCCCAGGCGGCGGAATATATCCTTCAGCAAAACGGGATTTATGATGTTCAGGTGCGCCATATTTCCGGGCATCTTTCCGACAACTTCAGCCCGAGAAACAAAACAATAAACCTTTCCGACAGCGTTTATAACAGCACTTCAATCGCCGCGATCGGGGTTGCCGCGCACGAGGCGGGCCATGCTGTTCAGCATGCGGTAAATTATAAACCGATAAAAATAAGAGAAATGATAATTCCCGTAACCCAAATCGGTTCGTGGCTTTATTTTCCGATAATCATGCTCGGTTTTATCTTTTCTTCCCAATATCTTGTAAACCTTGGAATAATCCTTTTTGCAACTCTTGCGCTTTTCCAGCTTGTAACTCTTCCGGTGGAATTCAACGCTTCTGACAGAGCAATTACAACCCTTTCCCAAAGCGGAATTCTTTACGGAGAAGAAATAAACGGAGCCAAAAAGGTGCTAAAAGCGGCGGCTCTTACTTACGTTGCCGCGCTTGTTTCCTCCCTTGCACAGCTTTTGCGCCTTGTTCTTCTTTTCGGCGGCAGAAGAAGAGATTGATTTTTTGACAATATATAACAATCCAACAGGCAAGGGAATTTATTTTACCTTAACCAAAAGAAGGAGTTTTTAATTTATGGCAAACACAAGAACGCTTACCGTAAAGGCTCTGTTAAGAGTTAACGAAGGCGGTTTTTCAAATATCGTGCTCGATGCGCTTCTTTCCGGTGCTCAGCTTGAGCACCGCGACAAGGCCTTTGTTTCGGCGCTTTTTTACGGTGTTCTTGAACGCCGGATAACCCTTGATAAAATTATAAAAAAATATTCAAAAACTCCCCTTGAAGAACTTGAACCGGCGGTTCTTGAATGCCTTCGAATCGGTTTTTATCAGCTCATCTATATGAATTCCGTTCCGGATATGGCGGCCGCAAACGAAACAGTTGAGGCGGTTAAACAGCTTGGCTGCGGAAAAGCTTCCGGCTTTGTAAACGGAATACTCCGTTCCTTCATTAGAAACGGAAAACAGTTCGATTTTTCAAGAATGGATAAAATTGGCCGGCTTTCCGCGGAATATTCCGCACCGATCTGGCTTTGCAAAAAATGGTGCAATGAATACGGCGACGAAAAAACCGAAACAGCTCTTCGCGAATCCCTCGGTTCCGTTCCGATTTTTGCAAGGGTAAACACAACAAAAACGACCGCAGAAGAACTTTTGAGCATTCTTGAAGAAGAAGGCGTAAAAGCGGTGCTCGTTGAAGAAGTTCCGGATGCGGTAAGGATTTATTCCGCGGCTCCCCAGGCAACAAAAGCTTATAAAAAAGGCCTTTTCCACGTTCAGGATATTTCAAGCCAGCTTTGCGCAAAAGCTCTCGGTGTTCAAAAAGGCGAAACGGTGCTCGATGTTTGCTCCGCGCCCGGCGGAAAAACTTTTACCGTTGCGGAAATCATGGAAAACGAAGGAAAAATCGTTGCATGCGATCTTCATGCAAAGCGCGCCGGGCTTGTTAAAAACGGTGCGGAACGCCTTGGGCTTACAATAGTTTCCGCAATGGCAAACGACGCAACGGTTTACAGCGAAAAAATGGGAACTTTCGACAGGGTTCTTTGCGACGTACCCTGTTCCGGTCTTGGAGTAATCCGCAGAAAACCGGAAATCCGCTTTAAAGACCCGGGCGAAATTTCCGCCATTCCCAAAATCCAGTACAAAATCGCTTCCACTTCCGCAAAATATCTTAAAAAAGGCGGAACGATGATATATTCCACCTGCACCCTTTCAAAAGAGGAAAACGAGCAGGTTGTAAAACTTCTTATAGAAGAAGACGGGCTTGTTCCGGAAAAACTTCCGGAAGAACTGCTTAAATACTCTAAAGACGGTTTTTCCGTCACCCTTATGCCCGGAGAAATCAATTCCGACGGATTCTATTTTGCAAAACTCAGAAAGGAAGCTAAATGATGAAAGATCTGCGCTCACTTACATACGAAAAGCTTTGCGAAGAAATAAAACTCATGGGCCAGCCTTCTTTCCGTGCAAAACAGATCTATTCCTGGCTCCATGAAAAAAGGGTTTCCGATTATTCCGAAATGACGAATCTTCCGGCGGCTCTTCGTGAAAAACTTTCTGCAGAATACAATCTTTCAAAAGTAACAATCGAAAGAAGACTTGTTTCAAAACTTGACGGAACAGTAAAATATCTTTTCCGCCTTGAGGACGGAGAACATGTTGAAGGCGTAAGAATGTCATATAAACGCGGCGGAAGCCTTTGCATTTCCACCCAATGCGGCTGCAGAATGGGCTGTACTTTCTGCGCTTCGACCCTTACCGGCCTTTGCAGAAACCTAACTCCGTCGGAAATGCTTTCCGAAGTTTATCTTGCCGCAAAGGATGCGGAAGAACACGGCGAAAAAATTGCTTCGCTTGTTCTTATGGGAATAGGCGAACCTCTTGATAACTTCGACAACGTAATGGATTTTCTCGAGATCCTTTCTTCCGACAATGGTTTCAATCTCGGAATGAGGCATATTTCACTTTCCACCTGCGGGCTTGTTGATAAAATTTATAAGCTTGCGGAAAAAAAGCTCCAGCTTACGCTTTCGGTTTCTCTCCATGCGCCGAATGATGAAATTCGAAGAAGAACAATGCCCGTTGCAAAACGCTGGCCCATTGATGAACTTATAAAAGCCTGCCGTGATTATTTCGATATAACCGGCCGCCGTATTTCCTTTGAATATGCGCTTATCGATGGGGTCAACGACCAGCCGGAACACGCAATGGAACTTATAAAACTCCTTAAAGGAATGGGCGCCCACGTTAACCTTATTCCGGTAAACAAAGTAAACGAAACCGGATATAAACGCGGAAAGCGCGAATCTGTCGAAGCTTTTGCAAAACTTCTCAATGATAACGGACAAAACGCGACTATCCGCCGTGAACTCGGAAGCGATATAAATGCTGCCTGCGGCCAGCTTAGAAGAACCACTATCAAAACCGAAAAAGGCGGAACCCTTTCAGAATAAAAATTTGACATATAAAGCAATAAGATATACAATAATCTAAATAGATATCTTTTTTAAAAGGAGGCGGAAAATTTTGTATCATGTGGTCGAATATATAAAAATGGCCGGAAGTATCCGCAAGGAAAAATACAAAAGTCCCGAACCTCCGAACGAAGTTGCCCGATTGGTTGTCAAAGGTTTTGACAACTGGAAAATCGGAAGAGCCTGGAACTTTTGGTTCCATAACTTCAAAGGATTAGGAAAAAGAGGTGATAAGTGATATGCTTAAAGCTTACGGAAAAACCGATGTGGGAAATGTCCGTGAAATGAACCAGGACGATTTCAACTGCGGCGTTCTCGGCGATGAAGAAGCTGTTTTTGCGGTAGTCTGTGACGGAATGGGCGGAGAAAAAGGCGGAAATATTGCAAGCCGTACAGCCTGCGATATTGTTACCGACAGCGTAACTGCCGCTTATGGAAGCGGTTTCGGCGACAATTCAATAAAAAGAATTCTCCAAACAGCCGTTACCGCAGCAAACGTTTCGGTTTTCGATCGTTCCCAAAGAGATCCTTCCCTTCGCGGAATGGGAACCACAATCGTTGCAACAATAGTCTGTGACGGAATGGCCCATATTGTCCATGCCGGCGACAGCAGAGCATATCATATTACCGAAAACGGAATTGAACAGGTTACAAAAGACCATTCTGTTGTCCAGCTTCTTGTTGACAGAGGCGAAATTACCGAAGACGAAGCAAGATTCCACCCGAAAAAGCACTTTATTACAAGAGCTCTCGGAGTAATGTCGATAATCGACCTTGATTATTGCGAATTTCCGATAAACGAGGGAGAAGCGATTATAGTCTGCACAGACGGCCTTTCAAATTATTTTTCAAACAGCGAGCTTTTTGAAATAATTAAAACAGCCGGATATTCAAAATGTGTTGATAAACTTATAAATGCCGCCAAAAAAGCGGGCGGCGCAGACAACATTACCGCTGTCTGCATTACAAGATAAACCGGGAGGTTCCTGATGGACAGATATATAGGAAAAAAACTCGACGGCCGCTATGAGATAAAAGAAATTATCGGTGTTGGCGGTATGGCGAATGTGTATAAAGCTTACGACAGCATTGATGACCGCATTGTTGCTGTAAAAATTCTCCGTGACGAACACATGGAGAACGATGAGCTTCTCCGTCGTTTCCGCAATGAATCAAAAGCAATTGCTGTGCTTTCCCATCCGAATATCGTAAAAGTTTATGACGTCAGTTTCAACGAGGATATCCAGTATATCGTAATGGAACATATCGACGGAATTACTCTTAAAGAATATATTGAACAGCAAAAAGTTCTCCGCTGGAAAGAAGCGGTTCATTTTACTGTTCAGATTCTTCGCGCCCTCCAGCACGCCCACGACAAAGGAATTGTCCACCGCGACATAAAACCCCAAAACATTATGCTTCTTGAGGACGGAACCATAAAAGTTGCCGACTTCGGAATAGCAAGATTTGCAAGGGCAAGCCAGCATACCGTTACCGATAAAGCAATAGGTTCGGTCCATTATATCAGCCCCGAACAGGCAAAGGGCGAACTTTCCGATGAAAAAAGCGATATTTATTCCATAGGCGTAATGCTTTATGAAATGACCACCGGAACTCTTCCTTTTGATGCGGACAGCCCGGTTTCCGTTGCGCTTAAACAGATCCAAAGCCAGGCAAAACGCCCAAGAGTTCTTAACCCGGATATTCCTGAAGGACTTGAGGATATTACAATCCGCGCAATGCAGAAAGACCCGGCAAGACGCTATCAGTCCGCCGCGGAAATGCTCCGGGATATCGATGAATTCAAACATGATCCTTCGATCAGCTTTGAATATAAATATTCCGAACCCGCAACCGACAAAATCAGCAAGGAGGTTGCAAACACGAAGAAAAAAAACAAAAAAATTAAGGACGAACAAGTGCGCAACGCCCCGGTCGTTCCCGTTCTTACAGGTATAACCGTTGCGTTCATCGTAGTTGCAATAGTTTTCGTAATCGGAATAATGGCGATGGTCCGCCCTTTTGAGGAAGTCCCCGATACAACCGCGCCGGAGCTTATCGGAATGGACATCAACGAAGCAATAAAAAAATACTCCGGCTTCAATATTGTTGTAGAATCTTCCTCTTTCCATGAACAGTATGACAAGGATATAATTTACGACCAGTCCGTAAACAAAGGAATGGTTGTAAAGGAAGGCGCAACCATAAAAGTAAAGATTTCCAGCGGAATTCAGTATTTCAGCCTTTCCGATTACAGAAATTTTGAGGAAAACCAGGTTTACAAAATCCTTACCGATAACGAAATCGAATTCAACACCGTTACCGAATACAACGACGAAATTCCCGAAGGTTATGTTATAAAAACCGAACCCGGCGCAGATACCCAGGTTGACAGCGGAACAGTTGTGGTTGTTTATGTAAGTATGGGCGCAGAAAACACATATACCACCGTTCCAAGCGTAATCGGATATACCCTTGAGGACGCAAGAATGATCCTCAGTTCTGCGGGAATCCGCATCGGAAGCGTTGAAAGAGTTGACGGAAACGGCCAAAGCACAGAAGTTATAGACCAGACCCTTCCGGAAGGAACAACGGTTTCTCACGGAAGCACAATCGGCCTTGTTATAATCCGCGAAAAAGAGAGCAACGCAAACAGCATTGAACTCAAAATTCCGCTTCCCAATTCTTCCGACGAAGTTGTTATGACCGCAAGCCTTAACGGAAATACCGTTGCAAGCGAAACAATAGTACCTTCCGAAAAGAGATTCTGGGATGTTACGGTTCTCGGCGAAGGAATAGGAACTCTCAGCATTTATTATAACGGTCAGCTTTACAGAGCCTATTCTGTTGACTTCAGCGAAAAAACTTCGGTAATGGTCGCAGATTACTCTGAAGATTTCGGAGGCTGATAAATTGAAAGAACGCAGAAGAAGAGAAGAAAATTCTGAAATGGAAGAAAAAGACCTTCCTAAAAAGGAAGGTCTTATTATAAAAGCCACCGGCGGTTTTTATTATGTCCGCTGCGGCGAAACAACTTATGAAACAAGGGCAAGGGGAATTTTCAGAAAGCACGAAACTTCTCCGCTTGTGGGCGACAAGGTTACAATTTCCGTTCTTCCGAACGAAAAGGGATATATCCACGCTATCCACGAACGAAAAAACTCCCTTGTGCGGCCTCCTCTTGCAAATCTTGACCAGCTTGTAATGGTCGTTTCTGTGGCGGAACCCGCGCCGAATCTTCTTGTAATGGACAAACTCATAGCCGTTGCGGAACAGCAGGGCGTTGAACCGGTAATAGTTTTTACAAAAACGGATCTTGCGGATTCAAAAGTTTTTGCGGAAATTTACCGCAAAGCCGGGTTCCGGGTTTACGAAGTCTGCGCGCTTGAGCACGAGGGAACCGACGAAGTTTATGAGATGCTCAAAGGAAGAATAAGCGCTTTTTGCGGAAATTCCGGCGCAGGAAAATCAAGCCTTCTTAATGATATTTTTCCGGAACTTGCTCTTTCAACGGCGGAAATCAGCAAAAAGCTCGGCCGAGGAAGGCATACAACGCGCCATACAGAGCTTTTTGAACTTGAAACGGGCGGCTGGGTTGCAGACACCCCCGGCTTTTCCGCAATCGAAATGGAAAGGGTCGGAATAATCCGCAAAAGCGAACTTCAATATTGCTTCCGGGAGTTCGAACCCTATCTGCTCAAATGCAAATTCACCGGCTGCAGCCATGTTTCGGAAAAAGGCTGCGCTGTTCTCGAAGCGGTAAAAGAGGGAACAATCCCCGAAAGCCGCCACAAAAATTACTGCATGATGTATGAGGAAGCAAAACAGATAAAAGAATGGGAACTTGATAAAGAAAATGGCTGAAACACAGGAAGAAAAGTTCCGTCGGATGACGGAAGCGCCAATCGGAAAACTTATCTCAAAGCTTGCGGTGCCTTGTATAATCAGCATGCTTGTAACTTCGTTTTACAACATGGCGGATACGTTTTTTGTCGGATTGCTTAAAAGCAATTCCGCAACCGGAGCCGTAGGCGTAGCTTTTTCGATGATGGCGATAATCCAGGCGGTTGGCTTCTTTTTCGGACATGGAAGCGGAAATTACATATCAAGGGAACTGGGAAAGAAAAATTATCACGAAGCAGAAAAAATGGCCGCAACGGGTTTCTTTTCTGCATTTGCCGCAGGAACGGCGATAATGATAATCGGAGAGATTTTTCTTGAGGAACTTGCGGTTTTTCTAGGTTCGACCGAAACGATTTTGCCATATACTATGGAATATCTCCGGGCAATTCTTTTCGGAGCTCCCTGGATAACTTCTTCATTTGTGCTCAATAATCAGCTGCGTTTCCAGGGAAATGCAGCCTATGCAATGGTTGGAATAACCCTTGGTTCGGTTCTCAACATTGCTCTTGACCCTTTGCTTATTTTTGTGTTCGATATGGGAATTTCCGGCGCAGGCTGGGCAACTGTGATAAGCCAGATAATCGGATTTTTCATTCTGCTTTACGGAATGCAGAAAAGGGGACATATAAAATTACGCTTTTCAAACGTTAAGTTTGAATGGTTTTATTATAAAAATATAATCGGCGGGGGTCTGCCTTCCCTTGCAAGGCAGGGACTTGCTTCCGTTGCAACGATTTCGCTTAACCATGCGGCGGGTCCCTATGGGGATGCTGTAATTGCCGCAATGGGCATTGTTCAGAGAATTGCGATGTTCGGAGCTTCGGCCATGATAGGTTTCGGCCAGGGTTTCCAGCCTTTCTGCGGATTCAATTACGGAGCGGGGCTTTACAAAAGGGTTAAAGAAGGTTTTTTCTTCTGCGTAAAAACTTCGGTGGTGTTTCTGCTTGGAATAGCCGCCGCAGGATTTATCTTTGCGCCGGAGATAATCGCTCTTTTCAGGGATGACCCGGACGTAATTGCGGTTGGAACTGTTGCAATGCGCCTTCAGTGTGTGACCTTTGTAACCCACAGCTGGATCGTATTAAGCAACATGATGACCCAGGTCATAGGAAGAACGGTTCCCGCAACGTTTCTTGCAACGGCAAGACAGGGGCTTTTCTTCATTCCGGCGGTTTTGATACTTTCAGAACTTATCGGAGTAACGGGAATCCAGCTTGCACAGCCGATTGCCGATGTCGGAACGCTTCTTTGCGCAATTCCGATACAAATAAAAATTTTAAAAGAAATGGACAGCAAATTATTATCTGGAAAGGAGAATATATAAATGAATATCTGGCATGATCTTTCCCCCAAAAGAGTAAGACCCGAAGATTTCGTGGCTCTTATCGAAATTCCGAAAGGCAGCAAAAATAAATATGAACTTGACAAAGAAACCGGTCTTCTTAAACTCGACCGCGTTCTTTACACTTCCACCCATTATCCCGCAAGCTACGGATTTATTCCGAGAACTTTTGCTGATGACGGCGACCCCCTTGACGTTCTCGTACTTTGCTCCGAGGAAATCTATCCCATGACCCTTGTACGCGTAAAACCCATCGGCGTAATCAAAATGACCGATAACGGCGCAGCGGACGAAAAAATAATCGCGGTTCCTTTCGATGATCCTACTTATAACGGATACAACGACATTTCCGAGATCCCCGCACACATCTACAGCGAAATGATGCATTTCTTCGAAGTTTACAAAGCTCTTGAAAACAAACAGACCGTTGTTGACGAAGTTTGCGACGCAGAAGAAGCAAAACGCATTATCAATTACTGCATCAACAAATATGTTGACAGCTTTTGCAAATAAAAATCACCAAAAGCCGGTTCTTTGAACCGGCTTTTTTTGTTTGACATCCTGCGCGGTTATGGTAAAATATCATTAGATCAATTGAAAGGGGAAAATGCCCTTGAAAAAGTTTTTGAAGAAGCTTGTATGTTTTGCGCTTGCTTTTGTTTTCACCTTCGGAACAATGCCGGCGGAAGCTTCGGCCTTGGAAGAAAATGAAGAAATAAAAGAAGATACCCTGCAGCAGGCTCTTTTTCTGATTCCGGAGGAATATCCGGATATCGATTTTCTTGGGGAACACACAGTTCCCGAAGCGGTGACAGTTGAGGAAGTTTCGGCAAGGCTTGAAAAATTTATCGAAATGTTTGAAGGAAAATTTTTCACCGTTGACGGAAATTACTGCAAAGCGTCCGGAGTTCATGCGTCTTCCTGCGATAACTGCCTTATGAGCAACGTTATTGCGGAAAAATGGGTCCAGGAACTTGTGGGAATGGGAACTCTTGATGCTTCTCTTTGTCCGACCCAGTACAGCTATAAGGGAACCCAGGGCTCTGCGGACGGCTGGCAGTGTTTCGGCTTTGCAAACTTTGCCCACTGGTATATTTTTGCCGGAAAGAACACCGATAAAGTTACTTCCACCCTTGAAAAAACCGGGCCGCTGACCTATGAAACAATTAAAGAGGCCCTTCCGGGGGACGTTCTCCGTTCAAATTATTACGGGGGACATTCAATGATTTTCATAAGCTGTGACGAAACGGGTTTCAACGTTATCGACAGCAACCACACCGGAAATGCGGACGGAAAATCCGCCTGCATCGTCAAGGTACATAAGGTGAAATACAACGCAAGCTATACCGTTGCGATTACCGGAACAACGAATTATGACAGAACGGTGGAATGTGAACACAGCTACTCTGAAGAGATAACTCCGCCAACCTGTACCGAACAGGGATATACGACCTATACCTGTAAATTCTGCGGGGAAAGCTATACGGATATGTATATTCCGGCAACGGGCCACACCGAAGTAATCGGGCGTAAGATTCTTCCAACTTCATCAAGAACGGGACTTACCGAGGGAAAACATTGTTCCGTCTGCGGTGAAACCCTTGTTGCGCAGGAAGTTATTCCCGCAAAAGGATATGACTGGATGTTCGAGGACGGAGAATTCAAGATTCTGCTCATAGGGAACTCCTATTCCCAGGATGCGGCAAACCTTGGCCAGGGAATGAATGACAGCCAGCTTTTCAATATCCTCAGGGATATGCTCGGCGAAGATGTAAAAGTGACCCTAGGTATTCTTTCCAGCGGCGGAAAATCAATTTCCTGGTTCGCAACTCAGGCTGAACGGGGGAAAGACAACATTGGATTTTACGTAATCACTCCGGAAAGCGGAACATGGACCAACGCCGGAGGAAAATCTGTTGAAGGTGCGCTGAAATATACCGATTGGGATGTTGTCACTCTCCAGCCTTACAGCGTTGATTTTACAACCGGAGAGGAACTTGTGCGTTATCCCGAAGAAACGGAAGAAAAATTCTATCCGCTTGAATCAGCAACAGAATTTATGCTCGATTATATAGCTGAAAAAGCACCCCGGGCGGAAACATATTGCTACATGCACTGGGCATATGTAACGAATATCGAACTCAATGCCGGACTGAGCAAATACAACAAAATGGCAGATTTCTATCCGATAAATATGGAATATTTCGGCGCTGAAAGCGGAAAACAATATGATGCGATCATCCCGGTCGGCCTTTCGATTCAGAATGCAAGAACAACCTATCTTGCCCTTCTTAATTATAATAAGGGAGAAGACATAACTCTTGAAAGCGACCCGCAGGTCGGTCTTCTCCGCGACAGCCATCTTTCGCTCAACGTCGGAAGATATATAGCTTCTCTCACTTTTGCGGAAACAATTATTCCGGAGGAAATGCGCGCGGAAGAATATGTTCTTCCGGATATCCGCACCACCGAATCTGTCGGAAAACTTCCGAAGGAATATACCGAAATTGCACAAAAATCCGTATTTGCGGCTGTGGAATCCTGGAAAAACGGAAGCCTTGCTGTAACGGAAATCGAAGGATATGAGGTTGATCCGGTCGATACCGAATCCACAAAACTTGCGGAAACAAAAATCACTGTTTCATATGCAGCGGATGAGGAATCTCTTAAAGCAAGAATCAGCGAAGCAGTTTTTGCGGCGCTTCCTGAGGATTTTGATGTTGAATCCGTCGAATTCACTGAAGGATTTAAAATCGAAGGGGAAGGACAGGAACTTGAAGCGGAAATCAAAATCCGGTTCGGATATATGTATAAAACAGTTTCCGTTTTCATACAAATCGAAGATTCCCTTATGGGCGACCTAAACCTCGACGGCGTTGTTGACGTGATGGACGCTTACACAGCGCGTCTTATCGCCGCAAAACTCATAAAACCCACCGAACAGCAGATTCTCGTCGGCGACGTTGACGGCGACGGAAAAATAACCGCGGTCGATGCAAACTATATACGCAAATTTGTCGCGTACATAATTGATAAATTCCCGGTTGAAAAATAAGCAAAAACCCGTGCTCAAAATTTGAGCACGGGTTTTTGCTTCAGTCGTTTCTTCCGATTTTAAAAATCATCCGGAGAACGGGAGCAAGAAAACCGGGAACATTCATAACAACAATTTTCAAAAAAATGCACCTCCGTTAACGTGAATAACAAAAAACAATAAGTTTCGCCGCAAGAAAAAGAAGAGCAAGAATGAAGAAAAACGGAAAGAATTTTATGAAGAGACCGATTGCAAACCCGACAAGAAAAAAGAAAAACGGATTTTTAAAATCCCTGTTCCGCTTTTTCATTTAAAGCACCTCTTTTTTGAAGTTTTGTATGATATTCTATGAAAAAAACGCGTTTTTGGTTACAGCAAAAGCATTTTTTTGCTTTTTTAAGAATATAACTATCAAAAACTTTATTTTTGAAAAAGGGTGAAAAAATGAAGAAAATTGTTTCGCTGTTTTTGTCCGTATGCCTTGCGTTTTCTTTCGGAATAAACGCTTTTGCCGATGGAATAACTCTTTCGGCAAAATCTGCAATACTTGTTGAACGGAATACCGGAAGGGTTCTTTTTGAATACGAAGCGGATCAACAGCTTCCTCCGGCATCCATTACAAAAATTATGACTCTTCTTCTTGTTATGGAAGCTATCGAAAGCGGAAAACTCGGCTATGAAACCGAAATCACCGCAAGCGAACACGCCTGCTCCATGGGCGGAAGCCAGATTTGGCTTGAACCGGGTGAAGTTTTTACCGTCCATGAACTTTTAAAAGCTTCTGCAATAGCTTCGGCAAACGACGCCTGCGTTGCCCTTGCGGAAGCGGTTTCCGGAAGCGAGGAAGCTTTTGTGGAACTTATGAATAAAAAAGCCGCCGAACTCGGAATGGAAAATACTGTTTTCAAAAACTGCACCGGCCTTGACGCGGAAGGTCATGTTTCCACAGCAAAGGATATTGCAAAAATGTCCGCGGCTCTTCTTTCCCACGAAAAGATAAAGGAATATTCAACGGTTTGGATGGATAGCCTTCGCGGCGGAGAAACGGAACTTACCAACACCAACAAGCTTGTAAGGTTTTACAAAGGCTGTACGGGTCTTAAAACCGGTTCCACTGATGAAGCCGGCTGCTGCCTTGCGGCTTCCGCGGAAAGGGGAGATATGGAACTTGTTTCGGTGACGCTTGGTTCGCCAAACACAGATGAACGCTTTGCCGCAGGAAGAAAACTTCTTGATTACGGGTTTGCAAATTTTGCCGTTGCAAAACCAAAACCGCCGGTGGAAGAACTTTACGAAATTCCGGTTTCACACGGAGTAAGCGAATTTGTAACCCCGGTTTTCGAAAAACCGGAAAATTTTCTTCTTCCAAAAGGTCAGGAAGAACTTATTGAACAGAAAGTAACCCTTCCGGAAAGCCTTGAAGCGCCTGTGGAAAAAGGAACGGTTATAGGCAAAGTTTCCGTTTTTCTGAACGGCGGAGAAATCGGAGAATATAACATAGTTGCAAAAGAAACGGTTGAAAAAATGAGTTTTTCTGCGGCGCTTAAAATTCTTTTTTTTGAAGCAATTTCAACAAAATGAAAAAATTTTCCAATTAGCAAGATTTCAGCCCTTTGCCACTTGCAAAAATCGCTGTTTTAGGTTATTATATTAGATAGGAAAATATCATTATTCAGGAGGTGTCCCAATGCCGAAACTTGATTTTCGGTATCTGAAAGACTTTATCTCCGAAGAGGAATTTTCCGCAAAAGTACAAAAAGCCGAAGAAGCCCACCGCACCCTTATGACAAAATCCGGTGCGGGAAACGACTTTACCGGTTTTGTTGAACTTCCGGAGGAATATGACCGCGAAGAATTTTCGCGCATTATTTCCGCCGCGGAAAAAATAAGGAAACAAAGCGAAGTTCTGATCGTTATCGGAATCGGCGGTTCCTACCTCGGTGCAAGGGCGGTTATCGAACTTTGCACTTCTCCTCTTCGCAACAGACTTTGCAAAGACGGACCGGAAATTTATTTTGCAGGATGCAACTTAAGCCCGGATTATATGTCCGAAATTGCCGAAATCTGTGAAGAAAAAGATTTTTCGGTTAACGTAATTTCCAAATCCGGTACAACAACGGAACCGGCAATTGCCTTCCGCTTCTTCCGCGAACTTCTTGAAAAGAAATACGGAAAAGAAGGGGCAAAAGAAAGAATTTATTGCACAACCGACAAAGCAAGGGGTACCCTCAAAGCTGTTGCTGATAAAGAAGGCTGGGAAACCTTTGTTGTTCCGGATGATATCGGCGGAAGATTTTCCGTCCTTACTCCGGTTGGTCTTTTGCCGATTGCCGCCGCAGGAATTGATATCAATGAACTTATGGTCGGCGCAGCAGAAGCTAAAAAGGAATATGAAAATCCTAAATATGAAGAAAATGAAGCAATGCAGTATGCCGCAGCAAGAAACATTCTTCTTGAAAAAGGCAAAGCGCTCGAACTTCTCGTAAGCTATGAACCTTCTTTCGGCCAGATGGCCGAATGGTGGAAACAGCTTTTCGGCGAAAGCGAAGGCAAAGACGGAAAAGGAATTTTCCCCTGCTCCGCGATTTTCTCCATGGATCTTCATTCTCTCGGACAGTTTGTCCAGGACGGAACAAGAAACCTTTTCGAAACTGTTGTTCGTTTTGAAAAAGCACAGAAGAAGTTTATAGTTGCGGTCGACGAAGAAAACGGCGACGGACTCAACTTCCTCGCCGGAATGGACATGCAGGAAATCAACGAAAAAGCAAGGCTTGGAACTTTGGTAGCGCATACCGAAGGCGGAGTTCCTAATATCGTTATAACCTGCAAAGAAAGAAGTCCGAAAGAAATCGGAAAACTTATCTATTTCTTTGAAATCGCATGTGCGGTTTCGGGCTATATGCTTGGGGTAAACCCCTTCAACCAGCCCGGCGTCGAAAGCTATAAAAAGAACATGTTCGCCCTTCTCGGAAAACCGGGATACGAGGACATGAGAGCGGCAATCGAAGCAAAACTCGACTGATTTTCGGTCAAACTGCGTTCGCGCAATGATAATACATTAGAACAGAGGGAGACATTACTATGATCAAACTTATCCTTGGCCTCAAAGGCTCCGGCAAAACCAAATACCTCATCGAAAACATCGACGAAGCAGTAAAAACCAGCAACGGCTGCGTTGTAGCAATCGAACGCGGCGCAACTCTTCGCTTTGACGTAAGCCATGACGTACGTCTTATCGATATCGATGAATACGATATTTCCGATTTCAATTCCTTCTATGGATTCCTTTCCGGCCTTATCGCAGGCAACTACGATATCAGCCACATCTTTGTTGATGCAACCTTCAAAATCGGCGGCCGTGACTATGATGCATTCGCAAAAATGACCGATAAA
>JAFSEN010000011.1 GCA_017435745.1 Oscillospiraceae bacterium
AAGAACTCAATCTTACAAACCATTATGACAGATTCAGCCACAGAGATATCCAAAGAATTTACAATCCTCCGCAGGAAGATAACGACGGCGGAACCACCATCAACAGCAACGGTTCTTCCCATAAAAGCGGCGGGTTCTGATTGAAAGGGGAAAGCTGAAAATGAAGAAAATTTTGAGCATGCTCATGGCTTTTGCCATGATTTTAAGTTTTGCCGCCTGCGGAAACGACACCCCAAACCCGGAACAGGTTGGACCCGATACCGAAAATCCGCAGAGCGAGGCAGATAAACCCGAAAAAGAGGAAGAAAACGAAGCGGAAATCGAAGAACTTCCCGCAGATGTTTCCAACAAGGATTATGAAGGTCTTGTCGAAGGTCTTGGCTTCGCAGAAGCAATCTGCGGCGTTGCATACGTCGGATTTTTTGAAGATCCCTTCGATGACGATTACGCCGCAATTGTTGAAAAGCAGACCGAACTTCTGGAAATCTATTCCTTTGTTGCGGAAATTCCGGATGAACGCTTTGTAAAAACGGACGGATATGAACTTTATTGCATTGTTCCCGCAAACCTTGATTGTTCCGTAAAAGTCGAGGAGCTTTCCATGCCGGAAGATACCGAAGCCTGGGAACCCATAATCGGCGAAGTAATTTATGAAAGCGAAACCGGTGAACCCATTCTTCTCAAATGCAACGAAAGCGACATTTTTACAAACGTTCTCGTAACAATCACCACCCCGGACGGCGTTGAGAAAAAACTTTCGCCCTATCTCAGCCTTATGGACGGAAGCCTTGCAGGAATCAACGAAGACGAAAGCGAGCTTCTTGCGCTTGATTTTTCCCGCCCGGAAATGAGCACCGAAGATTTTTATACCTTCGATGAACTGATTAACATCGAATGGGGAAGCTTTTATTATCACGACGACGGATCGACCTACGTTATGAATCTAAGCTTTTATTACGATGAAAACGACCGGAAATGCGTATCTTTCTGGTATGGTCTTGAAAATTCCGACATCGACGAGATTTTTGACGGAACAGTTTACGAAAGCTTTGACGAAAACGGAAACTGGGACGGAGGATATACCCTTGATATGTCCCTTACAGGCGGACTTTTCTATAACGGGGAATCCTATCCCCACGTTTGTTCCTATAAATTTCAGAAAGAGGAAGGTTCCGAAGATTCGATGTATGCCATCCATTATGGAACCGAAAGCCCTTTCTTCATGGGAACAGAATATCAGACTTTCTATTTCTTCCAGCCGAAAGGTTAAAGGGAAGGAAGTGATTTGATGAAAAATTTAAAAAAACTTACGATTCTTCATTCAAATGACATGCACGGCGACTTTATGGCTCAGGAAAAGGACGAAAAGCTTATTGGCGGCGTTTCGATGCTTTCCGGTTACCTAAATAAAGTTCGCAAAGAAGAGAAAAACGTCCTTTATACCATTTCCGGCGATATGTTCCGGGGAAACATAATTGACAGCGAATATAAAGGCATGTCCACCATTGAAATTATGAACATGCTTGCTCCGGACGTTGTTACCCTTGGAAACCATGAAGCAGATTATGGCATTGCTCATCTTCTTTTCCTTGAAAAATGCGCAAGATTTCCGATAGTCAACGCAAACCTTTATCTCACAACAACCGGCGTCCGCCTTTTTAAATCCCACTATATAAAAGAAATCGACGGCATGAAGATAATGTTCATCGGAATCCTTACCGAAGAAGTTCTTTCCCAGGCAAAACAGGACAGATTGGTCGGTTCTTTT
Source organism: Oscillospiraceae bacterium (assembly GCA_017435745.1). GTDB lineage: Bacteria > Bacillota > Clostridia > Oscillospirales > Ruminococcaceae > UMGS1668. The sequence continues at coordinate 1,769 of JAFSEN010000011.1, forward strand.
GTTGACGTAAAGGAAGCTGCAACCGAAATCGGAAAAATCTGCAATGCACATAAATCCGACGATATTGATTTTACAGTGCTTCTTACCCATATCGGTTTTGAGGAAGATAAAAAACTTGCGGAACTTCTTGACCCGAACTGGGGAGTTGATGTAATAATCGGCGGCCACAGCCACACACTTCTTGAAAAACCTGCAATGGTGAATAATATTCCGATAGTCCAGGCCGCAACCGGCACCGACCAGGTCGGCAGATTTGATATTATGATCGATACCGACAACAACTGTATCGAAAACTTCGAATGGAAGCTTATTCCTATTGACGATACCCATTGTCCGAGGGATCTTGCACTTGAGGAAGTTATTGAAAAATACGTTGACGCAACGGACGAAAAATACGGAAGATATATAACCCGCTTTGCGGAAAAATATACCCACCCGCAAAGAAACAGAGAAACCCAGCTTGGAAAAATTTTTGCGGATATTTTCCGGGACAATATGGGGCTTGATGTAATGCTTCTTGCTTCCGGAAGTCTTCGGGAAACACAGATGGGACCTATTGTTCAGTATCGAAATCTTGCCCAGATGTTCCCATATACCGATGAACTTTTCCGTATTAAGGTAACCGGAAAACAGCTTAAGCACATGATAAAACATCTTTACCGGGACGAAGCTCTTGACGGCTGCCACACCGAATTTTATCAGTATTCAAGAGGAATGAAAGTCGTTGTTTCTATCCCGGAAAGAAGAGTTCTTGAAATAAGTTTTGAAGGCGCACCCATTGATGACGAACGTATTTTTAAAGTAGGTCTTCAGGGTTTCCACTTCAAGAGCATGGATAAATTCTTTGACGTTACCGAAGAGGAAATAAAAAAGAACGCCCCTGTAAAAATGCTCGCGACAAACTCAATGGACGTTGTTGATGAAAATATGAGCAGCATGGAATTCATCGTCTGCCCGGAAGAGGACAGATGGATCACCATAGAATAATCAGGGAAAGGGGAATTAAAGATGCCGAATCTTAAAAAACTTACAATTCTTCATTCGAACGACCTCCACGGCGATTTTATGGCGAAGGAAATCGATAAGGAACTCCTTGGCGGAATTTCAATGCTTTCCGGTTACATAAACAAAGTTCGCCATGAGGAAGAAAATGTGCTTTATACAATTTCCGGCGATATGTTCCGCGGTTCCATAATCGACAGCGAATATAAGGGAATGTCCACTATCGAAATTATGAACATGTTAACCCCGGACGTTGTGACCCTTGGAAACCACGAAGTTGACTATGGCCTTGCACATCTTCTCTTTATCGAAAAATGCGCCCAGTTCCCGATTATCAACGCAAATATGTATATCACCACAAACGGAGTTCGCCTTTTTAAATCCCATATCATCAAGGAAATCGGCGGAATGAAAATTCTTTTCATCGGCCTTCTTACCGAAGAAGTTCTTCATTCCACAAAACAGGATAAAATAATCGGTTCCTTTGTTGACGTCCATGAAGCCGCTCTCGAAGTTGGAAGAATATGCAACGCTTACCGCACCGAAGATATTGATTTCACCGTTCTTCTTACTCATATCGGTTTTGAAGCGGATATTGATCTTGCCGGAAAGCTTGACCCAAGGTGGGGAGTTGATATCATAATCGGCGGCCACAGCCACACCCTTCTTGAAAAACCGGAAGTTATCAACGGAATCCCGATTGTCCAGGCGGCTTGCGGTACAAACCAGATAGGCAGATTTGATATTATGGTGGACACCGACAACAACTGCATCGACAGTTACGAATGGAAGCTTATTCCTATCGACGATGACTATTGCCCGAGGGACTATGCCCTTGAAGCGGTAATTGCAAAATATAAAACCCAGACGGATAAAAAATATAAAAGGGTTGTCACCCGCCTTGCGGATAAATACACTCACCCGAAGAGAGAAGAAGAAACCTCTCTCGGAAAACTTATTACCGATGCTTTTAAAGATGCGCTTGGTCTTGATATTATGATGCTCGGTTCCGGAAGCATCCGTGCTGAGGAAATGGGCCCAATCGTAATGCTCGAAGACCTTCTTCAGGTTTTTCCCTACAGCGACGAGGTTTACCGCATAACCGTAACCGGCGCTCAGCTTAAACGGATGATAAGTTTTTCGCTTAGAAAAGGCGCTCTTGACGGACTTACCGAGTTTTATCAGTATTCCAGAGGTTTTGAAATTTATTTCGATTATGAAAACCAGATTCTTGAAAAACTTGTTCTTAACGGAGAAGAAGTCGGCGATGAAAAACTCTATAACGTCGGTATAACTTCTTTCCATTTTGAAAACCTTAAGGAATTCCTTGATGTTTCGGTTGAGGAAGTTTCGAAAAACAAAGAACCGAAAGTTGTTGCAACAAAAAGCGCGGAGGTTCTTGAAGAATATTTCAGCAAACAGGAACTTTGCAAGGTTGCTCCGGACAGAAGACTTTGTCTTAAACAATATATAAACGTAAAAAATTAAAACAGAAAGGGGATAGGTTATGGGACTTTTTGACAACCTTAAACGGCAGGCAATCAATGCACTTAAAACAAACGGAAACAAAATCGGAAAGGAGCTTGGCGACAACATCAAAAATGCGGTAAAAAATGCCGCAAATAAATCTGTTACAATAGATTTTTCCGGAATTCCCGAAAGTTATGAGGAATTTGTTTCTCTTCCGGAAGCAAAAATGGAAACCCCTTTTGAAACCGCGGCAATGACAGTTCTTGCGTTCTGCGTTTATCCGAAAGACAAAGATCTTTCGATAAAAATGCTTAATTTCCTTCGCGGACCCCGTCCTCTCAGCGGAATTGATATTAACTTTATACGGGACAGATTTATGGACGGAAAAGATTATGTTCCCCGTTCCTATTTTGAAGGAGCAACCCCGGAAAATGATTATACCCCGAACGTTCCTTTAAAAATTGTGGTAAAGGATAACCCTTACAGTTATGAAAACGAAGGCTATGCAAAACTTTTGGTTTGCTCCGGAGGAGCCGACAGCCCAAGAGAAATCCTTCTCCGCGAAGCAAAGGACGGAAAATGGTACCTTTGGGATCAGTTTATTCTTGCGGATATCCGCCAGCCCGAAAGCGCAGATCCCTGGGCATAAAAATCTGATTTTTACCGGCAAAGCCGGCAAGCAATAAAAAACAAATAAATTATTACATAAAAAAGGAGTGCTGAATTATGGGTCTTATTAAAGCTGCATTAGGTTCTGTGGGCGGTGTTCTTGCCGATCAGTGGAAGGAATTCTTCTATTGTGAATCCATTCCCGCAAATGTTCTTGTAACCAAAGGACAGAAACGCACCGGAAACCGCAGTTCCAACACCAAAGGTTCCGAAAACATTATTTCCAACGGTTCCGTAATTGCCATCGCCGACGGCCAGGCAATGATCATCGTCGAGCAGGGCAAAGTAGTTGATATCTGCGCAGAACCCGGCGAATACACCTATGATATGTCCACCGAGCCTTCAATCTTTGCGGGCAATCTCAGCGACAGCATTAAACAAAGCTTTGCCACCATTGGAAAACGTTTCACCTTCGGCGGTGATACCGGCAAAGACCAGAGAATCTATTATTTCAATACCAAAGAGCTTATAGGCAACAAATACGGAACTCCAAGCTCCGTTCCTTTCCGCGTAGTTGATGAAAGAGCCGGAATCGATATTGATATCAACATCCGTTGCTTCGGTGAATACAGCTATCATATCTGCGACCCGATTCTCTTCTACACCAACGTATCCGGAAACGTAACCGCAGAATATACCAGAGATAATCTTGACAGCCAGCTTAAAACCGAGCTTCTTACCGCTCTTCAGCCGGCATTCGCAAAAATTTCCGCAATGGGAATCCGCTATTCTGCACTTCCGGGACACACCACCGAACTTTCCGAAGCGCTTAACGAAGTGCTTTCGGAAAAATGGAGCGGTCTTCGCGGAATCGAAATCGTTTCTTTCGGTGTTTCTTCCGTAAAAGCCGAGGAAGAAGACGAAAAGATGATCAAAGAAATGCAGCGTAATGCGGCATTTATGGATCCTACCAGAGCAGCGGCACATATGGTCGGCGCACAGGCTTCCGCAATGCAGGCAGCAGCTTCCAACCAGGGTGCAGGTCCTGCAATGGCATTTATGGGTATGGGCATGGCACAGAACATGGGCGGCATGAACGCGGCAAATCTTTATCAGATGGGCCAGCAGCAGGCAGCAAAGCAGCCCGCTCCTGCTCCTGCACCTGCAGCACCCGCAGGCTGGACCTGCAGCTGCGGACAGACAGGCAACCAGGGTAAATTCTGCATGGGCTGCGGCGCAGCAAAACCGGAACCCAAACCTGTTGACAGCTGGAAATGTTCCTGCGGCGCAACCGCAACCGGAAAATTCTGTACCGAATGCGGCGCACCGAAACCCGTCGAAGACGGTTGGACCTGCTCCTGCGGCCAGGTGAACAAAGGCAAATTCTGCCCGAACTGCGGAGCAAAGAAACCCGCCGGCATTCCCCAGTATAAATGCGACAAATGCGGTTGGGAACCGGAAAAAGGCGTTAAACCTCCGAAATTCTGTCCCGAATGCGGAGATCCCTTTGACGACGGCGACATCCAGTAAAGTATAAAGATTAATTCTCCGCTTCCGAAAAGCGGAAGCGGAGAAAATCCCCAAAAAGGGGGAATTTAATGAATACTAAAAGAATATTTTATATTTTTCTTTCTTTTGTTCTTGTAATTTCAGTTTTCTGCGGCTGCGGAGGTGAAGAAGATATGAAAGCAACACCCGGAACCCTTGTTGGAATCCACTACGACAGAACAAACGGCTCTATTGCAAACGCTGATTTTCATATTTATGTAACACCGTATAATTTTGTCGCAGAATATATGCCGGAGAATGAAGATGAGTGGATATATGATGAAGTAACTCTTGGCTATGTTATGACCGAAAAAACCGGAGAGGTTACCAAAGAACAGTGGAAAGCAATTGAAGAAACCGTTCTTACG
>JAFSEN010000012.1 GCA_017435745.1 Oscillospiraceae bacterium
AAAATCCGCGATACCACTCTGCTTTCGTACCGGCCTCGCAACCGGAACCTTGATAGGCTTAAAAGTCTTAGCGATGTAACGGTCGCACCCGTTGTATCTACTGCAATTTTCAACACACTGCTCGCAGAATGAACTTCGGAACGGATATTACGCTGTTGCCTCGCACCAACCGGCAATTCTCTGAAGCTTTTCTCCGGCCTACTCTTTCTGCTCAAACGCATTTAGTTGGCTATGAAATTATGTAAACTATACTAACAATATTCATCAAAAAAGTCAAGCCCTTTTTTGATTTTTATAAAAAATATTAATTTTTATACATAATTTGAATAATTATGCACGCTGCATATCTTTTTTCTTTCTGTAATCCGTTTTTTTACGTTCGCTGCTCTTTCCGAAAGGCTTTTTATCAAATCCTGTTTTCTCCTTACGGGTAAGAAGAACGACGGTTTCGCAATGGTCGGTAAAGGGGAACATATCGACCGGCTGGATTTTTTTCACTTCATATCCGTTTTTGGTGATAAATTCAAGGTCTCTCGAAAGCGTTACCGGGTTGCAGGAAACGTAAACAAGGCGTTTCGGTGAAAGAGTTTTTACCGCAGTTAAAAATTCCTCGGTGCTTCCGGCTCTCGGCGGATCCATAAAAACAACGTCGGCCTTTGCTTTTTCTGCCGCCATTTTCACCATAAAATCCCCCGCGTCGCCCTTAAAGAATTCTATATTTTCGATTTTGTTTTCCTTTGCGTTCATTCTTGCGTCCCGGACTGCATTTCCGTTGAGCTCAACGCCGATTACGTTTTTCGCGTGCTTTGCCGCAACCATTCCGATTGTTCCGATTCCGCAATAGGCGTCGATGACGCTTTCCTTTCCGGAAAGTCCGGCAAATTCCACCGCTTTATTATAAAGGATTTCGGTTTGGATAGGGTTTATCTGATAAAAAGAACTTGGCGAAATTCTGAATCTGCAGCCGCAGAGTTCATCGGTGATATAACCTTTTCCGTAGGAAATTTTTTCCCTTTCTCCGAGGACCATGCTCGTTCTTTTTTCGTTGATGTTTACCACAACTGTTGAAATTTCCGGATGAATCTTCAGAAGTTCTTTAACAAAGTTGTTTCCGGAAGGAAAAACATGGGTTCCCAAAACAAGAACAACCATTATTTCCCCGGTTTTGATTCCTCGGCGGACAAGAACATGGCGCAAAAGGCCTTTTCCGGTATCCTCGTTAAAAGGTTCCATTTTAAAACCTTTTAAAAGTTTTTTAACCGTGCGGATTATTTCCTGGCATTTTTCGTCTTCGATAAGGCATTTATCCACCTGGACAATATAATGGGTTCCTTCGGAATATGTTCCGCAGATTATGTTTCCTTTTTTGTCTTTTCCAAAAGCAGCTGTGACCTTGTTGCGGTAAAAACAAGGGTAGCGCATTCCGATTATGCGTTCAACTTTTCCGAATCTTCCGAGGAGTTCCTCTTCATTTTTTTGTTTTATCTCAAGCTGTTCAGGATAAGGCACGCCGGTATAACGGCAGCCGCCGCATTTTTTTGCAACAACACAGACGCTTGGCATTAAAAAAACACATCCTTTAAAGATATTTCCGCTTGAAATTATATCATAGAGCATGTTTTTTTACAACAAAAAGCGGCGGATAAAAATCCGCCGCAATTCTTTTTTTATTCTTTGCCAAGCTGTTTTGCAAGGGTTTCTATAACGCCTTTTCTGGTTATGATTCCGCAAAACACTCCGCGCCCATCAACGATCGGCACAAAGTTTTGGTTCATTACGGTTTTTATAACTTCGTCCTGTTCCGCTTCAATAAGAAGAGAAGGACAAAAATCTTTTCTTATAATATCTTTTATAAAATATGATTCATGGTCCTTCATTTCCGCGCTTTTAAGCTTCATTATATGGCGCAGAAAATCCCCTTCGGTAACGGTTCCGGAATAAATTCCGTTTTCATCAAGAACCGGAACCGCCGTATATCCATAGCGGGTAAATTTTTCAAGCCCCTGGCGAACAGTATTGTTTTCCAAAAGGAAAGCTGTTGATATTTTAGGAATCATTATTTTTGCTATATTCATTAAGTATCTCCTGTTAATAAAAAGCCTCCTGCTTATCAGAACCCGCCGCTTTTATGGGAAGAACCGTTGCTGTTGATGGTGGTTCCGCCGTCGTTATCTTCCTGCGGAGGATTGTAAATTCTTTGGATATCTCTGTGGCTGAATCTGTCATAATGGTTTGTAAGATTGAGTTCTT
>JAFSEN010000013.1 GCA_017435745.1 Oscillospiraceae bacterium
ATTACCAGTTGCCGGAGGGTTTCGGAACCTGGTGCATTTTTTCCTGAACCTCGTTGATGAATCTGCCCTGATATTCGGGAATTTCGGTTACAAGGCTTTCGGTGGTAAGAACCATGGAAGCAACGGAAGCTGCGTTGTTAAGTGCGCTGCGGGTTACTTTAACAGGGTCAACAACACCGGCTTCGATCATATCGGTGAATTCTTCGGTGAATACGTTGAAGCCATAGCCTACTTTTCTGGAACGGCGGACTTTGTCAACAACAACGGAACCATCAAGACCTGCGTTGATAGCAACCTGGCGCATCGGTTCTTCAAGAGCACGGACAACGATTGCAACACCGGTTCTTTCGTCGCCGGAAGTGTGTGCAAGAAGTTTTTCAACTTCGCCGATTACGTTAACAAGAGCAACACCGCCGCCTGCTACGATACCCTCTTCAACTGCAGCCTTGGTTGCGTTGAGGGCGTCTTCGATACGGAGTTTCTTTTCTCTTGCTTCGGTTTCGGTTGCTGCGCCGCATTTTACAACTGCTACGCCGCCGACAAGTTTTGCAAGTCTTTCCTGAAGTTTTTCACGGTCATAATCGCTGTGAGCAGTTTCGTAGGAAGCTTTGATAACAGCGATACGTCCCTGAATATCTTCTTTGGAACCTGCACCGTCAACGATAAGGGTTTTGTCTTTGTCAACTTTAACTTTCTTTGCAAAACCAAGGTGGTTGAGTTTTACTTCCGGGAGGTTAAGGCCGATATCATCGCAAACAAGGGTTGCACCGGTAAGTGCAGCAATATCGAGGAGCATTTCTTTTCTTCTGTCGCCGAAACCGGGGCCTTTTACGCAGCAAACATTAAGGGTGCCGCGGAGTTTGTTAACGATAAGGTTGGTAAGAGCATCGCCTTCGATGTCCTCTGCAACGATAAGGAGTTTTTTGCCTGCTTTCATGGTCTGTTCGAGAATCGGAACAAGTTCCTGGAAGGAAGCGATTTTTTTCTCAACAAGAAGAATGGAGCAGTCTTCGATGATAGCAACCATCTTGTCTGCGTCGGTTACCATATAGGGAGAAAGGTAGCCGCGGTCGAATTCCATACCTTCAACTACTTCAATATAGGTGTTTGCGGTTTTGCTGTCTTCAACGGTGATGATACCGTCGGTAGTAACTCTTTCCATTGCGTTAGCAATAAGTTCGCCGAGTTCGGGATCTCCGCAGGAGATAGTTGCAACTCTTGCAATATCCTGGGAACCGGAAACAGCTTTTGCGTTGTTGAGAACAGCAGCGGTTGCTACGTCAACAGCTTTCTGAATACCGCGTTTAACAAGCATAGGGTTTGCGCCGGCGGTAACGTTTTTCATACCTTCACGAACAAGAGCCTGTGCAAGAATAGTTGCGGTGGTGGTACCGTCGCCTGCTGCATCGTTGGTTTTTTCTGCAACTTCTTTGACGATCTGTGCGCCCATGTTCTGGAAAGGATCCGGAAGAGAAATTTCTTTTGCAATGGTAACACCGTCGTTGCAGATCATAGGAGTTCCGAATTTTTTGTCGAGAACGACGTTGCAGCCTTTAGGGCCAAGAGTAATTTTTACAGTGTTGGCGAGCTGGTCAATACCTGCCTGAAGGGCACGTCTTGCATCATCGCCATAAAGCATCTGTTTTGCCATATCTAAATACCTCCGTAAATAATTAACTGAAAATTAAAAATCAATCTTCAACGACGGCAAGAATGTCGTTCTGGGAGAGGATGATGATTTCTTCCCCATCGATTTTAACAGTAGTGCCGGCATATTTGCCCATGATTACATGGTCGCCTACTTTAAGCTGCATTTCAACTTCTTTACCGTCGATCATGCCGCCGGGGCCAACAGCAATAACTTCTGCAATTTCAGGTTTATCCTGAGCATTAGCAGTGATGAAAAGACCGCCTTTGGTTTTTTCTTCATAATCTACCATTTTAATAACAACTCTGTCTCCAAGGGGTTTTACGTTCATTGGAAATCCTCCTAAATATATGTTATTTATTGAAAACGATTGTTTAGCACTCATTCATTTTGAGTGCTAATAATATTTTATACTATATATTAGTAATTGTCAATCGTTTTGGCTCATATTTTTCTAAAAATACATATTTTTTTAATTTTCGTTCACATTTTCGGTGCAATCGGCATTGTTTTCGGGCTGATCGGCATCATTTTCTGCATCACTGGCCTGTTTTTCACAAGGACTGACCGTTAATTTTTTTGCAATAAGGAATTTTATCGGTATTCCCTGTTCAGAAAACATCTTTTCATGTTCAGTCATTATATTATCTTCAAATCCGGAATTATGAAGGTCTTCCGTTACGAAAGTAAGTTCAAATCCGCATTCGGTGAAATATCTTTTTGAAGAAAGGAAAAGATCATCGTTATCGGTTTTAAAACGAATCTCGCCGCCGTCTTTCAAAAATTCGCGGTACTGCATAAGCTGATTGTTATGGGTAAGGCGTTTTTTGTGGTCATGAGTCTTGGGCCAGGGATTGCAGAAATTGATATAAATTCTGTCGAACATATCTTCGTTGGAAAAAACTTTGCTGATAAGCATAATTTCCTGGCTGAAAATATATACGTTGTCAACTTCTCTTTCAGCTTCTGCATATTCGCGTTTAATGTTTCGCATTGCAAGGCCGAGCATTTCACTTTTTATATCAACAGCAATAAAGTTTGTTTCCGGATTAGCAACAGCAAGTTTTGAAATAAAACCGCCTTTTCCACATCCGAGTTCAAGCATCATCGGAGCATCTTTTTTGAAAACAGATTTCCATTTTCCCCTGTTTTCTGCCGGAACATCAATACAGTTTTCCCATTCGGCAAGTTCCGGTCTTGCCCAAGGTTTTCTTCTTATTCTCATAAATTAATCCTCCGCATTGATTCCGTAAATTCTCATTCCGTTTTCTCTTGCTTTGTCTATAAGGGTCTGAGCATCTGTTTTGCGTATATCAGCAAGTCTTTCTGCTGTTGCGGAAATAAGGCTGCTGTCGCATCTCTGACCTCTGTAAGGGACTGGGGCCATATACGGACAATCCGTTTCAAGAAGAATTCTGTCTTCCGGAACAGCTTCCGCCGCAAGAAGAAGTTTGTTCGCATTTTTAAATGTTACCGAACCCGTAAAACCAATATACATTCCAAGTTTAAGAAATTCCTTTGCCGTTTCTGCAGAACCGGAAAAACAATGGATAATTCCTTTCGGACGGTATTTTTTCACAAGTTCAAGAGTATCCGCATGCGCTTCCCGGTCGTGGATTATAACCGGAAGACCGAGTTTATTTGCAAGTTCAAGCTGCGCAGCAAAAACTTCCTTCTGTTTTTCTCTCGGAGAAAAATCGTAATGGTAATCAAGACCGATTTCGCCTATTGCCACAACTTTTTTGTTTTTTGCAAATTCCTCAACCTTATTAAGCCAATCTCCGTTTCCATCGCTTTCTGCGGAATGGGGGTGAACCCCAACGGCAGAATATACAAAATCATATTTTGACGAAAGTTCAAGCGTTTTTTCGCAGCTTTCAAGATCGCAGGCAGGATCAACCACCAAGGAAACGCCGTGCTCAAAAATATTTTTGAGCACGGTGTCACGATCTTCGTCAAATCTTTCGTCATCATAATGAGCATGGGTGTCGAATATACCTTTATATTCCATCAATGAAGCCTCGTTCCTACAGGTACGGAATCATCAATAAAGGTTACGCAGACAGAACCATCTTCCCTGTCGCCTGCAAGAAGCATTCCGCAGGATTCAACACCGCAGAGTTTTGCCGGTTTAAGGTTAGCCACAACTACAATCTTCTTTCCGATAAGTTCTTCGGGAGTATAGTGCTGTGCAATTCCGGAAACGATCTGGCGTCCGCCCATTCCGTCATCGAGCTGGATTTTATAAAGTTTTTTTGCTTTCGGAACTTTTTCGCATTCAAGAATTTTTGCAACGCGAAGTTCAACCTTTGTAAAATCATCGATTGCAATTTCAGGCTGGAGTTCAATTACAGGTTTTTCTGCGGCTTTTTCAGCTTCAAGCTGTGCTTTATGTGCCGCTTCAAGTTCAGCAATAAGCTTTTCAGCATCTATTCTGGAGAAAAGAGGAGTTGCAGTTCCAACTTTTTTACCTGCTTCAAGTCCGCCGAAAGTTTTGATGCTTTCGTAACTCTGTTCATCAATTCCAAGCTGTTCTGTGATTTTACCGGTGGTTTCGGGCATAATCGGTGCAATAAGAACGGAAAGAATACGGATTCCTTCAAGAAGATTATAAAGAACGGTTCCAAGTCTTTCTTTTTTACTTTCATCTTTGGCAAGAGCCCAAGGCATTGTTTCGTCGATATATTTATTGCAGCGGCGAGCAAGATCCATAATGCAGTCGATAGCGTCGCTCATCTTATATTCGGAAAGGTTTTTGTCAAATCCTTCGATAGCTTTTGCTGCGGTTGCTTTAAGATCATCGTCAAATTCTCCGACGAAATCAGAAGACTGAATTACGCCGTCGAAATATTTGTTCTGCATTGCAATGGTGCGGTTAACAAGGTTGCCGAGGGTGTTAGCAAGATCTGTGTTGAATCTCTCGATCATTGCTTCATAAGTGATCGAACCGTCGTTTGCATGAGGCATTTCGGTAAGGAGATAATAACGGACAGCGTCAACGCCGAATACTTTGGTAAGATCATCAGCATAAATTACGTTGCCGCGGGATTTGGACATTTTGTCTTCGCCGAAAAGAAGCCAGGGATGACCGTAAACCTGTTTCGGAAGCGGTTCACCAAGAGCCATGAGCATGATGGGCCAATAAATAGTATGGAATCTTACGATATCCTTACCGATTATATGCACATCCGCGGGCCAATATTTTTTATACTGTTCGGAACTTCCGTCCGGATCATATCCAAGGGCGGTGATATAGTTGGAAAGAGCGTCGATCCATACATAAATAACGTGTTTATCGTCAAAAGTTACCGGAACGCCCCATTTGAAAGATGTTCTGGAAACGCAGAGATCCTGAAGACCGGGTTTAATAAAGTTGTTGAGCATCTCTTTTTTGCGTGCTTCCGGATAGATAAAGTTTTCGTTGTTTTCGATAAACTCTTCGAGCTGTTTCTGATATTTGGAAAGGCGAAGAAAATATGCTTCTTCCTTTGCTTTTGTCACTTCGCGTCCGCAGTCGGGACATTTTCCGTCAACAAGCTGGCTTTCGGTCCAGAAAGATTCGCAGGGGGTGCAATAAAGACCTTCGTATTCGCTTTTATAAATATCGCCCTGATCATAAAGTTTCTTAAATATTTTCTGAACGGTTTTTTCATGATAATCATCGGTGGTTCTGATGAAATGATCATAAGTGGTGTTAAGAAGATCGCAGATCTCTTTTATTTCCCCTGCAACTTTATCAACATATTCTTTCGGGGTCACGCCGGAATCTGCAGCATATTTTTCAATTTTCTGACCGTGCTCATCGGTACCGGTAAGGAAGAAAACATCATATCCCTGCATTCTTTTATATCTTGCAATAGCATCGGTAAGAACAATTTCATAAGTATTTCCTATGTGGGGTTTTCGGGAAGTATAAGCAATAGCCGTTGTAATATAAAATTTAGGCTTATCCATTATTTTTATTCTCCTTTTGAGTTATGATGTCAAAATTCTTTGATGTATTCTATCATTTTATCCGAAAATTCATCAGATTTGATATCGCCTTTGAAAATATCAACAACCAACGCGCAAAATTCATCAGAAAGACTTGCATTTGCTCCGGATTTTATTTCAAATTCAGGTGCGATAACGGTTTTGTCATTTACCGGAATTTCTTTTCCGAGCATTTCCTTTGCAAGTTCCGCAACTTTTGCACTATAGAGGAAAGACATAAACTGTTTTGCAGTTTCCGCTTCATTTGCTTCAATGGGAATATACATCTCAGAGAAAGAAACAGTTTTTACGTTTTCTCCGGAAAGAGAAGGATAATTGCAAATTGAATATTTTTCCCCGTCTTTGTTGAGTTCTTCAAGATCGGAAATGCTTCCGGAAACAAAAACAGCTTTGCCTTCTTTAAGAAGATCCATAGTATCATTTTTTGTTTTGGTGCTGCTTCCGGAAACTACAAGTTTTGTAATGCTTTCGATTTTTTCCGCAAAAGAATTGATGTTTGCGTTTTTCCAAGCTTCTTCTTCGCAGGAAAGAATATCGTTCATTTCCTGAACTCCTATTACCGGAACAAGAGCAGCAGCAAAAATATTTACAAATTCATCCGGTTCGGAACCGGCATAAGTATAAAATTCAAATTTTTTATTCTCGCAGGCTTTTGCAATCGAAACAAAATCGTCCCATGTTTGCGGAACGGAAAAACCGTTTGAAGAAAGTGTTTCTTTATTATAAATAAGTCCTTCTGCTTCAACAAAAAGAGGTGCAAGATAGGAAACACCGTCATCATAAGGTTTGCAGGTATTGTTTTCAAAAATTCCGCCCGGAGCAGAAGATTCAACGCTTTCAAGGCTGAGAAGTGCTTTATCTTTTACAAGCGCTTCAGTAACTCCGGTTTCTTCATTGGAGGGAAGATAAACAAAATCCGGCGAATTTCCGGAGAGAATGCGGTCGCGGACTTCATAAGCCGCATCTTTTGTAACAATAAGATTTACCGTGATTCCCTGGTTTTGGCTTTCAAATTCATCTTTTACAGCTTTCCAGAAAGCCTCATCATCTCCGCTGTCGTAAATAACTGCGGTAAAAGATTTTTGAAGAGCAGAAACAACAATTTCGCCCTCCCCTTCTTTTGGGGGATCTTTTTCATCTTTATTTTCATCTGAACAGCCTGAAAAAACAGACACAGCCATCAAAACGGCCAAGAGCATAGAAAGAATTTTTTTCATAGTTTCCTCCTGATTATAAAAATACAGATTAATATTACCACAAAACCAAAATAATTAAAAGAGTTTTTAAAATTTATTTTACTTTACATTTACGAATATTTAAATTAAAATATAGTTAACAATATTCTTATGGATGTGATTCGTTGCTCGACTATATTTATCTTTTTTTTATTTCCATGGTTCCTCTTATAGAACTTCGCGGCGCAATGATTTATGCTGCCGTTGCGGAAATGCCTTTTCTTCCCTCTTTGATTTGCTGCGTAATCGGAAATATTCTTCCTGTTCCGTTTTTAATAAAATTTGCAAAAACAGTTCTTACTTATCTTTCGAAAATCGATAAAATCGGCTGGATATTTCAAAAAATTATCGACCGCGGCAACAAAAAAGCAGAAAAAGTAAGGAATGCGGAACTTTTAGGACTTTTTGCATTTGTTGCAATTCCAATTCCCGGAACGGGAGCTTGGACCGCATCTCTTATTGCAACGCTTATGCAGCTTCGTGTAATTAAATCGACCATTGCAATTTTTTTAGGAGTTATTGCCTGCGGAATAATTATGGGAATAGTTTCTTTTGGTATCGTTGATCTTTTAATATAAAAAGGAGTAATAATTATGGAAAAAGAACTTATCGTCATTCCGGAAAACAACAATTTTTCCGAAAAAGATTATCAAAAACTTGTTTATGAAGAAAGCCTTAAACAAACCGCTCTTCTTGAAAAACAAATCAGTTCAGCAAAGCGCCAGAACATCATTGTTTCCGTTCTTATGCTCGTTGTGGCAATCGCGCTTATAATGCTTACAGTTCAGCTTGGCGGAATCCTCGAAGAGGCTAATTCTGCAATAAACGAGATCACATCGCTTACACAACAGCTTAACGGAATTCTTGAAGAAACCCAGCTTACAGAACTTCTTAACAACGCCAATACGCTTATTGCAGACAGCGGCGACGCCCTTAAAGAAGCTCTTGAGGGAATCGACGAAGCTCTCGGTACTGTAAGCCAGATAGATATCGAAACCCTTAATCATGCAATTGCGGACCTTAAGAAAGTTGTTGAACCCCTTGCAAAACTTTTCGGAAGATAATAAGTTAAAATCTGCGGATTCTTCCGCAGATTTTTTTTTGAGGATATTATTTTATGAAAATAATTTTTCTCGATGTTGATGGAGTTCTTAACTCCGATTTATGGAATGAAAATCATAAAAAGGATATAGAAAGCGGAATTTTAATCGATGACGAAAAAGTAAAACTCATTTCAAAGTTGATCAAATTAACCGGAGCCAAAATTGTTCTCCATTCCGGCTGGCGTTTTTGGTTTGATGAAAATTTATCGCCTGTTCGAAAAGAATCTGAAATTTTAGCGAAAATTTTTAAAAACAACGACATTAAGATTTACGATTTTACCCCAGATTTAACCACAGAAGAGATAAAAAGAAACAAAAATTTCAGCATTGTTAAATCAGATGAAATATTATTGTGGTTAAGAAATCACAACGATATTTCATCATGGATCGTAATAGACGATCTTGATTTGAACAATCAAACAATATCCAAACATCAAATAAAACCTGACCACAAAAAAGGTCTTACAGAAAATGATATAACAAACGCTTGTAAATTATTATAAATAGTTTCAATTAAAAAAAATCCCGCCTTCCGGCGGGATTTTTTTGTCTTATTTAAGTTCCGTAAGCAAATCTACCCTGTTTGTAAGCATTCCGTCCGCGCCCATATCGAGCATGCGGCGCATTTCCTCCGGTTCATCAACTGTCCAGGGGTAAACCTTTACACCATGTTTGTGGAAATCATCCATAATTTCCTGTGTCAGGGCAAAGTGGTAAGGTATTGTTATGGTAACATTTCTTTTTTCGCAATATTCGCCATAATCAAAAATCCAGTTATCAAAAGGAAAACAAATCTCGATATCCGGCGCCATCGCTTTAAATTTCATTACGGAATAATGGTTTGCGGAATAAATAATAACTTTTTTCCGAAGGTTATGTCTGTCGATACATTCCAGAACCTTTTCTTCCATTCCGTCGTATGTAATAAAGCTGTTTTTAAGTTCGACAAAAGTTACAAGGTCCTTATTTTCAACAAGATCGAAATATTCATCAAGAGTCGGAACTTTCTGATTGTGGATATCGAATCCGTTTGAAGGATCAAGCTCCCTCATTTCCGCAAGGGTCATATCCTTTACCCAGCCTTTTGCTCCTGTTGTGCGGGAAACTTCTTCATCGTGAAAAACAACAAGTTCTCCGTCTTTTGTCATTTGAACGTCCATTTCGATAGCTTCCGGATTATATTCAAGGCATTTTTCAAATGCAATCATTGTGTTTTCAGGATACAGACCCGCAAGTCCTCTGTGTGCAACACGCATCATTTTCCGCAAACTTCCTTTCTGATTTCAAGGAATTTTTCGGGGCGGTTTGTAATTGCAATCTCAAGCTGGAGTTTAAGGGCTTTTTTCATATCCTCTTCATCGTTGATTGTCCAAGCGTTTATCTCAATTCCGTTATCGCGGAGATCCTGCATATTTTCATGGTTAAGGCAGTTGAAGAACGGATGGAAGCATTCTACTCCCCTTGCTCTGGTATATGCACCGGGATGGATGAGCCAGCTTTCCTCAAGAAATCCGCATTTTACGTCCGGAGCGAGTTCCTTGAAACGTGTGCATGTGAAATGGTTAAAAGAACTGATAATGATTTTATCGCGAAGACCAAATTCATCCATAAGGGCAAGAACTTTTCTTTCGATTCCTTTATATTCAAAAACGCCGCTCTTGATTTCAATATTGCATTCAAGTCCGGTTTCGGCCATCAGTTCAAAAACTTCACGAAGGGTCGGCGGTGCTTCAAATTCAAATTCACCTTTTTTGACAAAACCGGCATCAAGAGCTTTAAACTCTTCGAGAGTAAGATCTTTTATAAGAGCGTTAACGCCGGTTGTGCGGATTGTGTTTTCGTCGTGCATAACAACAAGTTCACCGTCTTTTGTAAGATGAACGTCAATTTCAATACCTTCTGCACCTATTTCTGCTGCTTTTCTGAAAGCGAGCATTGTATTTTCAGGATATTTTTCGGAAAAACCACGATGAGCATAAATTTTAGTCATAACTGCCTCCAAAAAAATATTATTTTAATCAAACATACCGGGAAGCAAAACGCTTCCCGGTACTGCTTCGGTTACATTATATCGCTGTTAAAGCTTGATTACAAGGTCTTTTTCAACGGTTACATAAACTTCGTCGCCCTCGCTGAAAGCAAGTTCGCGTTCGAATACGATATCGGAGTTGAGCCAAATTTCTTCATTTTCAACACGGAAACGGATGACGTTACCGTGAGAAATAAAGCTGGTGATGGTACCTTTAAGCTGATAGCAGCTGTCGGAAACAACAGGTTCTTTGCTGAGTTTTACAATTTCAGGTCTGATTGCAACATCTTCGCAGTCAATTTCTTCTCCGCAAGCTTTTCCGAATTTTGCTGCAGGAAGAAGGTTATAGTTACCGATGAAAGATGCAGTAAATTTGGTCTTCGGAGTTACGTAAAGATCAACAGGGCTGCCGGACTGTTCAATATGGCCTGCATTGAACAAATGGATGGTATCGGACATTACCATTGCTTCGTCCTGGTCATGAGTTACGAAAATTGTGGTAATGTTAAGTTCTTTCTGGATTCTTCTGATCTCGATCTGAAGGTTATGACGAAGAAGAGCATCGATTGCAGAAAGCGGTTCGTCAAGAAGAAGAACTTTCGGTTCGGTAACGATTGCTCTTGCAAGTGCAACACGCTGCTGTTGACCGCCGGAAAGCTGCATAGGATACTGGTCGATTTTATCGGAAAGACCCACGATCTCAAGCATATGTTTTACTTTTTTATCAATCTCATCCTTCGGAACTTTTTTCATCTTAAGACCGAAAGCAACGTTTTCTTTAACGCTCATGTTCGGGAAAAGAGAATACTGCTGGAAAACCATTCCGATTCCGCGGTCGCGGGGATCAACATCGGTAATATCCACTCCATCAAGATAAATTTTGCCGCTTGTTACTTTTTCAAGACCGGAAAGGCAGCGAAGAAGAGTTGATTTTCCGCAGCCGGAAGGTCCGAGAAGGGTTACAAGTTCGCCCTTTTCAACATCAAGATTGATGTCTTTCAGAACATGGTTATCTCCGAAAGATTTATTTAAATTTTCAAAACGAATATAAGCCATTATAACTTATCTCCCTTCTTTTTGGATTTTTTCGAGTTTCTGGCGGCTTTGGAAGAAAAGAACAAGAGCGGTTATTGCAAAAGTCATAAGCATGATTACTACAAAAACCGCGGAAGCTTCCGCACTCGAATGTTTCATTGTCTGATAAAGGAAAACCTGGACGTTGGTCGTGCCGCTTCCGGAAAGGTTTCTGATAATTACATAATCTCCGAAAAGGATACCAACCGCAAGAAGAGAAGATACTGTGATACCGGTTATAATGTTCGGAACAATTACACGGAAGAAAGCATAAAGTTTGCTTGCACCAAGCATTTCCGCCGCTTCAAGAAGCATCGGCATATTTACAGCGTGCATACTGTTTCTTATACCCTGATAGATGTGAGGAAGAATGATTATGCAGTATGCACCGATAAGCATTACCATTCTTTCGCCAAGAACAGTTCCGCTTTTTCCGTATAGAGAAAGGATAGATACGGAAAGGATAACACCCTGGATGGTATAAGGAATCATGCAGAGAATCTGAAGATATTTATCAAGATTCGGGAAATAAATCGTTACTACAAAAAGCGCAAGCAGAACGAGAACTATTGTAATGACTATCGGAACAATACAGAGCAGAATAGTCTGATAAATTGCTGTAAGGAAGCTCTGGTTTGAAAAAATAGTCAAATAATTTTCCAAAGTAAATCCGGTGGGGATTATTCCTGTCCAATCTTTGAAAAGCGAATATATAATAGTCGCTGCAAGAGGAATAAGGAGCCATATGATAACGCAGGTCATCACAATATTTGCATATACTTTTGTACGTTTATTCATACCGCTCACCTCACCTTCCACTGGGTCGTCTTTTTGACGATGTAGTTATCAATAAGAATTACTGCACAAAGGAGAATCATCATGACAACGGAAAGAGCCGCACCGAGCGCCGGCTGGCTTCTGATATCTCCCGTGAACGCTGCCGAAATGTTTACCGGCAAGAGAGAGAAGTTGTTCATAAGAAGCGCATACGCAGTTGCATAAGCGCAGAGAGCATTTGCAAAAAGAACACTTATGGTTCCGAAAAGGCTTGGAACAAGCACCGGAATACCAACTTTGAACCAGAAAGTGGAACTGCTTCCACCAAGAAGCATATTTGCTTCCTGCCATTCTTTTCTTATTCCGTTGAACGCAGGGATAAGAAGAAGAGTGGAAAGCGGAATCTGGAAATAAATATACATAAGTATAATACCGCTGCTTGAATAAAGATCGAAGTTTTGAAGAAATTCAATTCCGTAAACATTTGCAATTTGTTTAAGAACACCGGAGTTACCGATAATGATCATATATGCAAACGCAAGCGGAACGCCCGCAAAGTTAGATGTCATATTAAGAACGGTCATAAATGCGTTTCTGAATTTTCCGCGGGAATTATGAGCCGCCTGGGCGCCGAGGAATGCAATTACGATTCCGGCTATGGTGGAAACAGCCGTGATAATAAGGCTGTTTTTAATTGCGGTTTTATAACTTAAAGTGGTAAATATTTTTTTATAGTTCTCAAGGGTAAAAAGAACTGTTTTATCTGCATCCGAACCAAAGCTGTCGATTATGAGCATAAAAAGCGGCAACAGCTCAAAAAGTACGACAACAATAAGGAACGGAAGAAGAACAAGAAGATATGTATATCTGCTTGTCATTTTTTTGCCGCCGGAAGCATTCTTCATAGGGTAACACCTCACTCAAAAAATGGGGCGTGCTTAAAGAAGTACGCCCCATTCTTATTACTCATAGAGTAAAATCAAATTAAAGACAAATATTATCAGCTGTTAAGAAGCGGGATGATATTTTCGTTCCACCAAATGGAAATCTGTTCGCAAGCTGCTGCATATGCTGCAGGATCGGAAATACCAACTGCGTTTGCATAAGTTTCGGGAGCAAAGATCTGGTCTGCTTCAGGAATTGCAACGTCAGTTCTGGTGGGGATTGCGCCTGCTTTAGCAAGGTTTATCTGGCCAGCATCAGAGAAGATATATTCTCTTGCAAGAGCTGCTGCGAAAGGAGTATCGGAAGTTTTGTTGATGATGGAAGCATAACCAACAAGGATTGCGCCGTCGGAAGGAATACCGATGGTGATGTCATAGTTTTCAGCGCCGTCTCTGTATCCGGGAGCATTGTAGGACCAGGTTACACCGCACTCAACTTCACCAGCCTGGATTCTTGCAGGAAGAATGTCGCCTGCGTCGATACGACCGGCTTCAGCCATTTCTTTCCAGAATTCGAAAGCGGGTTCAAGGTTGTCAAGGTCGCCGCCGAATGCGTATGCAGTTGCAACTACAACGCCCTGGCCGGTTGCGCCGCCGACTACGTCGCCGATGGTAAGTTTATAGGAGCCATTGCGAACATCTGCCCAGGAAGTAGGCATGGGTTCATCGCAGATATCATTGTTATAAATGAAAGTGGTTGCACCGGTATAAGCGATCATCCAGAGACCTTCGGGATCTTTTGCCCAATCCGGAACGGAATCCCAATAAGTGGTTTTGTAGGACTGTACAAGACCTTCGTCAATCGCCTGCTGGGTAAATGCAAGACCAACGTCGCCGATGTCTTTGGTGCTGTCATTTGCAAAAGTTGCAAGTTCTTCTGCGGAGCTCATATCTGCGTCGGTATGGGTAATTCCATATTCAGCAGTAAGGCCTTCCCAGGAAGCGCCCCAGTTTGCCCAAGTATCGGGCATACCAACGGACTGGACATCGCCCTCTTCTTTAGCTTTTGCAATAATTTCGTCAAGGGTATAGGAGTTGAGGTCAACAGCCTCGGTTTCACCGCCGGCGCCACAGCCTGCGAGAACAAGTGCGAGGCAAGCAAGAATTGCGATCAGTTTAAGGGTAGTACGCATTTTATTCCTTCTCTCTGAAATGAATTAGTGCAGCATAAATCTGTGTTTTGCACTGGGGATATTATAACTTTTTTTACACTTTTTGTAAATGGATTTTCGCAAATATCGCTATTTTGTTGAACAAAAGATAAATATTTTTATTTATTTTTCACAAACAAATAGTGCTTTTTCGGCATTGCATCTCTTTCAAATATTTGATATAATTTAATGTATTAAGTGCTTTTATCAGCACTTGTTTTTGGAGGTAAAAATGAAAGCATACGAAAGACTTCTTAAATACGTACAGTACCCCACCGCTTCCGATGAAGAAAGCGAAACCTGCCCCAGCACTTCTGAACAGACCATACTCGGAATGGCTCTTGTTGACGAAATGAAGGAGCTTGGAATCAGCAACGTGAACATCGACGATAACGGTTATGTTTATGGCGAGATCCCCGCTTCCGAAGGTTTTGAAAACGCACCGGTAATCGGTTTTATCGCGCACATGGACGTTGTCCGCGAAGTTCCCTTCACAAATATTAAACCCCAGATCGTCGAATATAACGGCGGTGACATTCTTCTTAACGAAAAAGAACAGATTTATCTTTCCTGCAAAGAGTTCCAGGAAATGGAAGAATGCAAAGGTCAGCATCTTATCGTTACCGACGGCACCACCCTTCTTGGCGCTGACGACAAAAACGGAATTGCTGAAATCCTTACCGCCGCGGAAGAACTTCTTGCAAACCCGGAAATCAAGCACGGAAAAATCATGATCGGTTTTACTCCGGACGAAGAAATCGGCCGCGGTGCAAACAAATTTGACCTCAAGCGTTTCGGTGCAGATTATGCATATACTCTTGATGGCGGCGCATTCGGCGAAGTTGAATGCGAAACTTTCAACGCCGCACATGCTCATATCGCTTTTAACGGAATTTCCGTTCATCCCGGCAGCGCAAAAGACAAAATGGTAAACGCCGCTCTCGTTGCAATGGAGTTTGATTCCCTTCTTCCGGAAGTTGAAAGACCCTGCCACACTTCCGGATACGACGGTTTCTATCACCTCACCGGAATGAAAGGCACCTGCGATAATGCAGACCTTTATTACATTATCCGCGACCACGATTCTGAAAAACTTACCTACCGCGTTGAATATATCAAACGCGCCGCTGATGAAATTAACCGTCGCTATGGCGAAGGCACCGCTGTTGCGGAAACCGGTTATGATTACAAAAACATGAGCGTTATTATCAAAGATCATTGGCACCTTATCGAAACTGCCCAGAAAGCGATTCGTGAACTTGGCGCAGAGCCTGTTACAAATCCTGTACGCGGCGGCACCGACGGCTGTGTTCTTTCCTTCATGGGACTTCCCTGCCCCAACCTCGGAACCGGCGGTTACAACTTCCATGGCAAATTTGAATTTGCAAGTATCGAACAGATGGACAAAGCTGTCGAAATGATCAAACTCATCGCAAAATTTTACGGCGAACAGGCCAAATGAGCACCGTGCTCAAATTTGAGCACGCAATAAACAAAGCCCCTCGGAAGAGGGGCTGTTTTATTTTCATTGTTGTCCGTTTTTACTGGACTTGTTCAAAATAAGTGACTTTTAAATATTACGGAAGGAAATTCACTTTCGGTGCTTTTATATCCTTGAATTGGCTTTCAAGAGATAACGAAAGTCTTGACGGAAGAATTTGTGAAAACGTTTCAAAACTTTTCTTGTTATATTTTATTTTTATAACTTTTTCAGAAACCGGAATACTGTTTATTTTTGTAAGTTCACACGTCTTTAGTTTATAAGTTGAAAGAACAATATAATAACTTGGAAAAGCACCATAATAAAGGTAATATCCTTTTTCACAATAGCCGTAATAATCCCAAGGGTGAAAAACTGGTTTTTTAAAACCATGATGGAATTCAACACCTTTTTCTGAAATGACAATGTGTGCACTTGTATTCAATAAAACAAAAAAAACTGAGAAAATTGCAAAACTCTCCATAAGAACAAATAGAATCCACAAAGTTGTATTAAGCCCACCGTTTAGTTGGTAAATATTATAAAATATTAACAAAAAGAATATTGGTAACATTGGAAAAATAATTAGCGATTCTATAAAAAGAGAAGGATTTAAAAAAAGTCTAACTTTATTTTTCATATTATTCACCTTACATCACTGAACATGTGTATCTGGCATATATATTACCTCCACCAGCTACAATTAAAGATTTGGCAGTTTCTTTGGCAACATTACTTAAAACGCATGTAACTAAACGAATTTTCATCTGTGGCACTCGGATCTTTTTTCGTTACCGAAAGATTTATTTAAGTATGCGCCTTTTTATTGCCTTTTTCAAGCTCAATTCTGTATAATTTCTGGCAAGGTCGTATGTATATGTTTTACAATAACTTGTAGCGGTTATAAAAAAAGCCCCTCTCTTGAGGGGCTCTTTTATCGTAATTATACTCCGTAAATATCGCTGAATTTCTTTTCAAGATATTCAACGTAATATTTCGGGTCAAAGGGTGCGCCGCAGACCATTTCGAAAAGTTCGTTGGGGTCATACATGCTTGCGTGTTTATGGATTTTCTCTTTGAGCCAGTCCGCAATGGGTTTGAGGCTGCCGGAAGCGATGACCGCTTCAACGTCAAGATCCTCGCGCATTTTTGCAAGCATCTGTGCGCCGTAAGCGCTTCCAAGTGCGTAGGACGGGAAATAACCAACGTTGCCGCCGGACCAATGGCTGTCCTGAAGGCATCCGTGTGCGTCGTCCGGAACGTCAACTCCGAGATATTCCTTATAAAGTCTGTTCCATTCCGCAGGAATATCGTCAACGGTGATTTCTCCTGCGAACATCTTCTTTTCAACCTCGTAACGAACCATTACGTGAAGGCAATAAGTAAGCTCGTCGGCTTCGATTCTGATGAGGGAAGGCTCGGATTTATTAATCATCTCATAAGCGGTTCTTGCGTCGATATCGCCGTACTGTTCCGGGAAAAGTTCCTTTACTTTCGGAAGAATTGCGGTGATGAAGGCTTCGCTTCTGCCGATAAGGTTTTCGAAGAATCTGGACTGGCTTTCGTGGATTCCCATGGAAACACCGCCGGCGACAACGGTATATTTATGTTCATCGTCGCCGCCGAGTTCATAAAGTGCGTGGCCGCCTTCGTGAACAACGGAATACATGGAGGATTCAAAGCTGTCCTCATAATAATGGGTGGTAATGCGGACGTCGTCCTTGGTAAATTCAAGAGTGAAAGGATGCTCGGTTTCGCCGCAGACGCAATGGTTCGGATCGATGCTCATGAAATCCATGAGGTATTTGGTAAATTCCTTCTGTTTATCGATGGAAAAACCTTTAAGCTGGGGAAGAGTTTCATTCTTTCCGGTCGCAATGATTTTTTTGAGAAGCGGAACAATGTGTTCGCGGAGGGTTGCGAAGAATTCATCGCATTTTTCCATGGTAAGTCCGCGCTCATACATATTGAGCTGGGTGTTATAAGGTTCTTCGTCCGGTTTATAATATTTTGCAAAGCGGATGTTGTAATCAAAAATATCCTTAAGATAAGGTTTGAAGGATTCATAATCGCTTTCAAGCTTTGCTTTGTGCCAGACATATTCAGCCTTGCTGAGGGTCTTCTGGTATCCTATATATTCTTCCGGAGGAATTGTCTTCATGAATTCGTTGTCACGAAGAAGAAGCTCAACTTCCCTTGCCTGGTGGGGTGTAAGTTCATCTTTGTGTTCTTTAAGATATTCAAGAAGTTCGATGGTTTCTGCTTTTGTGGAAAGATCATACATATAGCCGGTAAGAATTCCCAATGCTTCCCCTCTGCCCTCTTCGGTATCTTTCGGAGCAACGGTTGCGCCGTCAAGATAAATTGAGGATGTTGCATATCTGAATGCATAAAGCTGTTTCTGAAGTTCCGCAAGTTTTTCAAGTTTTGCGCTGATTTCTTCTGTCATTTCTGCGTTCTCCTTTTCATTGAGATAGTTTGAGTATAGCACATTGTATATGCTTTTTCCAGTATCAGTCGATTTTTCTTCCGCTGTATTCAAGTTTGAGGATTTCGGCCATTTCTTCCGGGGTTTCTTTGCACCCGTTTTCAAGCCACATTTTTATGATTGCGTTAAGTCCGTGGCGAAAAAATTCAATGTGATATTCGATATTTTTATTAACAAAAAACTGTTCCGCAAGCTTTTCATCATATATCATTATTTTATGGCTTTCGTCATAGCCAAGTTTAAAATATGTTTTATAAAAAATCTGGTTTTCCTTGATATGATTAAACATTCTTAAAGCGCCGCTGTTTTCATTTTCCGGGTCGCCGAATCTGAAACGGGAGAAAAAATCCATTTCAAGTTTTTCTTTAAGTTTTAATGCAAGATCATACACATCGAGATAATTTGCATAAAACGTGCTTCTGTTAAGTCCTGTTTCTTTACAAATATTAGAAACCGTAATTTCTTTGAGTTCTTTTGTCTGCAAAAGTTCCATAAAAACTTTTTCGATTTTTTCTACGGATTCTTTTCTTCTTTTATTGTTGGCGGTATTCATATAATCCCTCTTTTATTATTCCAACATCTGTTGCTAAATTGATGATTGTTTTTAATTTGCAAAATATATTATACTATTTTTGCATTAAAAAGACAACTGTTGTTTTATTAAGGAGGTTAATTATATGAAAAAAAGCAGTTTTGTTGCAATGATTCTCGGAACGGTAAGCACCGTTCTTTTCTCTCTCGGAATGTGCATGGCGCTTCTTCCCGAATGGGATTCTTTTAATGAAGGAATCGTTTTTGGGGCAATCGGACTTTTACTTGGTCTTATAACTCTTTTAATCTGGCGCAAAATGGAAAACAAAGCGCCCATCAAAATCAACGGAAAATCCGTTTTGTTCACCGTTTTTGCTGTTCTCGGTACGCTTGTTCTCGGACTTGGAATGTGCTTCTGCATGGTATGGGAAAACATCGTTCTCGGAACCATCATAGGACTTGTGGGAATCGTTATGCTTCTTTCCCTTATTCCCATTACAAAAGGAATTAAATAATCAAATGGAACGTATTGAAAAGCTTACTTTGTTAAGTCTTTTTATAAACCTTGCATACGCGTTTTATAATGCAGCAATCGGTTTTTACACTCATTCCTGGTGGTTTGTAACGCTTTTTCTCTATTTTTCGGTTCTCAGTGTTACGCGTTTTTCACTTTTACGTATTAAAAATAAAAGCGCCGAAGATTTTTCGCTTGAACTCTTCGCTGAAAAATTCACCGGAATCATGTTCATTATTCTTTCTGTTTCGCTTATCGGAACAGTAATTCTTTCGGTTATCGATAACCATGGAACAAAATATAACGAAATCGTGATGATAACCATTGCGCTTTATGTTTTTATCAAAATGACTCTTGCGGTTATTAATCTTATCAAAGCAAGAAAAAATGATTCGCCGGTTATCAAAACACTTCGCGGAATTTCTTTTGCGGATGCGTTTGTTTCGGTTTTTTCACTGCAGCGATCAATGCTTGTTTCTTTCGGCGGAATGGATGAAAAAGATATAAAGCTTTTCAATACATTAACCGGTTCCGGTGTTTGTATAATAATATTTTTACTTGGAATGAATTTACTTAAAGGGGATAAATTTAAAATGGCAAAATCCAAAATTGTTGAAATCAATGAAAAAATCACCGATGCTGCGGTAGGCGGATATAAAAAAATCGAAACAGCTGTTGTTGACGGCTACACAAAAATTGAAGACAAATTCGTCGAAAAATATCTTGTTCACGACGGAGAAACCGTTGAAGAAGCAAAAGAAAGACTTAAAAAAGAAGGCAAATGATAAAAAAGGATATTGCCCAAACGGCAATATCCTTTTTTTACTTTTGTTTTCTTCCGGATTCGATAAGTTCTTTTTCAAATTCTTCCGGGTGCTTCAGATAGTAATTTTGGTGCTCTTCTTCTGCGGTATAAAATTTTTCAAAGGGTTCAACGCTTATCCAAACTTTTTTTGCAAAATTTTCTTCGAGTTTTGAAATCATTTTTTCTGCGGTTTCTTTTTCTATAATATCATTATAATAAATTGCAAGGGTGTACGAATACCCTCTGTCAATAAACTGGCCTTCACCGTCAAAAGGATCGACGCTGTCGATGAAAATTTCAAAAAGTTCTTTGAACGAAACCTTTTCAGGATCATATTCTATTTTTATTGTTTCACGGTGGCCGGTTTTCTGGCTTTTTACCTCGCTGTAGGTGGGGTTTTCTTGATTTCCGCCGCAATAGCCGCTTGTAACATCGAAAACACCTTCCATTTCTTTAAAAGTCGGGGTTATGCACCAAAAGCATCCACCGGCAAAATATGCAGTTTTCATAAACATCACCCGCTTTATTATTCAAAAATGAATTTTCTGAATTCGTTTAAAAGATATTCCATATCATTGCTTTCATAATAATAATGACCAGATTTTTTAAGAACATTTACCGTCGCAGAAATGCTTTTTTCAAGGTAAGCGATTGATTTTTTTGATACCAATTCATCGTCCCATGATTGAAATATCACGCAGTTTGTTTTAAGTTTTTTGATGTTCTTCCTTGTTTCTTTGATTTTATCAAAAAGTTCCAGAAAACGCGGTATCCATCCAAGATATTTAAAAGGATTTTTTGAAAGATTTATTCCGCAGCAATTTTTCATCGCAACAAGTTTTTCATCGCTTTCCGGAACCTTTCCAAGATAGATTCTGAAAGCAGAAAAGAGCGCAACCGGCTTTACAAAAAGTTTTATCGGAACAGCAAGTAAAAAAAGTTTTTCTATTCTTTTTTCTTTTATTGCCTGTTCAACTGCAAGAAGCGTTCCAAGGGAATGTGCAACGATAAAAATCTTTTTATGGGTTTCAAGAAGTTTGTCCACAACTTGATTAACCTGCATTTCCCATTTTTTCATTGAAGTTTTTGAAAAATCCTCGGTTTTTCCGCCGTGACCATCCAAAAGAAGATTATAGACCGAAAATTCTTTTGGAACAAGCGGAAGAAAATCTTTAAAGTGGTTCGGCGTTCCGGCAATTCCGTGGATAAACAAAACGGCGGATTCCGCCACCGGAACAATGCGTTTATATTCCTTATGTTCCACAAAATCACCCGCCTTCATGTAGATTATATCATAAATAAAATTAAATGTATATGACAAAAAAGCTCATTCCGAAGAATGAGCTTTTTGTTGGTGGGAGCGGGTGGGTTCGAACCACCGTAGTCACTGACAACAGATTTACAGTCTGCCCCCTTTGGCCGCTTGGGTACACTCCCATATAATATTCAATTTGTCGATAGTGGAGCTGGTGGACGGACTCGAACCCCCGACCTGCTGATTACAAATCAGCTGCTCTACCAACTGAGCTACACCAGCATCTCAGCGACGAATGTTATCTTAACACATCCGAAAGAATTTGTCAACACTAAATTTTAATTTTTTTAAATTTTTTTGCTTTAATGAATTCTTAATAAAATCTTAAAGCTTTGCGTACTTTTTTCTTAAACTCTGTTTTGCTAACATTTCTTGGTAAACGGAGGATTATTGATATGAAAAGATTTTTTATTATAGCACTTGCTTTTGCAGTTGTTTTAATTTCAGCGTTTTTTCTTGCCGAAAAGTTTTTTCCGGCTGAAACATATCTTCTCAAAAATTTTATCTATAATAATTCAAAAAATTCTTTTCCCGCTCCCGAAAAAGATTTTTTTGAATTAAACAGCGATTTATCTAATCTTATAGAAAACGGAGCAATGCTCAACGATTCGCTTTTGCTTATAAACGAAACCCACCCGCTCCCTGAAAATTATTCGCCTGAACTTATTGATTTGGGAGGAATATATATAAATTCCTGCGCAAAAGAAGCTTATCATAATCTTGCAGACGATATCAAGGATTTTTACGGAAACCCGCTTTATATCATGAGTGCATTCCGAACGCGCGACGAACAAATTGAAATACTTGAATCCGGAAACGAATATGCCGCTTCTGTCGATTCCAGTGAACATCTTTCCGGGCTCGCTCTTGATGTTTATGTAAAATATTATGCCGGAATGGGTTTTCTTGACAGCGAAGAAGGACAGTTTGTCAATTCTTATTGTCAGGATTACGGTTTTATAATCCGTTATCCATATTACGGCGAACACATTACAGGAATACCTTTTGAACCCTGGCATCTTCGGTATGTCGGTCTTCCACATTCAAAAATCATAACAGAAAATAAACTTACTCTTGAAGAGTATATCGAATCATATATTCCCGGCGAGATTTATCATTACGAAAATTATTTCATTTCCCGCCAGAAACCGGATAAGATATTTATTCCTGAAGGACTTTACGAAATTGTTATTTCCCCCGACAACACCGGTTATTATTTTATAACCGGAAAACAATAATAATTTTTTATTGCCTGTCCCCTTTCTTTGTGATAGTATTTAATCAAAGTCAAATCTTTTGGGGGAAAATATGAAAAAAATTGTATCTTTTTTATTAGTTGCTGTTATGCTTCTTTCTTTTGCGGCCTGTGGTTCCGACAAAAACGATTTTGACATAGTTGTTGTTACCGATATCCATTTTGCCGGAAGAGAGCATTTTGATTACGAAGGATATTTTGCCGAATCAAATGACACAAACGGTTCCGGAAAACAGATGAAATATCTTGACGATATTTTAGATGCCTTTATTGACGAAATGAAAACCAGAAAACCGGATTATATTTTGATGACCGGCGACAACACTTTTGACGGAGCAAAGGAATCCCACCTTGCTCTGACCGAAAAACTCAAGGTGCTCGTTGACGAAGGAATAACTATACTTAATATTCCCGGAAATCACGATATAAAATCGACAGCATTTATTTTCCCCGACGGCGGATTTGAAGAAACAGAATCTTTAACCCCCGAAGAATACCGCGAAGTTTATGCAAACTTCGGATATACCGGCGGAATCTCCTATGACGAAAGTTCCCTTTCATACGTTTACAATACTGGAAAAGGCGTCCGTTTCTTTATGATCGACACCAACGCAACTTATGGTCTTCTTTACGGCGAGATTATAAAAGAAAAATATGAATGGCTTGAAAAGGAACTTTCCGCCTGCATCGAAGCCGGAGATGTCCCTGTTGTCGCAGGGCACCACAACCTTCTTGAACACAACCCGATGTTTAACTTCGGATATATGCTCAACAACAGCGCAGACGTTCAAGAACTTTTTGCCGAATATGGAGTAAATCTTTATCTCAGCGGACATATGCACACCCAGCATATTGCGCAGAACGAAAATATTATCGATATTGTCGGCGGCGCTTTTTCTGTTTATCCGCACCGTTATGCCGAAATCAGTTTTACCGATGAAGGATGGACTTATGAATCCAAAGAAACCGATGTAGTTTCTTTTGCTGAAAAAATCGGAAGCACCGACGAAAACCTTCTTAAATATTCTGAATATGGCTATAATTTCTTCTACAATAACGCATACAGCCAGGGACTTGATGCTCTTTCCGAAGTTGTAACCGATAAAGAACTCCTTGAAAAATATGCCGATTTTTCCGCAAAACTCAATGTTGCATATTTCGGCGGAGTTTTTTCCGATCTTGATCTTTCAATTGCGGAACAGTTCCTTAAAGATTCTTCCGGAACACGCTGGGGATTCTATATGGATTACATTTTAATGGACACCAAGGATAATGTTTATTGCCAATGGATTTATGCAAACGAATAACAATAAAAGCTCTTCCTTTTTGGAAGGGCTTTTTTATTGTTGATTAAACCAACGGTTTGTTGAAAAGCAATTGCAGTCGTGCTATACTGAAAATTGGTTTTTCGCGTTAAAAAATCTTTGTTTATGTGAGGTAGAAATGAAAAAGATTTTTGAAAACCTGTTGCATTACAAAAGCAGGATTCCGGTTGCGCTGCTTTTCATGACAGCCGCCACAATATGCGACCTTATGCTCCCCACCATAATGAGCGATATTGTGGACAAAGGCATCTATCTTTCCGATATGGAATACATTAAAAGGAACTGCCTTTATATGTTCCTTGTTTCCCTTGCGGGTCTTGTAACCGTTATTATCGGAAGAAAAATCACAGCCGAAATCGTTTCCGGTTTTTGCTGTGATCTTCGCAGAATGGTTTTTGCAAAAGTCAATACAATGACTTTCGGCGAAATCAACGAGCTCGGCACAGCCGCGCTTATAACCCGTTCCACCCATGATACCGAAACTCTCGGATGGATCGCTTCTATTTTCTGCGGAAATATTATAACGATTCCTGTTCTGTTTATCGGAGGCGTTTTGCTTTCTTTCAGCAAGGACATACTTCTTTCGCTTATTCTTCTGTTTTTTGTTCCGATAGTCTTCGTCGTTGTTGTTTTGATCGGAAGAAAAATCGAACCGCTTTGGCGAATTGCCGACGAATTTATTGACAAACAGAATGACATAATGCGTGAACGTCTTCGCGGAATCCGTGTAATCCGCGCATTCGACAAAGAAGATTATGAGCACGACAGAATTTCGGAAGCAACAAGAAAGATGGCAATGAATATCATCAAATCCAACGTGAGCATGGGAGTAATTGCTCCACTCGCACTTTTTCTTCTCAATTTTTCCGTAATTCTTATAATTTATGTCGGCGCATTCAGAATGGAAAACGGCATGAGCGCAGTTTCTGCCGGAGATATTTTTGCTGTCATTCAATATGTTACCCTTGTTATGACAAGCATTATGAACGCCGCTTTTGTAATTGTAATGATTCCCCATGCAAAAGTTGCCGCAAACCGAATCGGAGAAGTTGTTTCCGCAAACGGATATGACGATAACCTTCCCGAAGAATCCATTGAATTTTCAGGAAGCGTTGTTTTCGACAACGTTACTTTTAAATATGACGGTGCTTCCGAAGCCGCCGTCAGCAATATTTCTTTTAAAATCGAACCGGGACAGAAAGTTTCTGTAATCGGCGGAACCGGAAGCGGTAAATCCACCCTTGTTTCACTTATGCTCTGCTTCCGCATGCCAACCGAAGGAAAAGTTATTTATGACGAAAGGAGCACCGATACCCTTAGCCATAAAACTGTCCGCAGGAATATAAGCTGCGTCCTTCAGAATTCATCGATTTATTCCGGAACCATAAAAGATAATATTCTTATGGGAAAACCGGATGCTTCAGACGAAGAAATTCTTGAAGCGGCGGAAATTTCCGAACTTTCCGAATTTGTTCGTTCCCTTGAAAAAGGTTTTGACCACGAACTTAACCAATCCGGCAAAAACCTTTCCGGCGGACAGAAACAGCGTCTTTCAATTGCAAGAGCTGTCATCAGAAATGCTCCGATCTACATTTTTGACGACAGTTTTTCCGCACTGGATTTCCTTACCGAATCCAAACTCCGTACAAAGCTTGCTAAAAAAGCTGAAGGCAAAACCCAAATTGTAATTACCCAGCGGGTTACTTCCGCGATGAACAGCGATCTAATCCTTGTTATGGACAACGGAAAACTTGTTGATTCCGGAAAACATACCGAACTTCTTGAGCGCTGTAAAATTTATCGGGAAATCTATGCTTCCCAGACGGGAGGTGCAAAATGATCGCCGAAAACAAACAAAGCCGTGCAAAAGCGTTGCTTCGCATTTTTGAGGAGGCAAAACCGATTTGGGGATGGCTTCTTCTTTCCTGTCTTCTTTGCCTTCTTTCGATAATTTTTACTGTAATTTCTCCGAAAATGCTTGGTGAACTTGTTCAGCAGCTTTATGATTACTGGTCCGGGGTTCTCGTTACCGATAATTTTTCGGGAATGATACTTTACGGAATTGTTCCGCTCGGAATCATCTATCTTCTTCTCAGCCTTGTAAAGCTTGCGAATATGTATCTGCTCAACAATGTTGTAAGCCGCTATTTTACCTGCAATATCCGTATAAAAATTTCCGAAAAGATAAAGCATTTGCCTGTAAAGTTTGTTGACTGTACACCTGTTGGCGAGATTCTTCGCCGCATGACTGACGATGTTTCCCATATGGGAACTTCTATCCATACCATGATAGAAACCCTTTCCACGGGTTTCCTCCAGATTATCGTTATTACTGTCATGATGTTCTTTGAAGATTGGAGACTTTCCCTTGCAGTTCTTGTAATAACCCCGATTTCCGTATATCTTTCTGCAAAAATTTCTTCAATAAGTGAAAAACACTTTCATGATTTATTTACCGAAGCCGGAAAACTCAATTCTATTGTAGAGGAAAGCTATACAAACTATGCAACTACAAAAGCTTATAACTGGGAGAACGAAACTTTGCGCCGCCACGAAGAAATAAACCTTCGTCAGCGCGATTCCGAAGTTAAAGCCACTTTTATTTCTTCTGCCGTACGTCCCTGCATTGCTTTTACAAATTCCCTTGCCTACATTGCCGTAAACCTTCTTGGCGGATGGCTCATTCTTAACGAAGGGGTTTCTGTCGGAACCATTGTAACCATTGTTCTTTTTGCAAAACAGATTGCCGCTCCTCTTGAACAGATTGCCGAAGGACTCGGTGATGTTCAGCGCGCAATAACCTCTTCCCAACGCGTTTTTGCTCTTCTTGACCTTGATGAAGAAAAAGTTGATGAAGGTTCTTTCGGAAAAGAAAAAATTCTTGGCGACATAAGGTTTGAAAACATTGATTTTTCCTATGATGAAAACAAACCGCTTATTAAGAATCTTAATCTTGATATAAAACACGGCCAAAACGTTGCCATAGTAGGACCAACCGGTGCGGGAAAAACCACTATTGTCAACCTGCTTATGCGTTTTTATGATCCGCAAAGCGGAAAAATCATCATTGACGGACACGATATCGGAGAAATTTCCCGGGAAGAAGTCCGAGGACTTTTTGGAATGGTTCTTCAGGACACATGGCTTTTCGGCGGAACTGTTGCCGAAAACGTTGCTTACGGAAAACCGGACGCCACACTCGAAGAAATTATAACCGCCTGCGATGAAGCTTATTGCGACCATTTTATCCGCACTCTTCCAAACGGTTACGATACGGTAATAGGCGACGATACCACAAATATTTCCGGCGGACAGAAACAGCTTCTTACCATCGCAAGGGCTCTTCTTGCAAATCACAGCCTTCTTATTCTTGATGAAGCCACTTCAAACGTTGATACAAGAACTGAAATTCTTATCCAGAAGGCCATGGATAAACTTATGGAAGGCAAAACCTGTTTTGTAATTGCCCACAGACTTTCCACAATCGTTGATTCCGACCTTATTCTTGTTATCAACAACGGCGAAATCGTTGAAACCGGAAAGCACGAGGAACTTCTTGCAAAAAAAGGTTTTTATTACGAGATTTACAACAGCCAGTATGCTGTTTGAAAAGAGGTGTAAACAATGTCGGACAAAGTTCTTATGATTTTATGCGACGGAATGAGACCGGATGCAGTTGAGAAATGCGGCCATCCCTTTGCCGAAAAACTCAAAGGAATTTCGTACTATAATCCGCATGCTCAAACGGTTTTTCCTTCCTGGACTCTTCCCTGCCACATGTCGCTTTTCCACAGCGCAACTCCGAATGAGCACGGTGTTACCGGCAACGTTTTTGTTCCCGGAGAACGCAAAGGACTTTTTGAGCAGCTTCGGGATAACGTAAAATCCACAGCGTTTTTCTACAGCTGGGGCGAGCTCAAAAATCTCTATGCTCCATATTCCGTTTGTTACAGCCACTTTGTTTCCGAAGAATATTTTCCCCACGGAAAAACCACCGAACTTCTTGAAGAAAACTGCGAAAAATTCATCAACGAATATATGCCCGATTTTGCTTTCCTCTATCTTGAAACCACAGACAGCATAGGCCATGAAATCGGCTGGGGCACCGAAGAATATTACAGGGCGGCTTATCATTCCTTCGGTCTTATTGAAAAAATCATGTCAGTTCTTCCGGAAGACTACTCCGTAATTGTTCTTGCGGATCACGGCGGCCACGATTGCACCCACGGAACAAACGACCCAATCGACATGACAATTCCGCTTTTCATCAAAACAGATTTTGAAATTGACGAAGAAAAATTTGAAAACGCAAACATTATTGACGTTGCTCCGACAATCTGCGGAATAATCGGAATCGAGCCTTCGAAAAAATGGAAGGGCAAAAGCCTTTTAAAATGACAGAAAAGCACCCGAAAGGGTGCTTTTTTTGTCATTTCATATCTTTTCAAAAATTCCGATATGTGCTATTATATAATATTATAGAAAGAGGGCGATCTTTATGTATTATCAAAAAAGATTTGACGGACATGTTCACAGCGACTGTTCTCCCCGAGGTGTCGATTCAATGATGAGCCTTTGTGAACAGGCGGTCCATCGCGGACTTTTCGGTTTTGCCGTTACGGATTGCTGCGACTGCGATCGTTTTGATGAGATGCAGTTTTCCGACAGAGTCCGCGAATCTGTTTACTGTGTATATAAGGCTCGCTCCGTTTTTGAAAATTCCCTTGTTATTTTAAACGGAATTGAAGTCGGGCAGCCTTTGGATAATCTCGGAAAAGCGGAGAATATTATCAACCATGTCCCTTTCGATGTGGTTCTTACTTCCGTAAAAAAATATCCCGACGGAAGAAAAATCAGCAGTATAAATTATTCCGAACTTTCCGAAAACGAAATAATACGTCTTTTGGAATCCTATTATAAGCTTCTTTTCGAAACAACAAAATGGGATAATTTTGATGTTTTAAGCCAGCTTACTTTTCCAATGCGGTATTTAAACAGCGAATCTGCACCTTATTTTTCCATTCGTCACTGTGACGACGTTATTGAAGCAATTTTAAAAAAACTTGCCGAAGACGGAAAAGCTCTTGAAGTCAACACTTCCGCTCTTCGCGGAAAATTAAATATGATTCTCCCCCCGGTAAGATATCTCCGTATGTTTAAGGAGCTTGGAGGAGAATTTGTTACGGTAGGTTCCGGTTCGCACAGCTGTGCCTCAATCGGTTCAGATTTGAGCGAAGGAATAAGTCTTGTTCATGAGGCAGGTTTTTCAAATTATTGCTATTTTGAAAAAAGAAAACCCGTTTTTATAAATATTGGTTAAAGGAGAAAAATTATGGATACGCTTCTTAAACTTCTTGAACAGAACGCAAAACTTACCACCGAGCAGCTTTCTGCCCTTCTTGGTAAATCCGAAGAAGAAATTGCTGCTGCGGTTAAAGAATATGAAAAAAATCACGTTATCATAGGATATAACGCTCTTGTAAACTGGGAAAAAATTGATCCCAACGACTGCACTGCTGTTATTGAACTTAAAGTTCAGCCGAAACGCGACCATGGTTATGACGAAATCGCCGCAGAAATCATGCGTTTCGATGAAGTTCAGACTGTGTGGCTTATGAGCAGTTCCAGCTATGATCTTTCCGTAATTATCCGCGGACAAAGCTTCAAAGATATTTCAATGTTTGTTTCCAAACGCCTTGCAACCCTTGATTCCGTTACTTCCACCGCAACAAACTTTGTTCTTAAACGTTACAAAGAACATTTCTTTAACTTTACCGATGAAATCAGGGACGAGAGGAGGCACCTGAATATTGATTGATTACAGCAGCGTGCTTTCCGAAAAGGTAACTACATTAAAACCTTCAGGAATCCGAAAATTTTTCGATCTTGCTGCGGAAGTTGAAGACGTTATTGCTCTTACCATTGGCGAACCCGATTTCAAAACCCCGTGGCATATCCGCGAAGCGGGTATCAATTCTCTTGAAAAAGGAAGAACATGGTACACTGCAAACGCAGGTCTTATTGAACTCCGACAGGAAGCTTCAAAATATCTTAAACGTAGATTTGATCTTGATTATAAACCGACCGATATTTTTATAACTGTCGGAGGTTCCGAAGCAATAGATCTCACGATCCGCGCTCTTATTGACGATGGGGACGAAATGCTTCTTCCCATTCCGTCTTTCGTTTGTTATGACCCAATCTGTCGTCTTGCCGGCGGAAAAGTTGTTACTATCGAAACAAAACGCGAAAATGATTTCCGCCTTACCGCAGAAGAACTTCGCGCAGCTATTACACCGAAAACAAAACTTCTTGTTCTTCCCTTCCCCAACAACCCCACCGGCGCTGTTATGAGGAAAGAACATCTTGAAGAAATTGCCGAAGTTCTTCGCGGAACCGACATCATGGTTCTTTCCGATGAAATTTATGCCGAACTCACCTATGGCGGAAAACGTCATGTTTCAATTGCTGAAATTGAAGGCATGAAAGAACGCACCATTATTGTAAACGGTTTTTCAAAAGCCTATGCCATGACCGGATGGCGTCTTGGTTATGTTGCGGGACCTTCTCCGATAATTCAGCAGATGCTTAAAATCCACCAATACGCAATAATGAGTTCTCCTACCACAAGCCAGTATGCCGCCGTCGTTGCAATGCGCGATTGCGACAACGAGGTTGAGGAAATGAAAAAACAATATGACATGAGAAGGCGCTTTCTTGTAAAAGCCTTCAACGATATGGGGCTTGACTGTTTCACCCCCGAAGGCGCATTTTACGTTTTCCCCTGCATAAAATCTACGGGACTTTCTTCCGAAGAATTTTGCGAAAAGCTTCTTCACAGCAAAAAAGTTGCAGTCGTTCCCGGCGGAGCCTTTGGTTCTTCCGGCGAAGGTTTTGTCCGTGTTTCTTATTCCTATTCTCTTGAACACATTATGGAAGCCACAAGAAGAATCAAAGAGTTCCTTGAGGAGCTTAAAAAATGAACAGCATTGGAATAAAAGCGCCCGCAAAGATAAATCTTTTTCTTGATATAACCGGAAAACTTCCAAACGGATATCACGAAATTGAATCCGTAATGCAAACCGTTGACCTTTTCGATTATATAAAAATTACAAAAGCTTCTGAAATTTGTGTAAAATGCAGCGACAAAAGTCTTTCCGGCGAATCCAACATTGCTTTTAAAGCCGCAAAACTGTTTTTTGAGGAAGCAGGAGAAGATTCCGGTGCTTTAATTGAAATTGATAAGAGAATCCCCAAAGAAGCAGGAATGGCCGGCGGAAGCGCAGACGCAGCTGCTGTTCTTTTTGGACTTAACAAACTTTTTGATGAACCTCTTTCGGTCGAAAAGCTTTGTGAACTTGGAGCAA
This sequence comes from Oscillospiraceae bacterium, assembly GCA_017435745.1. GTDB lineage: Bacteria > Bacillota > Clostridia > Oscillospirales > Ruminococcaceae > UMGS1668. Next base: position 31,035 of record JAFSEN010000013.1, read on the forward strand.
AATGCGGCGCAGATGTTCCTTTTTCTATTCTCGGCGGAACAATGTTTGCGGAGGGAATCGGTGAAAAGCTTTCTCCGATTCCCGAAATGCCCGATTGCTGGCTCGTTATAGTAAAACCGGATTTCAGCATGAGCACACCGGAAAGCTATAAATATTATGATGAGCACGGTCTTTCAGCCCTTGAGCATCCGAATAAAACAAATCTTTTTTCGTCTTTGGAACGAAACGACCTTTACGGACTTTGCAATAATCTTCACAACGTTCTTGAGCATACCGTTAAAAACCCGGTTATCGATGAAATTAAGAACGAAATGCTCAGAAACGGTGCCTGCGGTTCGATGATGACCGGAAGCGGAACCGCAGTTTTCGGAATCTTCGATTCCGTTTATAAAGCTGTTGCGGCAAAAAAAGTCCTTTCGGAAAAATACAGTTCTGTTTTTCTTGCAAGGCCCTGTAAAAACGGCGTACAAACCGACAAAAGCGCCACGGTTTATGAAAGATTTGCCGAACTCGGCATTAACTATGAACGCGTTGACCACCCGGCCGTTTATACCATGGAAGAGATGGATTCCCTCGGTATTTTCAACAAAGGCGTTGTTGGAAAGAACCTTTTCCTCCGGGACAACAAGGGAAAACGACATTTTCTTGTTTTTGTTTTTGGAGATAAACACACAAACCTCGAGTCGATCCAGAACGAACTGGGCATCAAGCATGTAAGTTTCGGTTCCGCTGAAAGGCTTGATAAATATCTCGGCCTTACAAAAGGTTCTGTTTCCCCTCTCGGAGTTATAAATGATACGACTGCTTCTGTTGAGTTCATCATTGACAAAGAATTTACAGATTACCCCTGTGTCGGAGTTCATCCAAACCAGAACACATCCACCGTCTGGCTTACTTTTGAGGACCTTATGAAAGTAATCAGAGAAAACGGAAACAAAATCGATTTTATAAATATCTGACTGAATAAAAACATAAATTTCCGCCAATGCTTTTTTCATCAACAAAGCAAAGGCGGATTTTTTTATGAGTTTTTACAGACCTGAATACTATAAACACGGGAGAAAAATGAAAGGATTTGAAACACTTTTACTTATCGGGCTTGTTTTCACCCTGTTCAGTTCAAATGTGAACCGCACCATTGCCGCCGGAAACGAAATTCGTTCCGAAACGCTTCGGCTTCATATAATCGCAAATTCGGACAGCGAAGAGGACCAGAACCTTAAGATAAAAGTCCGGGATGCGGTTCTTGAAGCAACCGGCGAACTATTTGCGGAAGTTACCGGCAAGACAGAAGCGGTTGCCGCAGCAGAATATTCCGCCGACGATATAAAAGCTATTGCAGAAAAAACAATTGCGGAAGAGGGTTTTGATTACAGCGTTCAAGTCGAACTTACCGAAACATGGTTTGAAACCCGAAGCTATGAAGGTTTCACCCTTCCGGCGGGAGATTATGATGCGGTAAGAATTATAATCGGTGCCGGAGAAGGCAAAAACTGGTGGTGCGTAATGTATCCTGCTTTATGTATTCCCGGCGCAGAAGAAGATTTTGAAAAATATGGCAGTAATGTAGAATTTATTGAAGGAACCGGAATTGAAATCCGTTTTAAATTAATTGAATTAATTGAGAAACTAAAAAAAATATTGGCACAATAGTGCAGATTTGATAAACCGTTAATGAAAAATTTTATTTTTCATTAACGGTTTTGTCAGTTTTAATAACTTAATTCAAAAGTGGTTTTGACAAATTTGTGATAAATTTTTAATTTTTTTGTACTAATTTTTGAATATTCTATTGACTTAATATTATAAAAATATGTATAATAAGACGTTGATATACAACAGTGGGCTTTGCCCATAATAAGAAACACGAACAGGAGTGAACAAAGCTTATGGAAAATCTTCTCTATGCTGTTCCCGTTATCGCTGCTGTTTCTCTTGTTGTCGCTCTCTTGCTTAAAAGCTGGATCGGCAACCAGGACGAAGGCAACGACAGAATGAAAGAAATTGCCAGTTATATCCGTGAGGGTGCAATGGCATTTCTTGGCCGTGAATACAAAATGGTCGCAATTTTTGTTGCAGCCCTTCTTGTAATCATTGGTTTCTTCATCAGCTGGTTCTCCGCTGCCGCATTCCTTGTAGGTGCAATTTTCTCTGTACTTGCAGGCTTCATCGGCATGAAAACCGCAACCGACGCAAACGTACGCACCACCAACGCCGCAAGCAAAAACGGTATGCCCGCTGCTCTTAAAGTAGCATTCCGCGGCGGTGCTGTTATGGGTCTTTGCGTTGTAGGTCTTGGTCTTCTCGGCGTAAGCGTAATCTACATTCTCTGCAACCCCAACGGCGGAATCTTTGCTCTTGAAAGCGAAGTATTCGCATCTGTACTTACCGGTTTTGGTCTCGGTGCTTCTTCCGTTGCACTTTTCGGACGTGTCGGCGGCGGTATCTACACCAAAGCAGCAGACGTCGGTGCGGACCTTGTTGGTAAAGTTGAAGCAGGAATTCCTGAAGATGACCCCAGAAACCCCGCAGTTATCGCAGATAACGTCGGTGATAACGTTGGTGACGTTGCAGGTATGGGTTCCGACCTTTTCGAATCCTATGTAGGTTCCATCGTTTCCACCATTACTCTTGCTCTTACCATTGATGCAGTAAGCCAGGTTGACGGTTCCCTCTTCCCGCTTATTCTTGCTGCAATCGGTATTGTTGCTTCCATCATTTCTGTTTTCTTTGTTAACGGAAAAACCAGCAACCCCGCAAAACAGCTTAACCTTGGTACTTATATCAGCTCCGCAATCGTAATCGTTGCAGCACTTGCACTCAGCTTTGCATTCTTCGGCGATATCAAAGCATTTATCGCTGTTGCAATCGGCCTTGTTGTTGGTGTAGCAATCGGTAAAATCACCGAATTCTACACTTCCGGCGATTTCAAACCCGTTCAGGAAATTGCAAAACAGTGTGAAACCGGTTCCGCAACCTGCATTATCAGCGGTTTTGCGACCGGCCTTACCTCCACTGTTTTCCCGCTTCTTCTTATTGCAATCGGCATCATTGGTGCATATTACATCTTTGGTCTTTATGGCATTGCAATCGCAGCAGTAGGTATGCTTTCCACCACCGGTACCGTTATCGCAGTTGACGCTTACGGTCCTATCTCCGATAACGCAGGCGGTATCGCAGAAATGAGCGAACTTCCCGAAGAAGTACGTGAAATCACCGATACTCTCGACTCCGTTGGTAACACCACCGCAGCAGTCGGCAAAGGCTTTGCAGTTGGTTCCGCAGCTCTTACCGCTCTTGCACTCTTTGTATCTTATTCCCAGATTGCAAACCTTGATAAAATCGACCTTCTTGATCCTAACGTTGTAGCAGGTCTTCTTATCGGCGGTATGCTCACCATGCTCTTCTCCGCTCTTACCATGAACTCTGTTGGTAAAGCAGCAAACCAGATGATCGAAGAAGTTCGCCGTCAGTTCCGTGAGTTCCCCGGCATTATGGAAGGAACCCAGAAACCCGACTATGCAACCTGCGTAGATATTTCTACCGGCGCTGCACTTAAAGAAATGCTCCTTCCCGGTATCCTCGCAATCGTTTGCCCCATTGCTGTTGGTCTTATTCTTGGCACCGAAGCACTCGGCGGCCTTCTTGCAGGCGCTCTTGTAACCGGTGTTCTTATGGCAATCACCATGTCCAACGCCGGCGGTGCTTGGGATAACGCAAAGAAATACATTGAAAACGGTCATAACGGCGGCAAAGGTTCCGAACCCCACAAAGCTGCTGTTGTCGGCGATACCGTCGGTGACCCCTTCAAAGATACTTCCGGTCCTTCCCTTAACATCCTTATCAAGCTCATGACCATTGTATCTGTTGTATTCCTTCCCCTTTTCCTTTAATAGGTAAATAATTAAAGCCCCGCTTTGCGGGGCTTTTTTTATGTCAAAAAACTTCCGATATTTTTGTAAGATATGTCAACAAGAATTTACCGGTTTTTCAAGATATTTTAACAGATATATGTTATACTTAAGTTGACAAAACACTTCTTGGAAAGGATTTGCGCCCATGTCCCCTCAATTTGCCAATGAACGCGAACTTGAAAAAGAGTTCGAGCAGATTTTTGAAAGCGAAGAAGCACATTATCTTATTGCCCAGCGTGCCCATGAATATGCAAAGCTTATGGCATATTACCGCTGCGCTCTTATGGAAGTTGAAACAAAATTCAAGGTTCTCAACGAGGAATTTTCTCTCCGCTTTGACAGAAACCCAATCGAAAATATAAAAAGTCGCCTTAAAAGGCCAATCAGCATCCGCAACAAGCTTAAAAAATACGGCTATCCTCTTTCTATGAGCAACATTGAAGAACATCTTCACGACGTTGCGGGGATTCGTGTTATCTGTTCCTTCCCGAGCGACGTTTATACTATTGCAGAAGCTCTTCTCAGCCAGGATGACATAACTCTTATTGAGAGGAAAGATTACATAAAAAACCCAAAACCGAGCGGTTACAGAAGTCTTCATCTTATAATCGAAATACCTATTTTCCTTACAAAGGAAAAACGCATGATGAAAGTTGAAATTCAATTTCGCACTCTTGCTATGGATTGCTGGGCAAGCCTTGAACACCAGATACACTATAAAAAAGATTATCTTTATACGGATGAAATGGCAAAAGAACTTGCGCTTTGCGCCGAAATCGGTGCCGACCTTGACAGAAGGATGGAAGCTCTCCGAAAAGCAGTCATAAAACCGCAGGAAAAGAAAGATCTTAATATTATATAAAAAAAGTCCCTGCCGGAAGGCAGGGATCTTTTTCTTTTTATAAATCAATCGCAAATGCTGGAAGAGCTGGAAGTACCGATTCTCGAAGCACCGGCTTCGATCATTGCACATGCAGCTTCAAAGGTTTTAACGCCGCCGGAAGCTTTTACGCCCATATCGGGGCCGACAGTTTCACGCATAAGGCGGATATCTTCGGGCGTTGCGCCGCCGGTGGAAAAACCGGTGGAGGTTTTTACAAACTCTGCGCCTGCGCGTTTTGCGGCAAGGCAGGCTTCGACTTTTTCTTCATCAGTGAGAAGGCAGGTTTCGATTATTACCTTGAGAATTGCTCTTCCGTCGCAAGCACTGTGAACAGTTGCGATATCGTCCTCAACACGGCGCCAGTCGCCGACTTTTGCGGAAGCAATGTCGATTACCATATCGATTTCTTCTGCGCCGTCTTCGATTGCACAGGCAGCCTCAAAAGCTTTTGCGGCGGAAGCCATTGCTCCAAGAGGAAAACCTACAACAGAGCAGGTTTTAATTCCGGTGCCTTTAAGTTCTTTATGTACGAAGTAAACGTTAAGGGAGTTTACGCAAACTGCGGCAACTCCGTATTTTTTTGCTTCGTCACATACAGCGCGGAGCTGCTCATGAGTAGCGTCAGCTTTAAGAAGAGTGTGGTCAAGGTATTTTGCGATAGCTTGTTTGTCCATTGTAAATTTCCTCCTTAATTATAAATCAGCCGCAACCGCCGCAGGAACCGCAATCGCCGGAGCAACCGCCCTGTTCGGGTCTTGCAATGGTATCCGGGTCATCGCCTGCTGCAGACATCTGGATAATATGGAGAACGTATTCGAACATTTCGTTGAATTCGTCCTGTGCATTGTTGTAAGCAACCATTTTTTCGTGGTTTGTTGCAACGTCATAAAGCTCGTGAACAACTTTGTCGAGTTCTTCGATTTTTTTGTCGTCGCGGTCAGCTTTGGTAATTTCCTGGGTGAGTTCATATCTTTTCATATTGAATTCGGCGATTTTTTCCTGGAGTTCATCGTCTTCTTCAACAGCCTGCTGGGCAGTGTTGAGAAGAATATAGCTTTCCTCCTGCTGGATTTTTTTGCCGAGTTCGCGTGCCATTTCGATAACAGTCATTTATTTATTCCTCCGTTTTAATAATTTCTCCGTCAAGAGCCCAGCCGAGGGACTCTTTTAAATATACTTTTGCAAAACCTTTTTTAACATCGCTTCTGGGGACGCGGACCACAAGGTTTTCATAGCTTCTTCCGCTGATATATCCTTCGCCGACATCAACTTCGTCATCGAAAAGAACCGTTGTTGTTTTTCCGACAAAGGAGGCGTTGATCTCGTGGCTGATTTCAGTCTGGAGATCAAGCAGACGCTGAAAGCGGTTTGAGGAAACATCATGCGGAATCTGGTCTTCCATAACAGCGGCCTTTGTTCCCTCTCGTTTTGAATAGATAAAGCTGTAGGTCATGCTCCATCTTGCTTTTCTGGAAAGTTCCATGGTCGCTTCAAAATCTTTCTCGGTTTCACCGGGAAAACCGACGATAATGTCGCTTGTTATTGTAACGTCGGGAATAATTTTCCTTGCCATATCAACAAGTTCCATATAATGTTCCGCGGTATATCTTCTGTTCATCCTTCGAAGAACGTCGTCCGAACCGCTCTGCACCGGAAGATGGATGTAATTGCAAACTTTTTCGCAATCGCGGATTGCTTCAAGAAGCTCTCTGGTGCAATCTTTAGGATGGGAAGTCATGAATTTTATGCGGAAATCTCCCGGAATTGTATTTACCTCGCGCAAAAGCTCTGCAAAGGTCATTCCCTTTACAAGCCCTTTTCCGTAAGAGTTTACGTTCTGGCCAAGCAAAGTTATCTCTTTATAACCTGCTGCGACGATTTCTCTTGCTTCCGCAAGGATATTTTCCGGTTCTCTGCTCTTTTCCCTTCCACGAACAAGAGGCACTACACAGTATGTGCAAAAGTTATCGCATCCATGCATAATCGGAAGATTTGCTTTCATATCATTGTCCCGGTGTATCGGAAGATATTCCGCCATACAGCCTTCACCTTCGCCGATATCAAACTGGCGTTTGTTTGCAACGATATGTTTATAAACAAGTTCCGGAAGTCTTGGAGCCGCGTGAGTTCCGAAAACAATATCAACAAACGGATAGCTTTGGCGGAATTTTTTTGCAATATGTTCCTGCTGGACCATACATCCGCAAACGGCAATTATCATATTCGAATTTTCTTCATGGGCTTTTTTAAGAATACCTACATTTCCGAAAACTCGTTTTTCTGCATTTTCCCTTATTGCGCAGGTATTGAAAATAACAAATTCCGCGTCTTTTTCGGAATCAACTATTTTATATCCCATCTGTTCAAGAAGGCCTTCAAGCTTTTCGCCGTCAGAAAAATTCTGCTGGCATCCGTATGTATGGACATAAGCGGTGTGCTCCCCTTCTCTTTCCGAAAGGATTTTTTTTACCTTTTCAATATAATTAATTTCGGGCATTGAAACTTCCTTTCTGCCTTTAAAAAATCAGATATCATCCTTATTCTAATATATTATCACGAATAACTAATTTTATCAATAGTATGGAATGCGAATATGTTTAACAAACGTTTTTCGCGTCAATAATATCTTCGCAAATAAATTACGGAGTGATAAAAATGACCGTTAAAAGAGGAGATATTTATTATGCCGATTTAAGCCCTGTTGTCGGTTCGGAACAGGGCGGTATCCGTCCGGTACTTATTGTTCAGAATGACGTTGGGAACAAATTCAGCCCCACTGTTATTGCCGCAGCAATAACAAGTCAGAAAGACAAAACAAAGCTTCCTACCCACATTTCTGTTTCTTCGCAAAATTGCGGGCTTGCAAAAGATTCAATCGTTCTTCTTGAACAGATACGAACCATTGACAAACAGCGTCTTAAAGAACACATGGGGCATCTTGACGACGGAGCAATGAATAAAATTGACGAAGCGCTTTCGATAAGTTTCGGGCTTGGCAATACGGCAATATAAAAAACGGAAGGGGGTGTTCCCTTCCGTTTTTTTACTTAAGCAAAATGTTAAGCTTATCTTCAAATCCGTTTTCAAGTTCTTCAAGAAGTTCATTTCCCCAATCCGGAAACTCCTCTCTTTTGCAGGCAAAGAAAAGCGAAGAAAGAACCATTGCAATTTCTTCGGTAAGTTTTTCATGCTCGTCGATTTTACCATATTCCCGGAGAAAAGCTTTTTTGGCTTTTTCCGAAAGCGACCAGCAGACATTGTTTATATCTGAATATGCCGGGCCTTTCCCGAAAAGATTATAATCAAACATAAAAGCTTTTTTCTTGTCTTTAGACACAACAAGATTTGTATAATAAAAATCGTTGTAATTGAAAGTTTTTTTCATACTTTCAATTTCATTTTTTATTTTATAAAAATTACTATCTATGGTTTTCCATACAGACAACTTTTCTGTTCCTGTTTTTTCTTTTATAAAAGCGATGTTTTCCCTTGTTATTACCGAATTTTCCGAATAAAATGGCTCACTGTGCAGCGCAAGATATTCATATCCTGCAGTATGGAGTTTTTTGTACCATATCGCAAGAGCCTTTGCAATTTCCGGATCGGACATATCCTCTTTTTTTCCAAGGCGAAGAGTTTTGCTTTCCGAAATATCATCCATTAAAATTGCTTTCTTTGTTTTTTTGAAAATTTTTATCGTTTCTATTCCGATTTCATCAAGAATTTCATAAATGCGGATCTCCCTTCGGAAATCCGCATTATCAAAATATTTCAGCACAAAACTTTTTTCTCCGGATTTTATTCGAAGAAGTGCAATTCCGTCCTTTTCCCGGATTTTTTCTATGGAATCCGCCGAAAAACCAAAGATTTCAAATTCTGCTTTTGCTTTTTGAAAAATTTTTTCGTCATTCATAAATATCAAAAAGTTCTTTTGCTCTGTTTTTTATTTTTTTCCGTATATTTTCCGGCGAAACGACCTTAATATCTTCCGCAGAAAACTGCATTATCCAGCGCAAAAGTCCCTCGCCTTCAGCGGCATAAACTTCGGTTCTGAAACGGTTTTCACCGATTGGAACCGTTCTTATTTCTTCTCCGAATTCATTTCGGACATCTTTTGCAATTTTCTCATTACATTCGAGAACAAGTTTTACAGATTCGCCGCCATACATATTGACGCTTCTGCGAAGATAATCGCCTATTGAAAAACTTCCCCGAAGTTCTTCAATTTCGTTTCTTGGGCGAATCGGAGTTTTTATAATTTCAACATTTGTCATCATCTCCACATGGAAATGGATAAGATGGTCGTGGCTTTTGCTGTTGCCGATAAGAAAATAGCTGTCGTTATCCCAGCAAAGATAATAGGGCGAAATTTCATAAACATGTCCGTCGCGCTTTAGCTGCATTTTTCCGTCCGGCGCAAACTCAAAATATTGGAATGTGATGCGCTTTCCGTTTTTAATTGCGGTTATGACTTTGTCGATATTATAGCGCACCTTTTTGTTTTTTGATTTAATTTTTTCATCAATAAAAGTGTGGTTTTTAATTATTTCCTCGCCGGTTGGACTTGCAAGTTCGCAAAGCTTATCAACTATCGAGGAGGAATCTTCGTAAGTGATGAATTTTGCGCCGGAAACCGCATCTGCAATAATCTTAAGTTCATAATCTTCAAAAAGTTGGTCAGTCATATAATATCCGCGCTTGAATTCATCACAAAGAATTATTGAATATCCCGCATCCCGAAGAGCGGCAATATCCCTTGCAACGGATTTTCTTTCCGCAGTGATCCCTTTTTCATTAAGATATGAAATCAGCTCGTTTGTATTTACCGGGTGCTGTTCATCTGTTTTTTTAAGTCTTTCAAGAATAAAAAGAAGTTTTCCTTTTGTTCTGCCTTCCATTTTTTTAAGCACCGCCTTTCCTTTATAAATACATTTTACCACATATCCTATGACAAAACTGCACCAACAGGTTATTTTTTCTTCCAATTCTGTACTTTTTCGATTATCCATCCGGAAAGAAGCACCGTTACAAGCGAATATGCTATTTGTACAAACGGAATATATGTAAGAGAAAGCAAAAGTACCGTCATATCCGTTGAAAGATACGCTGTTGAGATTTTGCATTTTAATTTTTTTGAAATTGCAAGCGCAAGAGCATCATCGCCGGCGCAGGCTCCGCCCTGGCGAACAACGATTCCCGCGCCGATTCCAACAAAAACCGCGCCCACAATTGCCGCAGCAAGCGGATATGGGTTCAAATCCGGCAAAAGAGGCGGAAACTGTTCAAGAACAGCATAAAATGCGGAATATCCCAAAGTTCCCACAAATGATTTAAGAATAAATTCTTTTCCCAGAAAAACGAAACCAAGAAAATAGCATGTTCCGTCAAGAAACGGCGCAGTTACCGCAGGAGAAAGACCGAACCAATGGTTGAGCAAAAGTTCAATTCCCCAGATTCCGCCTTCGGTGATAATTGTTCTTGAATGGATATTATACATTCCGAAAGCAAGTATAAATGCTCCGATCAATATATAAACAAGATAAAAATATCTTTTTACAAGTTTTTTCAAAAAATTTTTCCTTTCAGTTAAATCCACGGAAACCTTTACCGATGATTTCACTGCTGTTTGTGATCATCATAAAGGCGGTTGGTTCAACATCTTTTATAAAACGGCGAAGACGGACCGCCTGGCTTCTTTTAAGAACAACAAGAACAATGTTTTTTTCGGTATGGGAATAAGCTCCCTCTGCTTTATAAATTGTTGCGCTTCTGTGAAGTTCGTTATGGATAAAATCGCATATAGGTTTCGGATTTGTTGTAATGATAGTAAAGTATTTGCAAAGATTCATATTTTCGATTGCGCCGTCCATAATAAGGGTCTTTGCAAAAAGACCTGTCATAGAATAAAGACCAGTTTCGAAATCGAAAACGAGGAACGCGCTTAGGGTTATCAAAATGTCAACCGCAAAAATCGCTGTACCGATTTCCATAGTCGTATATTTTTTGAGAAGCATTGCAACAATATCGGTACCGCCGCTGGAAGCATCCATATTGAAAAGGATTGCGGAAGCAACCGCAGGGATTGCAACGGCAAAAAGAAGTTCGATTACCGGTTCATCTGTAAGAGGTTCGGTTATGGGTTTTATTTTATCAAGTACTGAAAGCCCCACAGTTGAAAGAATTGTTACATAAAGGGTTTTTCCGGCAAAAACTTTTCCGAGGACAATGAATCCGATTATCAGAAGAACTGCGTTCATTGCAAGGTTAAGGGTACTTGCGGGAACTTGGAAAACACGGCTTAAAACAATCGAAAGACCGGTTATACCGCCGAAAGTAAAGTTGTTGGGGTATTTAAAAAGCCATGTGCTTACGATGAGAAGAAGCGATGCTATTGTAAGAAGCCCATATTCCTTGATGAATTTAAAAACAGGTTTTGTGTTATCCATAATTTATCTCCTTAGTGGTCAGATAACCTGGAAAATATAGAATTTAAGATAATCAGTTTCAGGAACGTTCCAAAGTATTGGGTGGTCCGGAGATTGCTGTCTTGCTTCTATTTGGCGAAGCTCAATTCCCGCATCTTTTGCGGCGCTTCTGAGCATTTTTACAAAAAGCTCGTCCGGCATAAAATGTGAACAGGAAGCCGTTGCAAAATATCCGCCCCGCGGAAGAAGCTTCATAGCTCTAAGGTTGATGTCTTTATAACCTTTAAAAGCGCTGTCAACGGTTTTTCTGGATTTTGTAAAAGCCGGAGGATCAAGGATTATAAAATCAAATTTTTCCGCTTTATTATCAAGATTGGTAAGCAGGTCGAAAACATCGGCAACACGAAATTCCATAACATCCGTAAGGCCGTTCTGCTCTGCGTTGCGCTTTGCCATTTCAATTGCAGATTCGGAGATATCCACAGCGCAAACATAGTTTGCGCCGCCTTTGGCGGCATTGAGCGCAAAGGAACCGGTATGAGTGAAGCAATCTAGAACTCTCTTCCCTTTTGCAATTTTTGAAACAGCAAGACGGTTATATTTTTGGTCAAGGAAAAATCCGGTTTTCTGGCCGTTTTCAAAATCAACGCTGTATTTTATTCCGTTTTCGATAATTTCTGTTTCGGTTGAATCGGGAATTTCAACTCCTTCAAGCGGATACCAGCCTTTGTTTTCTTTCATTCCTTCCAGTTTACGGATTGCAACATCGTTGCGTTCGTAAATTCCGCGAACAGCTTGTCCGTCTTCCAAAAGCACTTCATAAAGAGCAGAAAAAACAATGTTTTTTATTTTTTCCATTCCTATTGAAAGGCATTGTGTAACAAGGATATTGCCGAATTTATCAACTGTCAGACCCGGGAACTGGTCCGCTTCACCAAAAATAAGACGGCAGCAGCCGATATCTTCGCCCATTACGGTTTTTCGGTAATCCCATGCATATTTTACTCTTCTTTTCCAAAAGTCATAGTCGAATTTATCGTTTGCATTTTTTGAAACAAGGCGGATCCTTATTTTGCTTTCGGTGCTTACAAAACCGGTGCCTATGTATTTTCCTTTTTCGGAAACGGCATCAACAAGAGAACCGTTTTCGTATTCACCTTCGATTTTTATAACTTCGGCATCGTATATCCATGGATGTCCCCCAGACACCCAGTTTTCGCCCTTTTTTGTTATTGTTGCTTTTGGAAAGCATCTTTCTGTTTTCATAAAAAACCTCTCAATATATAAGGTCTTCCGGTTGGAATTCCAAAATTTTAAAATCATCGTCTTTTCCGCAAAAAGCGGCAGTAAAAGGCGCTTCGTTAATATTTCCGCAGAAAAAACGCATTTTTCTGCCTTTTATTTCATGTTCTTCCGAAAGCGGAAGAACTGAAAAATTTTTCGACGAAAAGGAAAAACCCGTTCCTAGAAATTTGAGCACCGCTTCTTTTGCCGTCCATATTCTTAAGAATTTTTCCGTGCTCAGTTTTGCAAAAGCTTTTTCATCCTCTGTAAAACAACGTTCCATAAGCCTTTCGTTCGGGTTTTGGTGCATTTCAACGTCAATTCCGATTTCATCTTCCGAAACAGCGAGAACCGCATATCTTCTGCTGTGAGAAACATTGAAGAACGGACCTTTTTTCAAAAACGGTTTTCCGTGTTCGTTATAAAAAATCAAATCGTCATCCGTTATACCAAGAACTTTTTTTATCATAAGCCCCGAAACTGCAGAAAGAAGAGCTTCGTTTTTATTTATAATACGCTCCGCTTTTTCTTTTCTTTTTTCCGGCAAAAGAAAAATACATTCCTCGTAGAGATGTTCAAAATTTTTCATATCGCAATAAAATATCTGCGGCAAACCGAACACCTCGCTTATTTACATTTAAAATTAATCTGTTATAATATTAATACATATTTATTCAATTTATTTTATCACATATAAATGTATTTTCAAGTGTTATTTGAAAGAAGGGCATAAATACGGACAATTTAAACAAAATCGTTCTTTGTTCTCTTGCATCAAAATATGTACATTATCCTCTTTCGCCCTGGTGTCTTTATGCCGGCTTGAAAACCTATTCTTCCGAAGAATATAATTGTAAGGTTATTGAAGGAACTATCAACGAACCTATCGAAAAAGTTTTTGAACGGATCGCCGCCGAAAAACCGGACCTTATCGGTCTTTCCTGCTATATTTGGAACATCAATCCGGTCAAAACACTCGGTGAGATGCTTAAAAATTTTCTTCCGGAAAGCATTGTTGTTCTTGGCGGACCGGAAGTTTCGTACAACCCGAAAGATGTTCTTAAAGAATGTTCCTGGTGCGATTATATTATTTCCGGCGAAGGAGAATATCCCTTTGCCTGTCTTTGCGATTTTATAAAATCCGGCAGCGTTAAACCGATTCCCGGTCTTTGTTATCGAAAAGACGGAAAAATAATTATCAGTGAACCTTATGTTATGGAAGGCGAACCGCCTTCTCCCTATTGTGAAAAATATTTTGAATCGCTTAAAGGAAGAATAACATACCTTGAAACAAGCCGCGGATGCCCCTATTCCTGCGCTTTCTGCCTTTCCGGAAGATGCGGCTCAGTCCGCTTTTTTGATATCGAAAGAGCAAAAAGCGAAATGCTTTTACTTGCGAAAAGCGGAACCCAGACAGTTAAACTTGTTGACAGAACTTTTAATGCAAACAAAGCAAGAGCAAAAGAACTTTGGAGATTTGTTATCGACGAACACGGAAAAGGTATTCCCAAAAACGTATGCTTCCATTTTGAAATTGCCGGAGATATTCTTGACGATGAATCTATCGAAATTCTTAATTCCGCACCGAAAGGTTCCATTCAGCTTGAAATCGGAATGCAAAGTTTTAACGAAAAAACTCTTGCATATATAAACCGTAAAACCAACACAGAAAAGCTTATTCAAAATATCAAAAAACTTCTTTCCCCCGGAAACCTTCATATTCATATCGACCTTATCGCCGGACTTCCTTTCGAAGATTTGGAAAGCTTTGAACGAAGTTTTGATATCGGATACAATCTTCGGTCAAATATGCTCCAACTTGGATTTCTAAAACTTCTGCACGGTGCTCAAATGCGTGAAGATTCCGAAAAATATCCCTGCATTTTTTCAAAGGAACCGCCTTACGAAGTAATTTCCACCCAGTGGACCGATGAAAACGACCTTTTGCTTCTTCATAAAATTGAAGATGCCCTTGAAAGACTTTGCAACAGCGGAAGATTTATCGGAACTGTTGATTATGTTCTTGAAAGCACTGGTCTTTCACCGTTTGAATTTTTCAAAAAATTCGGCATTTATGTTGCAGAACATTCAAAACCGCTTGTTTCCCTTGATGATTATACAGAAATGGCTTTCGGATATCTTTCAAAACTTGAAGGCATTGAACCTTCCGTGCTCAAGGATAAAATGATTTGCGACAGACTTTGCTCAAACTCTTCCGGAAAACTTCCGGCTGTGCTCAAGGTAACCGACCCGGAAATTAAAAAAATCCGCCTTGCAATAGAATCCGAAGAAGAAAACAGACGCAAACCCGGAATAAAACGCGGTTTTTCCCTTTTGGAAAGCGAAAAAGCAGCAGTATTTGCGGATTATGAAAATAAAGATCCGGTAACCGGAAAATTCGTGCTCAAAAAAGTTTATTACTGAAAGGTCGTTTTTATGGAACTTAAAAATGCATTGCTTAAAAGACGAAGCATAAGAAAATTTACCGATGAAGCGGTTTCTGAAAACGACATTTCAGAACTTCTTCATGCCGCCATGAGCGGGCCTTCTGCCTGCAACAGAACTCCATGGGAGTTTTATGTTGTCACCAATCCGGAAGTTCTTGAAAAACTCCGCAAGGCTGCAAGATATTCAAAAATAACCTCTCCCCTTGCAATAGTTGTTTGCGGAAATTTATCCAAAGCGCTTCCGTTGCAGCTTTCTCCTTTCTGGATACAGGATTGCAGCGCCGCAACCGAAAACATTCTTCTCCGGTCAACGGATCTTGGGCTAGGTGCTGTCTGGTGCGGCGTTCACCCGATGAAAACCGCAGAAAAGAACGTGCGCGAAGCTCTTTCGCTTCCTGAAAAAATTGTGCCACTTAATATTATTCATATTGGTCACCCGGCTGAGGAACCTGAAGCAAGGGACCAGTTCAGCGAGAAAAAAATTCACTATATAAAATAAAAAAAGCAGCCGAAAAGGCTGCTTTTTTTATTTTAATGATAAATACCGGTCATCGCTTCGAGAACTTCATATTGTTCTTCGTCAAGGCCTTTTTTCATATTGAGAGCTTCAACTATATCGATATCTTCAAACTTACCGGAAACAGAACGGATTACGCGGTTAGTTTTTCCTTCGGCAAGAGCCTTTACTGCTTCATAACCCATGGATGCAGCGGTAACTCTGTCGCGCGCGGTGGGGCTGCCTCCGCGCTGGATATGACCAAGAATTGTAACTCTGGTATCAAGCGCAAGTTCATCTGCGATACGTTCGCCCATCTTTGTTGCTTTACCAACGCCTTCGGCCATGATTATCATAAAATGGGTTTTTCCGTTAAGTCTTGCTTTTCTGATATTTTCAACGATATCGTTTTCGAAATCAAATTCTTTTTCCGGAACAAGAACAGCTGTTGCGGAAGTTGCAAGACCGACATAAAGAGCAAGATGACCCGCTCTGTGACCCATTACTTCAACAACAGAGCAGCGGTCATGGGACTGCATTGTATCGCGAAGACGGTCGATAGCTTCAACAGCTGTGTTTGCCGCGGTATCATAACCAAGGCAGTAATCGGTGCAGCTGATATCGTTATCGATAGTTGCGGGAATACCTACAACGGAAATTCCGTGTTTAGAAAGAGCATAAAGTCCGCGGAAAGTTCCGTCGCCGCCAACGGCAACGATTCCGTCAAGGCCAAATTGTTTGCAGGTTGCGGCAGCTTTGTTCTGGCCGATTTCGGTCATGAATTCTTCGCTTCTTGCGGTATAAAGCATTGTGCCGCCTCTGTTGATAATTCTTGAAACGCTGTCGGAATCAAGGCGGATTATATCGCCGGTTATAAGGCCGTTGTAACCCCTTCTGATACCAACACATTCAATTCCCTTGCTTGCTGCGGTACGTACGACAGAACGGATTACAGCGTTCATACCGGGAGCATCGCCGCCGGAAGTAAGAATACCGATTCTTTTAACATGTTTATCCATATATCAAAAAACACTCCTGTCAGAATTTCACTATTATATATAATAACTGAAATTTGTCAAGATGTAAACTGGCATTTTAACAGAAAGAGAAACCCGCGGCGTTCCGCGGGTTTCTACATTAGTTACAAAATATCGGGATTATTTTTGGTGGGATTGCTTTATCTTCACTTATAATATATCTTCAAGAGTAAGTTCTGTACTTTCTAATCCATATCCCAAAGGGCCGCCTCCACGACCTAACAAGCCATATTTTCCATCCTCAATCTTACGAATTCTAACATTAAGTCCCTCGGTAGAACCCTTTTTCCCAAGGTACAAATAAGATACAAAAAACTCGTTTTCGTCACCTGAAACTTCTATTTTTCTAAGTTCTTCGCATTTAAGGAACTCTACTGTTTCTTCCTCCATAATCAAATTAAAAATTTCAAGAATAACCGCAGGGTATTCTTTTTCCGTTTCAAAATATTCGGAAGGTTCAAGATGTTTTACAAATTCATCAAGAAAAGCTTTTTCATATTCCTCATAGGTTTCAAAATCCGAAGGTTTAAAATCCGGTGTCCATCCATTAATATACGACATATCTTCATCATCTTCGGAATTGATTTCGCTGTATTCTTTGGAAAAATTTTGCTCAAGTCCTTTTTGGAAATCTTCAATTTGCGGTTCTTTTCCGCAGGAACAAAAAATCAAAGCAAAAACCAAAACAAAGCAAAGTTTTTTCATAAAATCACCTCCAATTATATAGTGCAAAAATAATTGGTTTTTGTTGCATCAAATATAAAAAAATCCCGCGGTTTTCCGCGGGATTTGCTCATTTTTTTCTGAATTCGCTCATAAAAATCGGCATCATGCGTTTTGAATATTCACGAAGAGCATATTCACCGTTGCAGATGCACCAATCATAGAGAAGAGCCCTTTCGCAAAGGGCATAGGCTTTTACAATTTCGCCGGTGGTAACGTCTTCCCGGAGTTCTCCGTTTTCCTGACCTTTTTTTATCGTAAGGCGAAGAAGTTTATAATAAGTGCGGCTGCGGTCTAAAAGATGCTTTTCGCTTTTTGTAATAAGCTGGGAAGAATAAAGCCTTGCAAGAAGATCGATTGAAATTCGGTTTTCTATCATTCCGAAAAGTTGTTCATTATAATACATAAGCTTTTCAAAAGCGCCCATTTCCGGATCGATTTCAGATTCGATTTCTTCATATTTTTCATCGAAAAGATAAGAAAGCGAGCTGAGCAAAGCATCCTTTCCGGCAAAATAATGATAGAACGATCCTTTCGATGTTCCGGATTCTTCGATTATATCCTCAACGGTCGTATCGTCATAGCCCTGTTCATAAAAAAGGCGCCATGCCGCATCGACAATTTTGCTTTTTGTGTTGCGGGAATTTTTCTTCGGCATAAAATCCTCTCCCCCTTTTCTGTTTTTATAATATCACATCGGATAAATTTTCTCAATATCGTTTTTCTGTGAAAAACAACTGTATTTTTGCAAAACACTAAAAACTTGTTGTGAATGTGAATAAATATTCTCCACTTTTTCGGTATTTCCTACAAATATAGTATAATATGCTTGAAATATAATAAAAAAGTGATTATTATAAGTTCAATTATTATTTTTTCGGAGGTGTTAAAAAAGCTTATGGAAAGATTATTCAATTTTTCAGCAGGCCCGGCCGCTCTTCCGCTTTCTGTTCTTGAACAGGCACAGCGCGATTTTCTTTGCTATCCCGGCGCAGGCTGCAGTGTGATGGAAATGAGCCATCGATCTCGCCCTTACGAAGAAATAATCGAAGAAACAGAAGCAACCCTTCGCCGTATAATGAATATACCGGACGATTACGCTGTTGTTTTTTGCCAGGGCGGCGCAACAATGCAGTTTTCAATGGTCGCAATGAACTATGCACGCCAAGGACAGAAAGCTGCCCATGCAGTAAACGGGGTTTTTTCAAAAAAAGCTTTTGAAGAAGCTTCCAGATGGTGCGACGCATATAAAATAGTTGATACAAAAACTTCTGTTCCGGAAATAACCGAGGACATGATTCTTCCTGGAACCGCATATCTTCATATAACCGGAAACAACACCACAAGCGGAACAATGTACCGCAAGCTTCCGGAACACGGCGAAACTCCCCTTATTGGCGACTGGACTTCCGGCATACTCGGAACGGAAATCGACGTTAAAGATTACGCTCTTGTTTATGCCGGCGCACAGAAAAACATGGGTCCTGCCGGAGTTGCCGTTGCAATTTTCAAGCGCGGAAGCGTTCTTCCGGATATCGACCCAATTGTGCCTTCTCTTCTCCGTTATGAAACCATGGACAAAACCGGTTCCATGCTAAACACACCGCCGACTTTTGCAATTTATATGTGCGGGCTTGTTTACAAATGGGTTGAAGAACAGGGCGGAGTTTCCGAAATGCAGAAACTCAATGAAAAAAAATCAAAGATTCTTTATGACGTTATCGACAGTTCCAAACTTTATAAAGGCATTGCAGATAAAGACTGCCGTTCCATTATGAACGTAACTTTCTCCCTTCCCGATGAAGAAACCACCAAAGCATTCCTCGAAATGGCAAAAGGACGCGGAATGATAAGCCTTGCGGGTTACCGTTCCGTCGGAGGAATCAGGGCTTCCATATATAACGGAATGCCCATTGAAGGCGTTGAAACTCTTGCACAGTGCATGGTGGATTTTGAAAAAGGATACAGGGAATAATCTTTTATATTTAAGGAGATCATTCTATGTT
Source organism: Oscillospiraceae bacterium (assembly GCA_017435745.1). Taxonomy (GTDB): domain Bacteria; phylum Bacillota; class Clostridia; order Oscillospirales; family Ruminococcaceae; genus UMGS1668. The sequence goes on from JAFSEN010000013.1 coordinate 50,250, forward strand.
TACTATAAATACTTACAATAAAATCGGCCAGGCCGGACTTGATATGTACAGCAAGGAAAAATATATTATTACCGACATTCTTGACCAGCCGGACGCAATAATGGTACATTCTGCCCCTCTTCATAATGTTGATATGGGCAAAAATCTTAAAGCAATCGTCCGCGTCGGCGCCGGAGTTAACACAATTCCGGTTGACCGCCTTACCGAAGAAGGCGTTGTTGTTTTCAATACCCCCGGCGGCAACGCAAACGCAGTTAAAGAACTTACCATTGCCGCAATCGTTATGATTTCCAGAAACGTCGAAGCGGCTTCCGCATGGGTGAAAGGTCTTAACACTACCGAACCCGGAAAAGAAGTTGAAAAAGGCAAAGAAGCTTTCCGCGGACCGGAAATCATGGGTAAAAAAATCGGTATTATCGGCGTTGGTTCCATCGGTTCCAGAATGGCAAAAGCCTGCAGCGACCTCGGTATGGACGTTATTGGATATGACCCCTATCTCCTTCCCGCAAGAAAAAAAGAACTTCGTGCATATCTCAACTTTACCAACGACGTTGATGAAATTTATAAAACCTGCGATTACATCACTATCCACGTTCCGCTTACCGACGAAACAAGGGATTATATCAATACGGCACAGTTCGAGATGATGAAACCCGGCGTATATCTTATAAACTATGCCCGCGGCCCGGTCATAAACAATGAAGCCGTTGTTGAAGCTCTTAAAAGCGGAAAAGTCAAAGCTTATGCAACCGACTTTCCCACTGCGGAACAGCTTGAACTCAAAAACGTTTTTGCAACCCCTCATCTTGGAGCAGGTACTCCCGAAGCAGACGAAAACTGCGCCAAAATGGCCGCAAAACAGATTATGGATTACCTTGAAAACGGAAACATCGTGAACTCCGTCAACCTTCCGGCAGTTTCCTTCCCAAGAGCCGCAGGCGCAAGAATCACCCTTATAAACCACAATAAACCCGGTATGCTCGGTACCATTACCGAAAAAGTTGCCGCCGCAGGACTTAACATTGAAAACCTTGTAAACAAATCCCGCGACAGCGTTGCATATACCATTCTTGATTTCGACGAAGACGTTACCGACGAACTTGTTGAACAGCTTAAAGAAATTGACGGCGTTCTTCGCGTCCGTGTTCTTTGATAATTAAAATTTGCGGCGGAACTTCGGTTCCGCCTTCTTTTTTCAGGAGGTTCATTTATGAACTATTTAGAAAAGCTTGAAAAACTCGGCGTAAAAATCCCCAACATTCTTTTACCGAAACCCGGAACCGATTATTCAAAATATGCCGTGCTTGCCTGCGACCAATATGCGGCACAGCCGGATTATTGGGAAAGAGTTAAAAATTACGTCGGAGACGCCCCTTCCACCCTTCATATGACCCTTCCGGAAGCATGGCTTCTTTCCGGCGACAGAGATTATAAAAAACGCGCAGATACAATGGAAAAATATCTTTCCGACGGAATTCTCGAAGAAATCGGCGAAGGTTTTATTTTTACAGAAAGAAACACTCCAGACGGCACCAGATTCGGTCTTGTTGCGGCTTTTGACCTTGAAAAATATGATTACAACCCCGGAACCGACAGTTTAATCAAGGTAACAGAAAAAACCGATATAACAAGAGTTGCTCCGAGGGTCGAAATCAGAAAACAGGCTGCCCTCGAACTTCCTCATGTGCTTATGCTCATCGTTGATAAACAAGATAAATTTATGAGCATGCTCAGAAATGAATGTTCCCCTCTTCCTAAAATTTATGATTTTGATTTAATGGAAGGCGGTGGACATATTAAGGGAACAAAAATCGAAAGCGAGGAGCTTTATCAAAAAATTGCCGATATTCTTGAAGAAATTTTTATAGAAAACGGCGGAACTTTTTCCTTCGCAATGGGCGACGGAAATCATTCCTTTGCAACGGCAAAATGCTATTGGGAAGAAATAAAAAAGAATCTTCCCCCCGAAGAACAAAAAAATCACCCGGCAAGATTTTGCCTTGCCGAAATCATAAATCTTTATGATCCCGCAATGCCTTATGAATGTATGAACAGGCTTCTCTCGGGCGTTTCCAACCCCGAAAAAGCGCTTTTGGAAATGGGGCTTGATCTTTCAAGCCTTCCTTCTCTTCAGGAATTACAACCGATTCTGGACCGCTGGCTCGAAGGACACCCGGAAGCAAGCATCGAATACGTCCATGATGCCGACACTTGTGAAAAACTTGGAAAAGAACCCGGCTGCATCGCTTTTTGCTACAGGGAATTTAACCGGGACAGCGTTTTTGATGTTATTAAAAACAATACGGTTTTTGTCCGGAAAAGTTTTGCAATGGGACATCCTTTTGAAAAACGTTATTACCTTGAAGGAAGAAAAATCAGATAGAATAAAAAATGCGTGCCTTTGGCACGCATTTTTTATTCTTTTTTGTAATAGTCATTTTTTACCGCTGGATTTGGCCTTGGTTTTTGGAATATAATCAAATCAAAGGTCAAACCGGAGGAGGTTTTATATTATGAATTACAAAGCTGTTTTTTCGGCTGCAAAAGAACTTAACAGAAAAATCGACATAAAATATTATGTATGCGAAGATAAAAATTGTTTTTATATTGAATCTTTTGTTCAAGGCGGAGATTTTTTCGAAAAAGTTTTGACGTGGAATAAAAACGAAGAAGAAACCACCGAACTTGCAAAACTTTTTGCAGAAAAAGGTGTTCACCCGGTACATACGGCGGATATTATAAACGATATGATATTATAAAGTTAACAAAATTTTTTTCCTGTCATAAGATATATTGAGTATGCCTCTTTTTAATTTAAGAAGCAGCTTTTATCACTATGACAGGAGGATTTTTATGGCAGAGCAAAAAACGAACAGCAATGCCTTTAAGGAGGCAGTTTGCATTGACGCCGGAAGAATATATGATTCATGCTCAGACAAAGATTGCCTCGAGGATCTTCAGGTATATTTTACCGAAACCGAACAGGCAAAAATTGACAGAGCGCTTTCCGTAAAAGCCAAAAGCGTTGAAGTACTTAATGTGTTTCTCGAGGTTGAACCGATTCCGTTCAATCGCGGATTCTATTCCGTTGATATGACTTTCTATTTCCTTGTCAACCTTGCGGCATACTATACCCCTGTTTCCACCGCGGATAATGTTATGGGAGTTGCGTTTTTTTCTAAAAAAGTTATCCTTTACGGAAGCGAAGGAAACGTAAAAGTTTTCAGTTCCGAAATGCCTTTCGGCGGAAACGGAAATGTTTCCGACAACCCGAGAGCCGTTGTTCAGGCCGTTAGCCCGATCGTTCTTTCAAGCCGGGTGACAGATTGCGGCGAATGCGACTGCGGCTGCTGCGAACTTAATTTCCCGGAATGTGTATCAAATTGCTTCAACGGAAATTTTGCAGTTCCCGCAAGCGGAAGAAAAGTTCTTCTTACCCTTGGACTTTTTACGATTGTTCAGCTTGAAAGAAGGGTGCAAATGCTTATCCCCGCCTATGATTTCTGTATTCCCGGAAAAGAATGTGTTACCACAACCGACGACCCCTGCGAAGTTTTTAAACACATCAAATTCCCCACCAACGAATTTTTTCCGCCGAAACTTGAAGAAGCGGACGAAATAGGTTTTTGTTCCTGCGGATGCGGCTGATTCCAGAAAAAAAATCCCGTGCTCATTTTGAGCACGGGATTTTTTGTTACCATAAAAACGGTATAAGTCTGTATTTTACTTTTTTGGAATATTCTTTGTATCCCGGAAGACCTTCAATAAGCATATCGTCTTCAAGTTCAGTCCTAATGCTTATCACCGCCGCAATTGCAAGCGCAAGAAGCAGAACTTCCGCCGAAGGGAAAATGCATCTTATGGCAGCGCACCAGAGAAGAACCGCAGAATAGGTCGGATGGCGTACAACGGAATATGGGCCGGTTGTTATAACAACCTGATTCCTTTCCGGCTGGAGCCTTGCGGTAGATTCAAGAAAGGTGTTTTCAAGCATGGCTTTAAGCGTTATCCACGCTGAAAACAAATAAATAATAATTCCGGCAATAAAATCGAATTCAATTTTTTTCCCAAGCGGAACAGTCAATCCTGCAGCAAAATAAACAAGGAAAAAAGCGCAGACCCAAAAAAGCGAAAGAAGGATTTTATCCCACTTAGGAGAATTTGTGTTTACTTTTCCCCTTCTCGCAAGGGTTTCGGGATTTTTATGGTAGATTACAATTCCCGAAACAAGCGCAACAAGGATATAAATCGAAAAGAAAATTCCGGAGCGCAAATCGAAACTTCCTGCGGCAATCCAGAACAAAGCCGCACCGATAAGGCGCTCCGCCATAAGCCTTAAAATATAAACAACCGCTTCTTTGCTCATAGGTTCACCGCCCTTTGAAATTATCTGTGAAGGTCCGGCTCTCTAAAGGTGAAAGGAAGGATATCGCTGAGGGAATGTACTCTGTAATCCTCCTCGCTTTTTCCTATGACAACAACAAAATCGTCGCTGCAGAATTCAGCCATTACCTGGCGGCAAACTCCGCAGGGATAGCAGTAATCGACAGGAGGATTTCCTTTCGGTCCGCCGACAACCGCAATTGCGGCAAATTCTTTTTCGCCTTCGCTGACAGCTTTGAAAAATGCAGTTCTTTCCGCGCAGTTTGTGGGGGTAAATGCGGCATTTTCAATATTGCATCCGCGGTATATTTTTCCGTCTTTTGTAAGAAGAGCTGCCCCAACCGCAAAACCGGAATAAGGAATATATGCCATTTCTCTTGCCGCAAGAGCTTCTTTTACAAGATTTTTATAATCCATAAAAAATCCTCCTTTTATAAATAACATCTGATTGAATTTTAGCATAAAAAAAGCTTTTTATAAATCAAAGTTCCGAAATTTCAAGATCTTCTTTTTTGATGATTCTCATTTTCTTTCTTGAAAGCATTTCGTACATTACAGGAATTACTACAAGGGTCATTACTGTTGCATAAATGAGACCGCCGATGCAGCAAACCGCAACCGGCTGGATAAGGCTTGCGCCGAATCCCATACCAAAAGCAATCGGAATAAGGGCAAGAATTGTTGTAAGCGCAGTCATAAAGATTGGACGTACCCTTGTTTTTGACGCTTCGATAATCGCTTCTCTTCTTTGCATTCCTTCTTCGCGAAGCTGGTTTATATAGTCAACCAAAACTATACCGTTGTTAACGATGATACCGACAAGCATTACAAGACCGATCATTGCAACAACGCTTATTTCAAGTCCCCAGGCAATAAGAGCGATGAAAGCTCCGGTAAACGCAAGAGGAATTGTAAACATTACAATAAACGGTGAACGAAGGGATTGGAACTGGGCTACCATTATGAGATATACAAGAATAACGCCGATTCCAAGCATCTTTACAAGTTCCCAAATTGCTTCCATAATCGTTTCGTTTTCTCCGGAAAATTCATATACAATTCCTTCCGGAGCTTCATATCCCGCAAGAGCTTCCTGTACTTTTGCAGAAACAACGGTAACGTTTTCCCCTTCTGCAATTCCCGCAGATACGCTGAGGTATCTTCTCTGTGCGCTTCTGTTGATTGTTGAAAGTGTTTTGCCGTCAAGTATCTCCGCAATATCGGAAAGCTTAACTTCTTCGACGGAACCGTCCTGTTTTGTAACTTCAAACACGTAATTTTCGATATCTTTACGTGTAAAGTTCTCTGCCTTTTCAGACATAACGATTATATCATAATCGCCGTTTTCTGTTTCAACAGTGGCTGCAGTTGCGCTTTTTGTAAGATTTACCGCAATTTCCTGGAAAATCTGTGCAACAGTAAGACCCTTTTTCATCGCTGCGTCTTTGTTTACACTAATATTGATAGTGGGTTCGGATTCTTCCTCACCGGCAGAAACAAAGGACACTCCGTCAACTTCTTTTATTATATCTCCAATTTCGGAAGCCGTTGCAGTTATATCTTCAAGGTCTTCGCCGTAAACATTTACGGTTATTCCGCTTCCGGTAAGCATGCTCATGGAATCCATCATTCCGCCGGAAACAGCTATTTCCGCTTTATCGGAATTTTTTTCTGCAATGGTTTTGATTTTTTCAGTTATTACGGAAGCGTTTTTCTCGCCTTCCTCATTCAGAATAATATACATTATTGCTGAAGTTACGTCCGCTTCTCCGCCGGACATTCCTACCATGCTTGCCATTCCTCCGGAAAGCATGGTTCCGACGGTATCGACGCCTTTTATCATTTTTATTTCTCTTGTAATGTTGTCACAGAGAGAAGATGTGTCTTCCAGATCCGAACCTTCATTCATGGAAATATTCACTGTAAGCTGGTTCGATTCCATCTGCGGCATAAAGATAAATCCTCTGCTTACGCAGACAACTGCGCTTGATACCAAAAGAATTACTGCAAGAGCAAGAACGAGCACTTTGTGCTTGAGAGCAAAAAGCACTACTTTTCCGTAGTTTTTCATACCCTTGCTTTCTTCTTTTGCGGTATTTTTTACATTTTTAAGAACAGCCGGAGCCATTGCAGGAATTACCGTAAGAGCGATTACAAGGCTTGCAAGCAGCGAGTATGCAATCGTAAGAGCCATATCCTTAAAAAGCTGTTTTGTAAGGCCCTGGACAAAAACAATCGGAAGAAAAACGCATACGGTGGTAAGGGTCGAAGAAGTGATTGCTCCCGAAACCTGGGAAGCACCGGAAACCGCCGATTTCACCGGCGAAAGTCCAAGGCTTCTTAAGCGGTATATATTTTCGATAACTACTATGGAGTTATCCACAAGCATTCCTATACCTGCCGCAAGACCCGCAAGGGAAATTACGTTAAGGGTAACCCCGGAAAAATACATAAGAACAATTGCGAAAACAACGCTTATCGGAATACTCAAAGCGACCATGAAAGTCGGTTTTATGTCTTTTAAGAATACAGCAAGAATTATTATTGCAAGCACCGCACCGATTACCATGTTTTCAAGAACGGAGCTGATGATAATATCTATATAATCTCCCTGGTCCATAAGAGGAGAAAATTCGAGACCTTCATATTTTTCCTCAAGTTCATCAAATCTTTCCTGAAGAGCTTCGGAAACATCTGCAGTTGCATAGTTGGACTGTTTCGTAAAGGAAATAATAACGCCTCTTTTTCCGTTTACGCTTGCATAAGTTTCTCCGGAGTTATCCGTATAATTGATTTCCGCAACGTCGGAAAGGATTACGGCTTCCATTCCGTCTATGCCCATATCAAAAAGGACCATATCACCGATATCGTCAACGTTGTCATATTTATCTCCGACTCTTACAAGAACGGAATTTTCTCCGTCTTTTACATATCCGGCAGGCATTTCGAAATGCTGGGCATAGAAAATTGTTGCAACCATTTCGAGGTTGATCATTCCGCTTACGTCAGCGGCTTTGATTGCTTCTTCAAGGGCGGCGTCTATTTGTTCTCTGCCTGCTTCAAGTTCGGTTTCTGCCGCTTTTATCTGCGCAGACGATGCAGAAAGTTTTGCCGCTCCGTCCGAAATAGTGTTTTCTGCTTCAGCAAACTGTTTTGCCGCTTCCGCTTCGCCCTGGGCAAGAGCATCCTTGCCTTCATTTATCATTTTCTGGGCTTCGGAAAGCTGGTCATATCCTTTTTCGATTTCTTTGGAATATTCATCAATAAGGGCAAGACCCGCTTCAATATCATCTATAGCTTTATCGAGGGTATCGATGCTGTATCCCTGTTCTTGCAAGGTTTCGTTTATGCTTTCAAAAAAGCCGTCTATCTCATTTATACCGCATTCGATAACTTCCATTCCTTCTCTGAGGAGTTCAAGAGAAGTGTATTCTCCACCGGTCATTTCAGAAATTATTTTATCAATGTTTTCCGTATCCATTCCGGTGGAAATTACATATTCTTCAACCGATTTGAGCTTTGCAAGGCTTTCCTGAAGAACAAGTTTGCTCTGTTCAAGACCTGCAACGGTTGTTTTAAGAAGAAGCATCTGTCCGTAAGCCTCATAAAGTTTTTCTTTCTGCGCAAGAAGTTCGGCTTTTGCCGCATCAAGTTCTCTTCTTGCGGCATCAAGCTGCTTTTGCGCATCCGAAAGTTCTTTTTTGCCTTCGGCAAGCTGCTTTTCAGCCTCTTCCTTGGCTTTATCCAATTCCTTGCGTCCTTTTTCAAGTTCAAGGTTTCCCACACGGATTGCTTCTTTTCCGTCGGCAAGCTGTTTTTCTGCTTTGTCGATTTCTTCGTATGCGTCATCAAATTTTTTGATTATTTCGTTTTCGATTCTTTTGTTCAAAGAAGCAAGTTTACCTTCAGAAATTTTTACTTCAACGGCGTTTTCAATCATTCCGTCCGCAGTTACGGAAGCAACGCCTTCGATTCCTTCAAGGCGGTTCATAATGTTGTCGTTCAGAAAATCTGTAAGTTCATGTTCTTCAAGACCTTCTACGCTTACTGCAACAACTGCAGTTGCCAGCATATTGGGGTTTATTTTAAGAATAATGGGAGTTCCTACCATATCGTCCCAACCGGATTCAAGCTGGCCTATTGCATTTGTAATATCAATTGAAGCTATGTTAATATCTGTTCCGTCGGCAAATTCAAGCATTACCATTGAATAGTTTTCGCCGGAAGATGAAGAAATGCTGTTTATATTGTCGAGCTTTGCCATACTCTGTTCAATAGGCTTTGTTACAGTTTCTTCAACCTGTTCAGGAGATGCACCCGGATATGTCGTTGTGATTATTACATAAGGAAAATCTATGTTCGGAAGAAGATCCGGAGTTAGGTTAAGGAAAGAAACAACGCCAAGCACGATTACCGCAATTACTGCTACTAAAATCGTATATGGCTTTTTTACACTGAATTTTGAAAGCATCGGTCAGCACCTCTTTAAAATAGTTTCATAACAATATTACATTAAAATTGATATATTAATTAATAATTTGATTTATTACGATAATAACACAGATTATGGTTTTGCGTCAACGAAAAGTAAAAATGTTCAACAATAATTAATAATAAGAAAAACGGAGCTTAAAAGCTCCGTTTTTCTTCGGTTAAAACTCTTATTTCATTCCGTTTTCGTAAGATTCAACCATTTTTTTGACCATCTGGCCGCCGATGGAACCTGCCTGGCGGGAAGTAAGATCGCCGTTGTAACCGTCTTTAAGATTTACGCCTACTTCGTTTGCTGCTTCCTGTTTAAATCTTTCAAGAGCTGCTTTTGCCTGTTTGTTGGAACTGGACATATTATTTTACACTCCTTTAATAATTTGCGTTTGCAAGATTATTTTTGCGCCGTTCTGCCAATATATTAATGGTAAATATTTTCAATTCAGAAAGAGAAAATTTTCTTTTAAAAATTTTTAAAACCGTATTGACTTTTTTAAATAAACATGTATAATATTAATTGCAATTAGTTCTCAATTAGGAAGTGATTCATTGAAAAACACGATCCAGAAAACCGCTATCATGAACGCACTCATGGCTCTTGATCATCCGACAGCGGACGAGGTTTATGAATGTGTTCACAGCGAATTCCCTTCCATAAGCAAAGCAACCGTTTACCGTATTTTAAACCGGATTTCCGAAGAAGGCGAAATTCTTCATCTCCAGATTCCGGGCGGCGCGGACAGATTTGACACAACCCTTTGCGCGCATCACCATCTTAAATGCAACAAATGCGGAAAAATCTGCGACGTTTCCGTTCCCGAGCTTGACGGAATTGAAAAACGCATCAAGGAAGAAAACGGCTTTGCAATCGGCGGTTACCGCCTTGTTTTCAGCGGACTTTGTTCCGACTGCATTTTCAAAAAATTAGATTGAAAAAAATGTGAAGGGAGATTATAATGGATATCAAGGCATTATTTAAAATTTCCTATGGCCTTTATGTTGTTTCCGCAAACGAAAACGGAAAGGATAACGGCTGTATAATCAACACTTTTTCCCAAGTCACCGATACTCCCCTTCGTGTAAGCGTTACTGTTAATAAACTTAACCTTACCCACGATATGATCAAGCGCACCGGTAACTTCACTGTTTCTGTTCTTTCAACTTCCGTTCCCTTCGGGGTTTTCCAAAACTTCGGTTTCAGAAGCGGAAAAGATGCAGATAAATTCGAAGGCGTAAGAACCCGCCGCTGTGAAAACGGTGTTTTACGACTTGACGAAAACATAAACGCTTTCGTTTCCGGAAAAGTTGTGGAAGAAGTTGATCTTGGAACTCATACAATGTTCATTGCAGACGTAACTGAGGCAGAAATTCTTTCTTCCGAAGAATCTGTAACTTACACCTATTATCAAAACCATATCAAACCCAAACCCCAGCCGCCGAAAGTTAAAAAAGGCTGGCGCTGCCCGATTTGCGGATATGTTTACGAGGGTGAAGAACTTCCCCCCGATTTTGTATGTCCTCTTTGCAAACACGGCGCATCTGAATTTGTACCCCTTCAAAATGAAGATAATAAATCTACTGAAAAAGGAGAAAAAACTATGGAACTCAAAGGCTCTAAAACCGAACAGAATCTCATGACCGCATTCGCAGGCGAATCTCAGGCAAGAAACAAATACACCTATTTCGCAAGCAAAGCAAAAAAAGAAGGTTATGAACAGATTGCAAGACTCTTCCTCGAAACCGCAGAAAACGAGAAAGAACACGCAAAACTCTGGTTCAAATATCTTGGCGGAATCGGCACCACTGCTGAAAACCTTCTTGCAGCAGCAGAAGGCGAAAACTATGAATGGACCGACATGTATGCAACTTTTGCAAAAGAAGCTCGTGAAGAAGGCTTTGAAGAAATCGCTCTCCGTTTCGAAGGCGTAGGCAAAGTTGAAGCAGAACACGAAGAAAGATACCGCGCTCTTCTCGCTAACGTTGAAGAAGGCAAAGTATTCCAGAAAGGTTCCATCGTTATCTGGAAATGCGCAAACTGCGGTCATATCCATGTTGGCGAATCCGCTCCCGTTGTATGCCCCGTATGTGCACATCCTCAGGCATATTTCGAAATCCAGGCTAAAAACTACTAATTAAACATCAAAAAAAGCTCGGCGAAAGCCGAGCTTTTTTTATTCAGTGCGCTTTGTGTTGTACAATATAATCGGACCAGATTTCATAGGTCGGTTTTTCAAAACGGATTCCGTTTGTGGTATATTCCGCCGGAAGGCCGCCTTCTTTATTTGTAAATTCACCGAACATATCCAGAATCCAGAAGCTGTTTTTCTCCGCAAGGGCGAAAATATATTCGTTCATCTGGTTCAATTTTTCGTTTGTAACGGTGTATCCTCGTTTTGCAGCCTTTTCCTCATTAATAGGAAGAACAGGCTGGATATAAATATGAGCATCCGGATGAGCCGCGGCAACAGATTCCGCAAAGACGGTGTATTTTTTTACAAAGGTCGGAACGTCCATCCATGAAACACTTTCGGCGGAAATCATAATATAAACCGCTTCAATATTTTCAAATGTTTTCACATAATCGGCAAGGGTAAGATAGCCGCTTTCGGTTTTAATAACCCTTTTGGTGAGCATAGTGTTCATATCAAGGCCGGTTACGTAGGCAAAATTTGTGTGCTCGAAAAATCCGAGGTTTTCCGCCTGGGAAACAAAATAATCCCCCACAAAAAGAGAATTTCTAAAATCATAGAATCCGGCAGTATCGCCTTTTTGAACTATTCCGCCGCGGATTTCCGGTTCCTCCTCCGGTATTTCGGAAGATACCTCGCTGTTTTCCGGTTCTTCCTTTCCGACTATAATTATATTATCTTTATAGTCATCTTTTTCGCTTTCACGGATGTCGGTTCCCGGTTCCTCCGTTTCTTCTTCCTGGGTAAGAAAATCGTTTATAAGCCTTGCGAAATTCAGAAATGCGTTTGGAAGGCTGTAATCTTTTTCTGTTCCTTCGGGATATTTTGTATCCTCATATTGCTGCCAGCCGTATGCAATAAGTCCGGCAGAAATTGCAATCGCCGCAAAAAGAACAGAAAGGCGGATAAGCTTTCCGTATTTTTTTGTACGCACAACCGCATTATTCTTTCTGAACAAGAAAGCTTTCCTCCTTTCAAAGAAAGTATCTCAAGGTATAATAACATAAAGCATTTGCTCCTGTCTACTTAAATTTTATTAAAA
>JAFSEN010000014.1 GCA_017435745.1 Oscillospiraceae bacterium
ATTATCGTTTGCCGAATCTTTTACCGGTTCAAGAGGAAGAATATGATATCGGCATATACGGTCAAAGATATTTCAGATACATAAAAGAACATGATAAAATTCTTTTCATAAATCTCCTAACCACCGGAAAACTCAACGAGCATCTTGCAGAGGTTGACACCCGTGCTCAAACCATGGAATCAATGCTCGTAAAGCAAATAGCGGAACAGGAAGGCATAAACGAAGCGCTCAAAGAGGAGGATCAGATAGAATGGGTAAAAAGGATGAACAGCATCAGAAGCAGGGTAAAAGAAATTATATGGAATGAAATAGTGTAGCAGCAAAAAAGCATCGGCAAATTTTTTGCCGATGCTTTTTATCATTTATCTTTGTGTATTCTGTTCACCAATGCCGCAAGTTCAAATCTGCTGTGAACCTCGAGCTTTCTGTAAATATTTTTGGTGTGATCTTTAACCGTGTGTTCGGAAATGAAAAGTATTTTTGCAATATCGCCATTGCTGTAACCGTAACCGATAAGGTCAACAACCTCAAGTTCGCGTTTTGTAAGGGTATCAAGAATGCTTTCGGAAGTTTTTTCTTCTGCAATGGGTTCTTCGGAGGGCTCTTTTTCGGGAATCCGTCTGTTGAGGTTATAGAGGAAGAACGGCTCAAGCTGAAGATAAACGAAAGCAAGAATTATCATTATTACCGAATAGGCAAGATTGAGCATATTTGCCGCAGAGCGGAACATTTCCACCATAGTTCCCTGAACAAGAACAGCTCCAAGGGCAAGACCGATTATAATCGGAGTAATAAAACGGGAAGGATATCCTTTTGCAAGAACAAGTCCGTAAAGAGGAAGCATCTGGCAGGGCATCATTCCGATTCCGATAAAAACGCAGGCAACGTATGCAACCGGTGAAACATAGGAAGAGATGTAGGCAAGGAGAAATCCGATGCAGCCGATTGCCATGCAAACCGAAATTGAACGGAAAGGATGGATATTCGCTTTTTTATAAAGACTATATATTATGATGCTGGCCGCCGCATCAACAAGATAGGTTATAAAAACGCCGTGCTGAACTTCGCCGGAAATTGCCGGGCCGGAAACCGCCATAAGCGCACTTATAAAAACCATGATATAGGTTCCGGTAAGGAGCTTTTTCGGTGCGGTAAGGCCGTCGCTTTTTTTAACAAATTGCGGGCAGGCTTCGGAATTTGCCGGCATTTTTATAAAAAAGAACAAAACGGCGGAAACCGCGATAACCGTAACTATCCTGAAAACGGGGAATGTTATGGGCAAAAAATCGTTTTGAACCACCGCAATCAGAACAAGCGCAACGCCGTATGCAAGGGTAAGATGTATTATCGCCGTATTTTCGGTAAAAAAGTTTATTATGGTAAAAGACTCAAAGCCAATAATAAAACAGCAGAAGAAAACATGGGCATAGATAAACAAAAGAAGCGCTTCTTCCCCAACAGGGAAAAACAGCCCGATTGCTGTCAGCAAAGCAAGGCAAAGCACGATCCTTTCCGCCCATATTACAAACCGCGGCAGGAAAATCATAAATGCAATGCAAAGAACATATGCCAGGGCGATGATTGCCGTAATATTATCCATCGAAACCGGAAGAGGCGTTCTTCCGTCAATGTTCAGGGAAGGTCCCATAAAATAGATAAATCCCATTTGCCAGAAGGTGAACATTGCAAAACAGATAAGCAGCCAAAGGGGTTTTTTTAGGCGTTTTCTTTGGTTTTCTAAAAGAAGCCGGTTATTCATGGTTTTCCCTCCTTATTTTTATGAAAAACTGCGTTTTTACCCCTTTTTTTATAAAAATCCCCCGAGTGTGGGATATTAAAAACTAAGGATTTTATCTATAATTCAGTCAGAAAGACCGATTTCAATTACATAATATCACAGGATATTCCGTATATCAACAAAAATTGAAGCGGTCGGAAAGAACGGAGGGAGAATATGCTGCACTTTTTAAACAGCATTAAAGTTGACAAAAAAACTATGCGGTTTTATGCGGAATGTTCCCTTTGCGGAAAGCGAAAGCTCGGTCCGCCG
>JAFSEN010000015.1 GCA_017435745.1 Oscillospiraceae bacterium
CCGCAGTATTCGGTTTCAAAAACTCTGTAATTTTCGAACATAAAAAAATACCTCCGTTTTAAATTTTTGCGCGCGGCAAAAACAAAAGCGGAAGCGGGAATAAACAATAAATCCAAAAACCAAAAACCTTTTTCGGTTCCTCGATTAACTGCTTATTTCCGTGCCTGCCGTTTTTGCCGCACAATTATTATTGGTTTATTAACTCAATAAAGTCAGGGGAAAATAAAATTTTCCCCTGACTTTAAAAAAGACAAAATTATCTTCTGATACCGAGTTTTGCAACGATTGCACGATAACGTTCGATGTCGGTTTTCATAAGGTAGTTAAGAAGGTTTCTTCTTTTACCAACCATTTTGAAAAGGCCGCGGCGGGAATGGTTATCTTTTTTGTGCTCTTTAAGATGCTCGGTAAGGTCTGCAATTCTTTTGGTAAGAACAGCGATCTGAACTTCGGGGGAACCGGTGTCGGTTTCGTGAAGTCTGTTGGCAACGATTACTTCGGTTTTTTCTTCCTGTCTCATCATAGTGATTCACCTCAAAAAAATTTTTTTATTATTTGGCTTTTTCGCAGGAAAGGGCGATTTTGCTTTTGAGGCAACCGCTATCGGACGTTTATCGCGTTCAGCGGACAAACCCTTTTCCGGGAAAAAGTTAAGCGGCTGACTAAGTCAGCCTTAAAATTATATCAGACAAAATTGCTTTTGTAAAGCCTTTTTTAAAGGTTTTTTATAAATATTTTATACTGAATTTTGTTTTCGCAGATTTTTCAATCTGCATAATTGATGAGGTAATATTCGAGAAGGATTTTTCCGTCTTTTACCGAAAACAAAAGATCGATGGTTCCGTTCGGGCAGCCGTGCATGAAATAATTTCCTGTTGCTTTAATTTCCGTTTCGGTCTGTTCGGTTATGGTAAATCCGGAACAGCTTCCGACGCCATAGCCTCTTCCGCCTCTTACAATATAAAGCTTTCCGCTATATTCGAGCATATTATCGTCAAGGGCGGTGCTGAAAATTTCTTCAGAAAGCCATTTGCCAAGTTTTTTACGGATTTCCTTTTTGCTCTGATATTTTTCCACAAGGTAACATTCCGCTTCGCCCGCATCCGGATAATATCCTTCGGGGATTCCGTTTCCGAGTTCGGATGTTTTAATCATTTTATCCGGAACCGCATCGGGCGTTGTTCCGTTTGTCTGTTCGGTTTTAAAAAGCCTTGAGTAAGTTTCAACGTTCCAATCAAGATCGGTAAAAAAAGTTTCTTTAAAAACTTCGTTAAGCGCCGCAATATGTTCAGCGATGGGCTTCGGTTCCGCTATTTTAAGCTCCTCAGCATAAAATCCGTCGTAACGGTTCAAAAACCATTCCCAGATATTTTCATAGCCTGCCGAAATTGCGCTCATATATCCGGTATTTGCAAAGGTTCTGGAAATCGTTCCGTCAAAAAGCACCAGTTCAACCGGCTCAAGAATTATTGCGTGATAATCGTCGATAAAATAAACGTAATCGATTTCACCGTCGCTCCAGCTGTTTTCTGAAAGTTTTTCGGTGTTTTTGTAAGCAAGGGCAGTGTTGCCTTCATCCGCCGGCAAAAGATTTTTAACATCGGGAAAATCTTCCGGATATCCGGAATGGTGATTTTCCATCTCTTCAAAAGTTCCGGCTTTATAAGATTCTATCCTTATATTTATTGCGTTCATAAATTCCTCGTGCTTTTCGGAATAGCGGATATCGAACGCAAGCGTTTTTTCGTCTTGTTCTTCGGTTTCTGTTTCTTCTTCCGGCAAGGAAGATTTCTGTTCTTCGGTTTCCGTAAAATCCGGTTCTTCCGGAACAGCGGGAACTTCCGGTTCCTCAACGCCGCATGCGCAGAGCATTACCAAAGCAACCAAAACCGCAAAAAGTTTTTTGAACATAAACTCATCCCCTTTAAAAAATCAGTAATAATTATCCTCGACGGAAACGATTATCCAATTTTCGCCGCGTTTTTCAAATTTTATCTCTGCGGTTCCAACTTCATCAATCTCACCGTAATAAATATAGGAAACCGCGGTCATTTCGGTTTTCGATTTTGAAATTATTTCGGTGTTTCCGTAACTTGCAACGCCGTATCCGCGGTTTCCGCGCATAAGATAAAGTTTGCCGTCAAATTCCATGAAGTTGAAATCGATTCCGCTTGCTTCTTTTTCAAAAAGCGAAGGGTCGAGCCAGCGGCTCATATATTCCCTAACTTCGGCTTTTGTTTTAAAATTGCTGACTTCGAAACAGCTTCTTTCGAAGAAATCATAATAAAGCCCTTTGTCGGAAGAATTTACCGCATCCGGAACAGTGTTCCAATCGGTGTTTTCTTCTTCAAAATAAAAACTAACCGAAGAACCCCAAAAATCGGTTTTTGCACCGAAAGTTTCCTTTGTCGCTTCGTTAAGGGCGGCAATATGCTCCGCAATAAGTTCCGGTTCCTGATGCTTTTTTATAACTTCAAGAATTTCAAAATCTTCGCCGTTTTGATAAAACTTTGCTTTATAAAGATCTTTTCCGCTTTCGGCAAATTCAATAAATTCCGGCTTTTCAAAAAGATTTTCGCCGCTTTCAAAATTACAGGAAACATAATATTCCCCGTCGCCGAGCTTTACTCCGGAAAGATTTTCGGAACTTATATAGAAAAATTCGATTTCATAGTTTGCTTCCCCTTCTCCCCTGTCGATTCTTTCCGCTTTTGTTATATAGGGAAAAACCGATTCAACGCTTCTGCCGGGGGGAGTATAAACACCTTTTCCGTCGTGGTAGATAAAGCCTTCGCTCTCGATGCTTTCGTGCGAAATTTCAAAATCTTCGCCGAAAATCTCTCTTGCGGCGGTTTTCACCCATTTCATCGGGTAAAAACAGTCGCAGCCGACGGAATCGAAAACCGGCCCGAGCTTTTCCGCAAGTTCCGGCTCAAGGTCATATCTGTTCACCATCGGAAGGGCCATAAGCACAGCAAAAAGCGCTTTTTCGTTTTCAATATCTTTTTTTACCATAAAATCCCCGGTTCTTCTTATACGGAAAAGTGTCCTTTCTATTTCAACGGGAACTTCGACCCCGGGCGCTTTATAAGGATTCCCTCCTTCGTAACCGCAGGGAGTGGAGTTGAGTTTTTCCGGGTATTCAAGAAGATCGAGAAGAGAAAAAATTTCATACCCCGAAAGTTCCGTTTTTTCGGTTTCTTCTTCCGGAATAACCGGAACTTCCGGTTCGTTCGGAACACAGGAACATAAGATGATCATAAGAACCGAAAGAATGATTGCGGAAATAATTTTGAACATAATAAAAAAACGCCTCCTTTTTTGACTTGCCTCTACAATAATAGTGTCAAAAAAAGGGCGTTTTGTTGCATTGTTTTTATTAAATTCCAAGAATTTTTTTTGTTTCTTCTCCGGAAGTTCTTATCCAGCGAAGGGCAAGCCTTTCGGCGTTGCTTCTGTCAACGGCAATTCTTGCAAAAAGTTCTTCCCGGTTTTTAAAAACCATTTCCTCCCGGACAAAATCAATCAGAAAAACCGGAACTTTTTTACCGTAAAGTTCGCCGTTCCAACCGATTATATGGGTTTCTGCCGCGGGAATGTTAGAATCTGAAACGGTGGGTTTTACCCCCACATTTGTAACGGCGGGATAAAATTTTCCGTCAATATATGCGGCGGAAACATATACCCCGAATTTCGGAATTATGTAATTTTCCGCAATAGGCTGGTTTATGGTGGGAAGACCAAATTCTCTTCCAAGCTTGTTTCCGGAAACAATTTCGGTTTCAACACAGAAAGGATATCCCGCAAGAAGTTCCACTTCCGCCATATTTCCGTTTTCTGCGGCGGCGCGGATTCTTGTGGAACTTATGGCTTCGCCTTTGTCATAGATTTTTTCGACAAAGCAATATTCCATTCCGTATTTTTCACAGAATTCAGCCATTTCTTTTGCTCCGCAGGAAGCTTTGAACCCAAATCGGTAATCCGTTCCGCAGATAACTTTTTTGCAGCGCAGTTTTTTCAAAAGGATATCCTGGACAAATTCTTCGCCGGAAAGTCCTTTAACTTCGCCGAAATCCGGAGCAAAAACATGTTTTATTCCGCAGGCTTTCATAATGCTGAATTTGATTTCCGGCGGTTCAAGACGCTTTGCGCCGGCTTTTCCGGTGGGAAGGCTTTTTTCCGAAAAGGTGAAAACCCAAGGTTCAAGCCCTTCGGAAATAACCGCCCGATGCAAAACTTCCCGGTGGCCCCTGTGGACTCCGTCAAAAACGCCGAGAGCAACCGCCGTTTCGTTTTTCGGAAATTCTGTGGTAATAAATTCCATGCTGTCAGTCATCTTCCTCATCATAAAGTACGTAATCAAGATAAAGCCCTTCGGGTTTTGCGGTCCTTCCGGCCTTTGTTCTGTCTTTGGATTCGATTATATCCGGAATTTCGTCCGCTTCGATTTTTCCTTCGTTGATTTCAAGAAGGGTTCCGACCATAATGCGGACCATATTATAAAGAAAACCGTCGCCGGTTACGGAAAAGGTAACAAGTTCCCCTTCCCTTTCGATCTGGCAATCGAAAACCGTTCTGGTGCAATCTTCCTGTTCGCCGTTTGAACCGCAGAAAGCGGAAAAATCATAAGTTCCGATAAAATCGGTGCAAACCGCATCGAGAAAGTTTTCGTCGATGGGTTTTGGATAATGGAGTGCAAGTCCCTGCCAAAAAGGGCTCATATAAGGCGCGTTCCAGATTTTATAAACATAGCGTTTTCCTTTGCAGGAATAGCGGGCATGGAAATCATCCGGAACTTCTTCACAATCCACAGCGGCAATATCATCCGGAAGAAGCGCATCAAGGCTTCTGCGGATATGGTCGCAATCAAAATCGCTTTCGGTTTTAAAGCTTACGCAGAACATGTTTGCGTGAACTCCGGCATCGGTTCTGGAACAGCCTTTTATATCCGGCCTTTCGCCTTTAAAAAGCACCTGCATTGCGTCCTGGAGAGTTTGTGCAACGGTAACGGCGTTTTTCTGCACCTGGAAGCCATGGTAATTTGTGCCTTTATATGAAATGGTCAGAAGAAGATTTCTCAAAGTCTGAACACCTCCGGTCCGAAAATGTTCATAAGAATAACGGCGGCAAAACCGACCGCAACAAAGAGCGCCGCGCCGAGATCTTTTCCGGAAAGTTTAAGCTGTTTCATTCTTGTTCTGCCTTCACCGCCGTGATAACAGCGGCATTCCATTGCAAGGGCAAGCTCGTCCGCTCTTCTGAATGCGGAAACAAAAAGCGGAATAAGAATCGGGATAAGGGCTTTTGCCTTTTCAATAACATTGCCGCTTTCCATATCCGCGCCCCTTGCCTTCTGGGCAGCCATGATTTTCTGGGTTTCGTCGATAAGGGTGGGGATGAAACGGAGGGCAATTGTCATCATCATGGAAAGTTCATGCACCGGAACTTTTATTTTCTGGAGCGGTTTCATAAGTCTTTCAAGACCGTCGGTAAGGGCTATTGGGGTCGTTGTATAGGTCAAAAGGCTGCTTCCTGCAATAAGGCAGATTATGCGGATGCACATGAGCACCGCGGTGAGCACGCCTTTTCCGGAAATCGAAATAAATTTCCATTCAAAGATCGGGTCGCCTTCAACGAAGAAAATGTTGAGCACGGCGGTAAAGATGATGATCGGCATAATCGGTTTTATGCATTTGATAACAAGCTTCCAGGGAAGTTTCGAGAGCGCATAGAACGCAACACCCATTGCAACACCTA
This sequence comes from Oscillospiraceae bacterium, assembly GCA_017435745.1. Lineage (GTDB taxonomy): Bacteria > Bacillota > Clostridia > Oscillospirales > Ruminococcaceae > UMGS1668. Next base: position 5,758 of record JAFSEN010000015.1, read on the forward strand.
TAAGAAGAGAGAACAGGCCGTCCGCAACGAAGAGGAGAACGATGTATCCGATGATGAGGATAAGCTTCATTCTCGGGTCAAGGCGGTGGATTATGGAATCCCCGGGGAAATACTGGCCGAAAGTTATATCTTTAAGCATCTGCTTCGCCTCCTTTTTTAAGGAGATTGAGCACAGCTTCTTTTGCTTCCGCAACGGTGAGCACACTTTCGGGAACTTCGCAGCCTTTTTCGCGAAGCTTTGCGAAAACGCGGCTTATCTGTGGAACTTCAAGGCCGATTTCGCAAAGTTCATCAACTCTTTTGAAGATTTCGCGGGTTTCGCCGTACATCGCGACCTTTGAATGGTTCATTATGAGCACGTGGCTCGCAAAGCGAGCAACATCTTCCATACTGTGTGAAACAAGAATAACGGTCGCGCCGGTTCTTTCGTGATAGTTTTTGATTTCCGAAAGGATGAATTCGCGGCCTTTCGGGTCAAGACCCGCGGTTGGTTCGTCAAGAATGAGTACCTCCGGTTGCATTGCGAGCACGCCCGCAATTGCAACTCTTCTTTTTTCACCGCCGGAAAGTTCGAAAGGCGATTTTACAAGATATTCTTCGGTAAGGCCGGTAAGTTTTGCGGCTTCGCGGACTCTTCTGCCAATATCATTTTCGGAAAGCCCCATGTTTTTCGGTCCGAAAGCGATATCCTTATAAACGGTTTCTTCAAAAAGCTGGTGCTCGGGATACTGAAAAACAAGGCCGACTTTGAAACGGAATTTTCTGATTTCCTTCGGGTTTGCCCAAATATCCTCTCCGCCCACATAAACTTTTCCGGAAGTTGGTTTTATAAGTCCGTTAAGATGCTGGATCAGGGTGGATTTTCCGGAACCGGTGTGGCCGATAAGGCCCACGAAGGAACCTTTTTCGATTTCTATATTAACGCTGTCTATTGCGCGGTGCTCATAGGGAGTTCCTTCCGAATAGACGTAGCTCAGGTTTTCTGTTTTAATAATAGCCTCAGCCATTCTGAGCACCGCCTTTCAAAAGTTTTTCAAGCGCAGCAACACATTCTTCTTCCGTAAGAACGCAATCCGGAAGATCGAAGCCTTCTTTTTTAAGTTCATGGCAAAGTTCGGTAACCTGGGGAACATCGAGCCCGCGTTCCTTTATTGCGTCAACGCTTCCGAAAACCTCTCTCGGGGTGGAATCCATTATTACTTTTCCGTCATCCACCACAACAACGCGGTCGCACATTGCGGCTTCATCCATATAATGCGTAATGATGACAACGGTTATTCCAAGTTCCTTGTTGAGCTGTTTTATGGTATCCATAACTTCTCTGCGGCCTTTCGGGTCAAGCATTGCGGTGGGTTCATCGAGAACAACGCATTTCGGACGCATTGCGATTATTCCCGCAATAGCGATTCGCTGTTTTTGTCCGCCGGAAAGCTGGTTGGGAGCATGGAGGCGATAATCGTACATATCGACTTTTTTAAGGGCGTCATCAACTCTTTCGCGAATTTCCGCCGGGGGAACGCCGAGATTTTCCAGCGCGAAAGCAACATCCTCTTCAATGATGGTTGCAACTATCTGGTTGTCCGGGTTTTGGAAAACCATTCCTACTTCCTGGCGGATTTCAAAAAGCTTTGATTCTTCCGCGGTGGAAATTCCGTTTACAGAAACGCTTCCTTCGCTTGGAACAAGAATTGCGTTGAAATGTTTCGCAAGAGTGGATTTTCCGCTTCCGTTATGTCCGAGAACGGCAACAAATTCCCCTTCGCTGATGGAAACATCAACTCCGTCGAGAACAAGAGAAGGTATTTCGCCTTCATAGCTCGGATAGCTGAAGCTTATTCTGTTTGCTTCAATAAAACTTTTTTTCAACATTTCAAATCCTTTTTTATGTTAATATTGTTTCTTTTCAATCGGTAAAAACCCATGTTACGATTTTTTCGGAAAGCAAAAGACCGCTTTTGCGCTGGAGCGCCATTGATTTTTCGTTTCCGACCACAACATGGTCATAGGGTATTCTTCCTTCGGAAAGACGGCGGTTTATCACCCTTGCTTCAAGGGCTTCGCCGATTCCTTTTCTGCGATATTCCGGAAGGACCTGTAAAAGTCCCATAGAACCTTCGCCGTGGAAACCGACAAATGCGGCGCAGTTTCCGTTTTCGTCAAAAGCGCCCAGCATTCCGTATTCAATTCGGCTTTTTATATAATCTTCGTCATCGTCATAATGGTCGCAGACGAAACGGAGATTTTCCATCGTAAGGGGTCTTATTTCAAAACCCGGAACATTCCTTTCGGGTTTTCTTTCCTTTGAAAAATAACCCGCCTGGTAACATGGCATCATTTCCGCCGGTTTTCCCTTTGCTTCAAAAAAATCCGGAATAAGGCGGAAAGGACGGATTACGGCCATATAGCGTTCTTTTTCAATAAGATTTGCCATTTTTACCATTGCTTCCTTTGTGGAAGCGGAAATTGCGTATGGGCCTCTTTTTCCGATGCGGAGCATCACCCCGTCCTCTTCGGAATATAAAACTTCCGTTCCTTCCGTAAGGAGCGCATCGAGCATATCCGCATGGTAAGCAAGGTCTTTTTCAAGATAGGGTTTTGGGTCAAGCATATAAATCACTTCCTGTTAAGCCTCCCTTGTGTAAAGGGAGGTGGATTTTCCGGTCGCTTGCGACCGGAAAAGACGGAGGGATTTTTTATAAATCCCCTCGCCGCTTCGCGGCCCTCTCCCCTTTGACAAGGGGCGCTGCTTTTTTATTCTTTCATCCAGATTGCGGAGGAACCGCAGGGAAGAGCCATTCCGCTTGCTGTTACCGGAAGACCGATTTCTTCCGCTTCAACTTTTCCTCCGAATTTTTTCATTGCGCTTCCGAGGACATAGGCCATTGTGGAAGCGGAAAGCCCGGTTGTATAAGAATTGAGAAGAACAAAAAGCGGGTCTTCTGTAAGAACTTCGGAAACAAGGCTTACAAGTTCAAAAACATGTTCTTCAAGTTTCCAAACTTCGCCGCCGGGGCCTCTTCCGTAGGAAGGCGGATCGAGGATAACCGCGTCATATCTGCTTCCGCGGCGGATTTCGCGTTCGACAAATTTTTTGCAGTCGTCAACGATCCAACGGACCGGTTTTTCGGAAAGCCCGGAAATTTCCGCATTTTCTCTTGCCCAATGTACCATTCCCTTTGCTGCGTCAACGTGGCAGACATAAGCTCCGGCGGAAGCCGCCGCAACGGTTGCGCCGCCGGTATATGCAAAAAGGTTGAGAACCCTTATTTCTCTTCCTTCTTCCTTTGCGTTTTTGATTTTTTCACGCATCATATCCCAGTTTACAGCCTGTTCCGGGAAAAGACCGGTGTGTTTAAAACCGGTGGGGCTTATTTTGAAGGTAAGGTCTTTATAGTTTATTTTCCAGAACTCCGGAAGTTCGCGGCGATATTCCCAATGTCCTCCTCCCTGGGAAGAACGGACATATCTTGCGTCCGCGTGTTTCCACATAGGGTGTTCCTTTGGGGTGTTCCAGATTACCTGGGGGTCGGGTCTTATAAGGATTACTTTTCCCCAGCGTTCAAGTCTTTCGCCTTCGGAACAATCAAGAAGTTCATAATCTTTCCAATCTTTTGTATATCTCATTTTTGCAAAACCTCAGCTGATAAGATTCTTAAGTGTTTCGGCGCATTCGAGAACAAGCGCGTTTATTTTTTCCTGGTCTTTTCCTTCAATCATGATACGGATAAGCGGTTCCGTTCCGGAAGGACGGACAAGAATTCTTCCGTCGCCTTCAAGGCGGGCGCTTTCAATATCAAGATAGCTTTTTACTTCCGGATCATCAAGTTTTGCTTTCATTTCCGGGGTTGCTTCGATATTCACCATAACCTGGGGATAAACCGTCATTATTTTTTTGAGTTCCGAAGCTTTCTTTCCGGAAAGCTTCATGGTTTCGATGAGCATAAGGGCAGAAAGTTCTCCGTCGCCGGTGGTCATATATTCCGGAATAATTATATGGCCGCTTTGTTCGCCGCCAAGGGAAGCCCCAAGTTTAAGAAGAGATTCGAGAACATATCTGTCGCCGACTTTTGTGGGATAGCAGCTCATTTTATATTCTTCGGCAAATTTGAAAAGGCCCATGTTGCTCATAATTGTGGGAATTAAGATATTTTTATTGAGTCTTCCCTCTTCTCTGAATCTTTTTGCAAGAATCGCCATCATCATATCGCCGTCGATAAGTTCGCCGTTTTCGTCAACCGCAAGGCAGCGGTCCGCATCTCCGTCGAAGGCAACACCGATATCGAAACCGTTTTCCTTTACATATTTTCCAAGGGCGGCTATATGGAGAGAACCGCAGTCGCGGTTTACGTTTGTTCCGTCCGGTTCGCAGTTGAGAAAAGTCGCTTCGGCTTTTGCTTTGCCGAAAATCTTTTTTGCGGTTTCAAAAGAAGCTCCGTTTGCGCAGTCAACTGCAATTTTTATTCCGGAAATATCGCCGACTGTTCCGGCAATATGGTCAACATAAAGTTCCGAAGCTTCAAAATTGCGGGAAATATTTCCGATTTTTTCGGTTTCGGCAAGTTCGATATTTTCGCTTTTTTCAAGAACGATTTTTTCGATTCTGTCTTCCTGTTCGTCGGTAAGTTTAAAACCGGTGGAACCGAAATATTTTATTCCGTTATATTCGAAAGGGTTGTGGCTTGCGGTTATCATAACTCCCCCGGAAGCTCCGAGTTTTGTGACAAGATAGGCCACGGCAGGGGTTGGTACAACCCCGAGAAGTTCAACGTCGCAGCCCACAGAGGAAAGACCCGCGGCCACAGCCGCTTCGAGCATTGTTCCAGAAAGGCGGGTATCCCTTCCGACAATTACCTTTGGTTTTCCGGTTGTTTCGTTTTTTATGATCATTCCCGCTGCGCGGGAAATTGCAAGGGCAAGTTCCACATCAAGTTTTTTGTTAGCAATTCCGCGGACACCGTCTGTTCCGAAGATTCTTCCCATTGAATCACTCTCCAATCTTCATCTGTTCACATTCGCCACAGGGCTGTTCCGGCATCATCATTCCGAGATGCTCATAAGCCAGAGCAGTTGCACAGCGCCCCCTGGGCGTTCTGGTAAGGAAACCTATCTGCATGAGATAAGGTTCATAAACGTCTTCGATAGTAACGGATTCCTCGCCGGTGGCTGCCGCAAGGGTTTCGAGCCCGACGGGACCTCCGTTATAGTTTTTAATCATCATCATAAGAATTCTGCGGTCGATGGCATCAAGGCCCAATTCGTCAACTTCAAGCCTTGAAAGAGCTTCCGCCGCAATGTTTTTTGTAACGATTCCGTCGCCGATTACCTGGGCAAAGTCGCGGATACGTTTAAGGAATCTGTTGGCGATTCGGGGGGTTCCGCGGCTTCTTCTTGCAAGTTCCATGGCGCCTTCGTGTTCAACTTCGATTCCGAGTATTCCGGCGCTTCGCTCGATAATTCTGCAAAGTTCCGCCGGGGAATAAAGTTCGAGCCTTTCAACAACACCGAAACGATCCCGAAGCGGAGCAGAAAGCTGGCCCGCCCTTGTGGTTGCGCCGACAAGGGTAAAATGCGGAAGATCAACGCGGATGCTTCTTGCGGAAGGGCCTTTTCCCACAATTATATCGAGGGCATAATCCTCCATTGCGGGGTAAAGAACTTCTTCAACGCTTCTGTTCATTCTATGAATTTCATCGATAAAAAGAATATCGTTTTCGTTAAGATTTGTTAAAAGAGCCGCAAGATCGCCGGGTCTTTCAATTGCCGGGCCGCTTGTTATTCGGAAACCGACGCCCATTTCGTTTGCAATTATTTCGGAAAGGGTTGTTTTTCCAAGGCCGGGAGGTCCATAGAGAAGAACATGGTCAAGGGCTTCGCCCCGGCGTTTTGCCGCTTCGATATAAACCGCCATATTTTCTTTTGCCTTGGTCTGGCCTATATATTCATCAAGAGTTCTGGGACGGAGAGAAAGTTCGTTTTCTCTGTCCATTTCTTCCATTTCGGGAGCGACTATTCTGTTTTCAAAATCCATCTGGTTGGAAAGCATTTTAAATCACTCCTTATCTTTTCATTGCAATGGCTTTGAGAGCCGCTTTTATCATTTCATCAACGGGAAGGTTTTGGTCAAGTTTTCCGATAACCGCGGCGGCTTCGGAATTTGTGTAACCAAGGCTTACCATTGCGGCAATAGCTTCGCCTGCGTTTCCGCCGATTCTTCCCACAGAAACAGAAGGAGCGGAAGAAAAACCTTTTGAAACAGAATCGTTCGAAATTTTATCACGAAGTTCGAGAATTATTCTCTGGGCAGCTTTTGGGCCGATTCCCTTCGCTCTGGTAATGGCTTTTGCGTCGCCGGAAGCAACCGCAAGAGCAAAAGAATCCGGGGTAAATTCCGAAAGAACGGCAAGAGCAGCTTTCGGGCCGATTCCGGAAATTGAAGTCAGCATCCGGAAACAATCCTGCTCCGCTCTGTCATAAAATCCGTAAAGATCGGAACCTGTTTCCTGGTTATATGTCATTGTCGTATAGACAAAAACCTCGCTTCCGCTTGGGGGAAGGCAGGAAATTGTTGTGGCGGAAGCTTTGCAAAGATAGCCGACGCCGGCACATTCCACAACAAAAAAGCTTTCTTCTATATGCAAAAGTTTTCCGTTAAGGCTGTATATCATAAAAATCTTCCTTTCGGTTTTCCGAAGAAAAAACTGTTATATCTCTTTAATCACTTTGGAAAGGCGGGAACCGTGGCTGTAACCGTGGCAAATCGCTGCCGCAAGGGCATCTGCAGTATCGTCAGGTTTAGGAACTGCTTCGAGCCTCAGCGTATCCCTAACCATTATCTGGACCTGGTGTTTTTCCGCTCTTCCGTAACCTACCAAGGATTGTTTTATCTGCAGCGGGGTGTATTCAAAAATCGGGATCCCCGCCTGGATCGCCGCAAGAAGGATAACTCCCCTTGCTTCCGCAACGTCGATTGCGGTTTTCTGGTTGCTGTTGAAATAAAGCCGCTCGATGCTCATACATTCGGGCTTTGTTTCCGCAATAACCTCTTTTACTGTATCATAAATGGTGCGGAGCCTTTCTTCAAAAGGCGTCCCCGCAGGGGTATCGACCGCGCCGAATTTTACCGGATAAAATTTGTTTTTAACGTAATCCACAACCCCGACGCCGACTATTGCATAACCCGGGTCGATTCCGATTATCCTCATGCGGTTCCACCCCTTTTCTATAAAATTACCCAATTTGACATTTTATTATAACATACATATATTTTTAAGGCAATTAATTTTTTATGAATTTCCAAAAAAGCAAAGCAGGCTGTGGACAAATTTTTCTTTTCAATGTAAAATGTTAAAAGAATCTTTTTAAAAGGAGTTTTTTAACAAATGACTGACGAAATACTTGTAAAATGCGCGCTTGAAGAAGGTTTTTCCCATGCCGCTGTGGTCGATACCGCAGATATCGTTTTTGACGAAGCTTTCCGCCCCTATTGCGCAGAAAATCTTTGCGGAAAATTTGCCGTTAACTATTCCTGTCCGCCGGATTGCGGAACCCCCGAAGAAATGAAAAACCGCGTTCTTTCCCACAAACACGCAATCGTTCTCCAAAGCATCTGGCCAATTTCCGATTATAAAGACGGAGAACCAATCAAAAAGGCGAAGGGACAGCATAATGCCGCCGGTCTTCGCCTTATGAAAAAGCTCCGGGAAAAAGGTCATCACGGATTTATGATAGGTTCCAGCGGCTGCAGCCTTTGTAACCCCTGCGCCATAACCGAAGGCAAACCCTGCAACTTTCCGGATATGAAATTTTCCTGCATTTCCGCTTTCTGCATCCACGCAAGAAAACTTGCGGAAAGCGCCGGAATGGAATATGACGGAAGCGGAACTCTTGCTCTTTTCGGGCTTTATGTCTGCGATTAAAAAAAAGAAAAACGGCGGAAAAATTTTCCGCCGTTTTTTTTATTCTTTTGTTATGTAATATTTCATCGTGATGTTTTTCATATCGAAAACAACGTCGCAGCACTGTCTGCGTTTTCCGTTCCCGACAAAAACTCTGAAATGGTCGTTATCAAGCCATTCAAAAGGAAGGCTTTCGCAATTTTTTGCAAAAATAACAAGGTTGCAAGCGTCCTCGTTTGATTCCGTTTCCGCATGGACTTTGACTAAACCAAAACCCTTTGCGGTTTTTGAAGAACCGAAGGAAATTTTAATCCAGTTGTTCCCGAACGGAGAATCAAATTCTTCTTCAACAAGGTCGTTTTTAATTTCTTTCGAAATTTTTCCAACAAAAACCGCGGCGGCGGAAGCAGCAGCCAGACCGGCAGTTAAACCGAACAAAACACTCTTTTTCATAAACATCCTCCGTTCAATTTTGTTTAAAATAATTATCGCACGAAGAAAGTTTTTTGTAAATAGAAAAAAACCGGAAAACAAATTTGCTTTCCGGTTTTTTAATGGTGGACTCGATTCTCCTGAATTCGAACTAATAAAATATTCAATTTCTTCAAGGGTCAAAGTCTCGTTTCCGTCCCTATAGTTGTATGTAAGCAAAAGCTTGTCATCATACACATAAACGGAATTTACAAAAATATCAATAATTTCCCGCCGATAAGCGATATCGTTGATGTTTCCGTTTTTAAATCTGCCGATCCATTCCACAATCTCCTCTTTCGTAAATTTATGCCTTTCCAGCTGACATTGAATTATGCTGTTTTTAAGTGAATCTCTGCGGTTTTCAAGATTTTCAAGACATTCTTTTGTGCTGTCTGTTATTATGCCCTTCATAATGGCGGTCATAACGTTTTGAATTTCCTTTTCGCACTCTTTAAGCTGTTGTTTAAGAACGGGCGTAATCGTATCCTCTTGCTCCTGCATAACAACTATCGCATCAGCTATGCGATCAATGGTAACATCATTAAAAATTTTTGCCACCGTCAGTTTTACAACCGCTTCTTCAATCCAATGTTTTTTGATTGCTTTCTTTTTGCACCCAAGTTTACGTTTTGCACCGCTGCATTTGTAGTAGTGATAGACAATTCCTTTTTGGCCTCTGCCGCTTTCTCCTGCCATTTGCCGCCCACATTCGCCGCAGAACAGTTTTGTTGTAAGAAGATACTCCTCCTCTGCTTTGGCTCTTGCAGCGGCCTTGTGGTTCTTTCTCATGCGTCTTTGCACCCTTTCAAATAATTCTTCGTCGATAATTGCCGGCATGCCTCCCGGAATTATCACATCGCCGTATTTATATTCTCCGATGTATTTACGGTTTTTCAGCAGATTGCAGAGTGTACCCACCGAATAAGCATTCCCTTTCGTTGAACGCATTCCCCGTTTTTCCATTTCCGCCTGCAACGATGTCAGCGTTTCTCCGTTTGCATATCGAGTAAAAATTTCTTTGACATACGGAGCTGTTTCCGGATTTATTTCAAGTTTACCCGTTATTTTGTTGCGCTGATATCCAAGCATAACCACTCCGCCGTTATCAATTCCCTTCATTGCATTGTCATGCTGTCCTCTACGGATTTTTTGCGAAAGTTCCGCCGAATAATATTCTGCATAACCTTCAAGCATCGATTCAAGAATAATCCCCTCCGGACCTTCGGAAATATTTTCTTTGATAGAAATTACTTTTACATTGTTCTTTTTGAGCACGCGTTTATAATGAGCACTGTCATAGCGGTCACGAGAAAAGCGGTCGAGCTTCCAAACGAGCACGGCGTCAAACAAACCTTTTGCGCTATCTGCAATCATTCGCTGAAAATCCGGTCTGTCTGCTGTTCTTGCTGATAAAGCTCTGTCAATATAGCTCCCAACTATGTCTATATTATTTTTCACCGCATACTCCGTACATTCACGAAGTTGGCCTTCAATTGATTCTTCACGCTGTCTGTCAGAAGAATATCGCGCATATATTACTGCATTCATATAATCCCTCCTTTATCTGTATCATATCGATTTGCAAATTTTTCTTCAAATGTGTGAAAAAGGCGGCGGGTTTTCCCCGCCGCCTTTTAACGCCTATTCCCTTTTATTTTCTGTTTCCTGCTGCATTTTTTCAAAGAAAAACCCTGCAAGACGCAGTATCGCATGGTCTGGAATATGTATGCCATATTCTTCTGTGTTTTGATTTTCAATCTCAATCGTCTGCTTCTGAATATCTCTTTCATACTCCATGCTTTCACCTCACCGTTCTCGTTCTTTCTGTTTGATGAGATATTTTGCGTAGTATTCGCAGGCCTTGAGCACGAAATCCTCGAGCTGTTTCCGGTTTGCTTTCGGAACGTATTTTTCGATTTTTGCAACCGGAACTTTGAACATTTCCCTTTGGTTTGCCTTTTCCTCGGACATGATTTTGCCGATTTCTTCAGCGGTGAGTTTACCTTCCTGCGAAAGTTTTTTCATACGGTTCGCCTGGGAAAGGGAAGGAGTACAGTCGTTGAGCACAACATGCTCAAGCAGAGTTCTCTGTTCCTGCTCAGTCAGAAATGAGAGTTCAACAGCCGGAGTGAAAGCGATTTTTCCTTCGTCCACCAGTATCAGAAGTTCGCCGATAAGCTGTGTAAGGCGGATATATCTGCGTACTTGTTCTCGGCTCTCGTTGTTTTCCGCTCCTACAATTTCATTTGTACGGAACCTTGACCCAGCTTGTGTCGAAGCTAAGTCGGAGCGGTAACCCTGTCGATTCATAGCCTCCAGCTTCATTTTGTAGGCGAATGCCTTTTCCGATGGAAGAACATGTTCCCGGAAAAGGTTGCTGTCCACCAGCATTACTATGGCGTCTTCCCGGCTGATGTCATAAACAATCACCGGAACTTCTTTAAGCCCGAGCCGCCTTGCGGCAAAAAGCC
>JAFSEN010000016.1 GCA_017435745.1 Oscillospiraceae bacterium
CTTGTTGCAGGTAACGTTGCAACCGCAGCAGCAACCGAAGATCTTTTCCTTGCAGGCGCAGACGCTGTAAAAGTCGGTATCGGTCCCGGATCCATCTGTACAACCCGTGTTGTTGCAGGTATCGGTGTTCCCCAGATCACTGCAATTTATGAAGCGGCAAAAATCGGCGCGAAATACGGCAAACCCGTCATCGCAGACGGCGGTATGCAGTATTCCGGCGATATCGTAAAAGCACTTGCGGCAGGCGGCAATGTTGTAATGCTCGGTTCCATGCTTGCAGGTTGCGACGAAGCACCCGGCGAAAGCGAAATTTATCAGGGCAGACGCTTCAAGGTTTACCGCGGCATGGGCTCCCTTGCAGCAATGGCAAACGGAAGCAAAGACAGATATTTCCAGGAGGACAACAAAAAACTTGTTCCGGAAGGCGTTGAAGGCCGTGTTCCCTGCAAAGGCACTGTCGGCGAAGTTGTTTATCAGATCCTCGGCGGTCTCAGAGCAGGTATGGGTTATTGCGGATGCGGCACCATTGAGGAACTTCAGCAGAAGGCTCAGTTCGTAAGAATCACCGGTGCAGGTCTTAAAGAGAGCCATCCTCACGATATTTATATCACCAAAGAGGCTCCCAACTATTCCACCAACGTATAATTTGTGCTTTGAGCACGGATATAAAATGAGAACAAAAATGAGCACGGGTTTTCCGTGCTCATTTTTTTAGGTAAGCTGCACGCAGTGCAGAAAGTTTTATTCAGAAAAGCGGAAATTCGGTTTAAGATGACAATTAATTTTAAGGAATGCCAAAAAACTATTGCTTTTTTTGCCGATATGCTGTATACTCCGTTTATTCACAAGTGAATAGCGTCAGATGAAATTTGCAGGAAAAAGCAAACAAGGCTTGCCGAAGGAGCAACACTCTCAGGCGTTTCGATTTTTCGGAATGAGGACTGCAAACGGATGAAAGACTGGAGAAGTTCGCTGAATGCGGATGCCGAAGGTGCAAGTTCCTTATTTTTGGAATGAATCTCTCAGGCAAAAGGACAGTTTTTTGGTAGCTTTTGGATTGCCAAGGCTTTTATAGTGTCAGAATGTGTTTACAGCGAAAAGTCCGTCTTTCGGAGCTTTCGCTGTTTTTTGTTTTTTTAAAGGAGAAAACATCATGAACGACATTCTTGCAAAAATCGCTGAAGTAAACGGTGTTATCTACAACTTTGTGTGGGTCACCATTGGTCTTGTGCTTTTGCTTGGCAGCGGCCTTATCTGTACGGTTGTTACAAAAGCTTTTCAGTTTACCCATTTCAGTCATTGGGTAAAGGAAACTGTCGGTTCTATTTTTACCGATAAAAATGTGACGGATAAATCCGACAAGCGCAATATTTCTCAGTTCCAGTCTCTCTGTACGGCACTTGCTGCAACGGTTGGTACCGGAAATATCGCCGGCACTGCAGCGGCAATTGTTTTCGGCGGTCCCGGAGCGATTTTCTGGATGTGGGTCGCGGCTATTCTTGGCATGATGACCAACTTTTCTGAAAACGTGCTCGGTATTTTCTACCGCCGCAAAAACGAACGGGGAGAATGGTGCGGCGGCGCAATGTATTATCTTAAAGATGGTCTTGGCGCAAAAAAAGGCTGCAAATGGATTGGCGCAATTCTCGCTGTTTTATTCTGCATATTCTGTCTTTTTGCTTCTTTCGGTATTGGCAACCTCAGCCAGATGAACTCCATTGCCATTAACCTTGATTCTGCATTTGGTATTCCAAACTGGGTAACCGGTGCTGTTTTTGTAATTATTGCAGGTCTTGTAATTGTCGGGGGACTTAAACGAATCGCTTCTGTAACCGAAAAAATAGTTCCCACAATGGTTTTTCTTTATCTCATCGGAACCATCGCAATTTTTATTGCAAACATAGATATGGCAGGAGCGGTTTTTGCTTCTATTTTTAAAAACGCTTTTGGCATTGATGCTGTTGCCGGCGGTTTTGCTGGTATTGTTATGAAAGAAGTTGTTACCTGGGGCTGCAAACGCGGAGTTTTTTCCAACGAAGCCGGTCTTGGTTCTTCCGTTATGGTACACTCCTGTTCCAACGTAAAAGAACCCGTTAAACAGGGTATGTGGGGAATTTTTGAAGTATTTGTGGATACTATAATCGTCTGCACTCTTTCCGCGTTTGCGGTTCTTTCCTCCGGTGTTGTGGATCTTGCAACCGGTCAGATTATTGTAAACGGTATGGAAGCTTCCGCTCTTGTTGGCGCTTCGTTTGAAACCCTTTTCGGCAGTTTCGGAAGATATTTTATCGCAATTGCGATCATGCTTTTTGCTTTTTCAACAGTTCTCGGCTGGAGCGTTTATGGAACAAAAGCCTGGGAATACCTTTTCGGTACAAAATCCACCATCATTTATAAGGTGATTTTCGTGGCTATGGTTTTTGTTGGTCCAATGCTCCATTCCTCTCTTGCATGGGATATTTCCGATACTTTCAACGGACTTATGATGATCCCCAACCTTATAGGCGTTATAACTCTTTCTCCGATTGTTTATAAAATTACGAAAAACTACGTTGACCGGGTAATAAAAGGAAAACAAGTTGAACCGATTATTTCTGTGTTCAAAGAAATAAACGACGAGCGCAGCAAGGAAGTTATAAAATAAAACCCGATTTTTTCATTGAAAAGAAAGCAGGTGTTAAATATCAAAAAATTCACCGATGAATTCGGAAGCATGGTTTTTAATAAGGACGTAATGCGCCAGCGCCTTGCGCCTGAAATTTTTGAAAAGCTTGAAGATATAATCGATAACGGCGGAGAAATGGATACAGAAGTTGCAAATGCTGTTGCCGAAGCGATGATGAACTGGGCAATAGAAAAAGGCGCAACACACTATACCCACTGGTTCCAGCCCATGACAGGGCTTTCCGCAGAAAAACACGACAGCTTTATCCAGCCGGACGGTGAAGGCGGCGTAGGACTTGATTTCAGGGGAAAACACCTTATAAAAGGCGAACCGGATGCTTCCAGTTTTCCTTCCGGCGGACTTCGCGCCACTTTTGAAGCAAGGGGATATACCGCATGGGATCCCACTTCCTTTGCGTTCGTAAAGGACGGTTCTCTTTGTATTCCGACGGTTTTCTGTTCCTACAGCGGCGAAGTCCTCGATAAAAAAACTCCTCTTCTCCGTTCAACGGAAGCGGTATGCAAGGAAGCGCTGAGAATCCTTCGCCTTTTCGGCGATACGGAAACAAAACGCGTTTTTGCAACCGCCGGCGCGGAGCAGGAATACTTCCTTGTTGACAGAAAACAATACAATAAACGCAAGGACCTTGTCATAACCGGAAGAACCCTTTTCGGAGCTCCGCCGCCGAAAGGACAGGAGATGGAGGATCACTATTTCGGTGCTTTGAGACCCAGAGTTTCCGAATTTATGAAGGACCTTGACAGCGAACTCTGGAAATTGGGCGTTTATGCAAAGACCAAGCATAACGAAGCTGCGCCCAGCCAGCACGAACTTGCTCCCGGTTATTGCAGAGTTAATCTTGCAACCGACCATAACCAGCTCACAATGGAAATTATGAAAAAGGTTGCGGAAAGACATGGACTTGCCTGCCTTCTTCACGAAAAACCGTTCCGCGGAGTTAACGGAAGCGGAAAGCATGACAACTGGTCCCTTTCGACTGATACCGGAAAGAATCTTTTCAGTCCCGGAAAAAACCCCGAAACCAACAAGCAGTTCCAGCTTTTTATGTGCGCAGTTATCCGCGCGGTTGACGAGAACCAGGATCTTCTCCGGATTTCCGTTGCTTCCGCGAGCAATGACCGACGTCTTGGCGGCAGCGAAGCGCCTCCGGCAATAATTTCCATGTTCCTCGGAGATTACATAACGAATATTCTTACTTCTGTTGAAGAAGGCCACGGAACAAAGGAATGGAATGCGGGAAAAATGGAAACGGGAATTGCATCCGTTCCGGAATTCATGAAAGATAAGTCCGACCGCAACAGAACTTCGCCCTTTGCGTTTACCGGTAACAAATTTGAGTTCCGTATGCCCGGTTCAAGCGTTTCAATTGCCTGCCCGAACGTTATGATAAACACCGGCGTTGCGGATATTCTCGGAAATTTTGCGGACCGTCTTGAAAAAGCCGAGGATTTTGATGCCGAAGTGGATTTGCTTATTGCGGAAACTATGAAGGAGCATAAGCGCATTATTTTCAATGGAAACAATTACAGCGAAGAATGGGTGGAAGAAGCACAGAAACGCGGACTTTGCTGTTTCAGAACTGCTATTGATGCATTGGAACACTATACCGATAAAAAGAACATTGATCTTTTTGCACGGCACAAAATTTTTACCGAAAGTGAAGTTCATTCCCGTCAGGAAATCCAGTTTGAAAACTACAGCAAAATTGAAATAATAGAATCCCTTACCATGATAGATATGGTGAGAAAAGATATAATGCCGGCATGCATTGAATTTGAAAAGGTTCTTGCAGAAACCGCCGCCGCAAAAAAATCCATCGGGCTTGATATTTCAAAAAGTACGGAAGTTGCTTTTGTTAAAAAAATTGATGAGCTTATCAATGAACTTGAACGAAGAGTTGAAATCGTTGAGGAGCGCAGCGCAAAAGCAAAAACCATAAAAGAGATTCATTCCCAGGCAAGATATGTCTGCGACGAACTTTATCCGACTCTTCATCAGCTTCGCGAAGTTGCCGATGAACTTGAAATCATGGTCGGCGATGAATACTGGCCATTCCCGGCATACCGCGATCTCCTTTTCAGCGTGTAAAAACAAAAAAGCGTCGCTAAAAACGACGCTTTTTCTTTAAAAATGAAGCATATCCTGCAAGATTTTTTCGCTTTCGCGGAAGGGCTTCAAAATGTAAAAAATGACCAAAATTAAAGTCGATTTTATATTATTTTTGTCCTTGACAATCGCCGCTATTAATGTTAAATTTATTATATAAGTGAATACACATTCTTTGCAACTGACGGACATAGGTGGAGCACCACGGTGGAGCAAAGAATCAATTTGGGGAAGTTTTCCCCTTTTTTATTTCAGCCGACCGTCTGGGCACATTTACTCCTTTTTAACGCAAGGAGTAGGTGTGTCCATTTTTTATTTTAAAAAGGAGATTTACTATGAAAAAAGTTGGAATCATCATGGGCAGTGACAGCGATCTTCCGATTGTTACCAAAGCCACCGATACCCTTAAAGCGCTTGAAATCCCTTTCGAAGTGCATGTTTATTCCGCGCACAGAACCCCTGTTGAGGCACGTGATTTTGCGGTCAACGCAAGAGAAAACGGCTTTGGCGCAATAATTGCGGCAGCGGGAATGGCAGCGCATCTTGCCGGCGCAATTGCCGCAAACACAACTCTTCCGGTAATCGGAATTCCCTGCAAATCTTCAAATCTCGACGGCATTGACGCCCTTCTTTCAACAGTACAGATGCCCACCGGCATTCCGGTAGCAACTGTTGCGATAAACGGAGGAGCCAATGCCGCTTTGCTTTGCGCGCAGATTCTTGCGGTTGAAGATAAGGAACTCGCCGCAAAACTTGACGCAAAGCGCGCTTCGGATGCGGCAAAGGTTCTTGAAAAAGACGCCGCGATAAGCGCATCTTTCTGAAATTGTTTTTAACTATTTTCAAAATTTATTTTTAAGGAGCAATAAAATTATGGAAAACAAACTTGTTTACAGCGGAAAAACCAAAGACGTATTCGAACTTGAAAACGGAAACTATCTTCTCAAATTCAAAGATGACTGCACCGGCAAAGACGGCGTTTTTGATCCGGGCGAAAACTCCGTTGGTCTTACCATCGAAGGCGTTGGCGACGTTAACCTCAGAATGTCCATCTATTTCTTCGAAAAAGTAAACGCAGCGGGAATCAAAACCCACTATGTTTCCGCAGACCTTGAAAACACCACTATGGAAGTTCTTCCCGCAAAAGCTTTCGGTCACGGACTTGAAGTTATCTGCCGCCACAAAGCAGTAGGCTCCTTTATCCGTCGTTACGGTGATTATATCGAAGACGGCGCAGATCTTCCTGCATACGTTGAAACCACTTTTAAAAACGACGAAAAGGGCGACCCGCTCGTAACCAAAGACGCTCTTGTAGCTCTCGGCGTAATGAGCGACGAACAGTATGACGATATCAAAGCAATGACCCAGCAGATCACCCAGATCGTTGCAGACGACCTTAAAGAAAAAGGCCTTGTTCTTTATGATATCAAATTTGAGTTCGGTTATGACAAAGACGGCAAAGTAATGCTTATTGACGAAATTGCTTCCGGCAATATGCGTGTTTATAAAGACGGAAAATATATTGATCCCATGACCCTTTCCGAACTTTTCTTCGCATAATTTAATCTTAAAACGAAGCAAAGCAAAGGAGAAAAAATGGGCGGATTTTTTGGCGTAGCCTCTAAAAACGACTGTATGGTCGATGTCTTTTTCGGAACGGATTACCATTCCCATCTCGGCACCCGCAGGGGGGGAATGGCTTCCTTTAACGAAGAAGTCGGTCTTCAAAGACAAATCCATAATATTGAAAACTCTCCGTTCAGAACACGTTTTGAAAACGTTTTTGACGAGATGAAAGGCAATTCCGCAATCGGATGCATCAGTTCTATGGAACCGCAGCCGCTTCTTATCCGTTCCGGATTGGGAGCATTTGCAATCTGCTTTATAGGAATTATCAACAATGCTGATGAGCTTATTGAAAAATATCTTTCAAAAAACAGCGGATTTTTCAACGCAATGACCGGCGGAAGAATAAATGCCGTTGAACTTCTTGCGGCGCTTATCAGCCTTAAGGAAGATTTTGTTTCCGGAATCAAATTTGCTCAGGAAGTAATTGACGGAACCGCTTCGGTCCTTATCCTTAAGGAAGGCGGAAATATTATTGCCGCAAGGGATAAAATGGGCAGACTCCCCGTTATTGTCGGAAAAGATGAAAACGGTTACTGCGTAACTTTTGAATCTTTTGCCGCAAAAAAACTCGGTTATGAGATTGTTGAGGAACTGGGTCCCGGAGAAATTGTTGAAATTTCTTCTGACAGAATGTTCCGCCTTGCAGAACCGGGAAAAGAAATGCGGATCTGCGCTTTTCTCTGGTCCTATTACGGATATTCGACTTCCACTTATGAAGGAATCAACGTCGAAACCATGCGTTACCGCAACGGAAGTCTTCTTGCACAGATGGACAAACTCAACGGATTCTGTGATCACATAGATTATGTCGGCGGCGTTCCGGATTCCGGAACACCCCACGCCATAGGTTATGCGAACGAAAGCAAAATTCCTTTTGCTCGTCCGTTTATAAAATATACCCCCACATGGTCCAGAAGCTTTATGTCCCAGAAGCAGACGGAAAGAGCGAAAGTTGCAAAAATGAAACAGATGCCCGTTGATGAGCTTATCAAGGGAAAGGATCTTCTTTTTGTTGACGATTCAATAGTCCGCGGAACCCAGCTCAGAGAAACCGTTGACTTCCTTTACAGCAACGGCGCAAAATCCGTACATATGCGTTCGGCCTGTCCTCCGATTATGTACGGCTGCAAATTCCTTAATTTTTCAAGGGCAACAAGCGATATGGAGCTTATCGCAAGACGCACCATCATGGAACTTGAGGGAGAAGAAGGCTTTAAATATATTGAAGAATACAGCGACGGAAATACCGAACGCGGAAAAAATCTCCGCAAGGCAATCTGCGAAAAACTTCATTTTGCTTCTCTTGATTTCCAGAACGTTGATGGAATTATAAAATCCATCGGACTTCCCGCATGCAAACTTTGTACTTATTGTTGGAACGGAAAGGAATAAATTTTTATGAACACCAATTCCAGATCTGACAGCTATGCAGCAGCCGGTGTTGATATCACCGCGGGCTATAAAGCTGTTGAACTTATGAAACAGCATATCGCAAAAACCATGACTTCCGGAGTATGCTCCGACGTCGGCGGTTTCGGCGGACTTTTTGAGCTTGATATAACCGGAATGGAAAGACCCGTTCTTGTTTCCGGAACCGACGGAGTCGGTACCAAGCTTAAACTTGCATTTCTTCTCAACAAACACGACACCGTCGGTATCGACTGTGTTGCAATGTGCGTAAACGACATTATCTGCGTCGGCGCAAAACCGCTTTTCTTCCTTGACTATATTGCCTGCGGCAAAAACGTTCCGGAAAGAATCGCCGATATTGTAAAAGGCGTTGCGGAAGGCTGCGTTCAGTCCGGCTGTGCTCTTATCGGCGGCGAAACCGCCGAAATGCCCGGATTCTATCCCGCGGACGAATATGACCTTGCGGGTTATTCCACCGGCGTTGTTGATAAGAAAAACATCATCGACAACAAAACAATGAAACCCGGCGACGTTGTAATCGCCCTTCCTTCAAGCGGCGTTCATTCCAACGGTTTTTCCCTTGTAAGAAAAGTTTTCGACGTTGAAA
>JAFSEN010000017.1 GCA_017435745.1 Oscillospiraceae bacterium
AACACCGCATCAAGGAGAAGCCTTTTTTCAAAACTTGTGTTAAATTAAATTTCAATAAAAAAAGGAGAAAACACATGGAAGGACTTAACATCACTGGACAGGATCTCATTTATGCAGCAAGCGCTATCGGCGCAGGCCTTGCAGTAGGCCTTGCAGCAATCGGCCCCGGCATCGGCGAAGGTTTTGCAGCAGGTAAAGGTACCGAAGCAGTAGGCCGCCAGCCCGAAGCACAGAGCAAAATCACCACCACCATGCTCATGGGCCAGGCAGTTTCCGAAACCACCGGTCTTTACGGACTTGTTGTAGCGCTTCTTCTCATCTTCGTAAAACCCTTCTGATTTTAAAGTCAAAAATACTACGGAAAGATTGGTAACTATATGGAAAGCTGGCTTATAAAAATCGATGCCGGTCTCATAAGGCAGGTTATCATTCAGGGCGCCACTTTTCTTGCGTTCTTCGTTGTAGTAAAAGTTTTCTTTGCGGATAAAATAAAAGCCATGCTTGAAAAACGGCAGGAAGTAATCGAAAAAGACCTTTCCGCCGCAACCGAAGCAAAGGAAAACGCAGAAAAACTTGAAAACGAATACGCGGAACTTATGAAAGGCGCCCATGATGAAAAAGCGGCAATTATCCACGCGGCAACCGAAGACGGCGAACAGATGAAGGAAAAAATCGTTGCCGAAGCCCGTGAACAGGCCGAAACCATCATAACCAACGCCAGAAAAGAGATCGACAGAGAGCGCACGCAGGCCGAAAAGGAACTGCGCGATTCCATCGTCGATATGACCATCGACGCGGCAGAAAAAATCTCGGGAAAATCCTTTACAAAAGAGGATCATGCCCAGCTTATCAGCGAATCCATCTCCATGATCAAGGAGGTGTAAGCTTATGAGCCTTGCGGTCAGAAGATATTCCGAAGCACTTCTGGATATCGCTTTTGAAGAAAAATGCGAGGACGAAATTTATGAACAGTTCGGGGTTCTTTATCAGCAGATGAAGGCGGATAAAAATTTTGAACGGCTCATGACCGAAAAAATCCTCTCCTCCGAAGAGCTTAAAGCAACCGTTTCCAAAATCCTTGATGGCGGAAACACCTTTCTGATAAGCTTTCTTATGACTCTTATCGACAGAAACCGCATGGACGAAGTCATGGAAATGTTCCTTGATTTTGAACGCGGCTATAAAGAAAAGAAAAACATCCTCGAGGCGGAGGCCGTTACTGCCATAGAAATGACCGAAGAACAGATTGAACTTGTCAAAAAGGAACTCGGCGAAAAATACGGCAAAACAATCGTGCTCAGAACCTCGGTGGATCCTTCAATAATCGGCGGAATGGTGCTCTATGTGGGCAACGAAATGCTTGATGCTTCTATCAAAGCAAAATTTGAAGGACTTAAAAAGCAACTCAAAACAATCCAAATATCATAAAAGGGGCATGAAAAGTCAATGAATCTCAGACCCGATGAAATAAACAAACTGATCAAGGAACAGATCAGAAATTATGAAGGCCGTCTTGAGACCACACAGTTCGGAACTGTTGTACAGGTCGGCGACGGCATCGCAAGGGTTCATGGACTTGACAACGCAATGGCAGGCGAGCTTATTGAATTCCCCGGCGAGGTTTTCGGAATGGTCCAGAACCTTGAGGAGAACAACATAGGCTGCGTACTTCTCGGCGATGACAGCAACATCGTCGAAGGCGACAAAGTCCGCTGCACCGGAAAAATCGTTTCCGTTCCGGTGGGCGAAGCCATGATAGGTCGAGTCGTGAACGCTCTCGGACAGCCCATCGACGGCAAAGGTCCGATCCTTACCGAAGAATACCGCCAGGTTGAGAAAAAAGCTCACGGCGTTATCGAAAGAAAATCCGTTGACAGCCCGCTCCAGACCGGTTATAAAGCGGTCGACAGCCTTATTCCTATTGGAAGAGGTCAGCGTGAGCTTATCATCGGCGACCGCCAGACCGGTAAAACCGCTCTTGCGATCGATACCATCATCAACCAGAAGGGCGAAGACGTAATCTGCATCTATGTTGCAATCGGCCAGAAAGCTTCCACCGTTGCACAGATGGTTCAGAAACTCACCGAAGCCGGCGCAATGGAATACAGCCTTGTTGTTGCTTCCACCGCTTCCGAAAAAGCACCTCTCCAGTATCTTGCGCCCTATTCCGGCGTAGCTATTGCGGAATATTTCATGGACCAGGGAAAAGACGTCCTTATCGTTTACGACGACCTTTCCAAACATGCCGTTGCATACCGTTCCATGGCGCTTCTTCTCAAACGTGCTCCCGGACGCGAAGCATATCCCGGTGACGTTTTCTATCTTCATTCCCGCCTTCTTGAAAGAGCGGCGAAGCTGGAAAAAGGCGGTTCCATCACCGCTCTGCCCATTATTGAAACCCAGGCAGGCGATATTTCCGCCTATATCCCGACCAACGTAATTTCCATTACCGACGGTCAGATCTTCCTCGAAACCGACCTCTTCAACCAGGGTGTACGCCCTGCAGTAAACCCGGGTATTTCCGTTTCCCGAGTAGGCGGTTCCGCACAGATCAAATCCATGAAGAAGATCGCGGGTCCTCTCCGTATCGAATACGCACAGTACCGCGAACTTGCTTCCTTTGCGCAGTTCGGCGCGGACCTTGATAAGGAAACCAAGGCACAGCTTGAAAAGGGCAAACGCATTGTTGAAATCCTCAAACAGGATCAGTATGCTCCCATGAGAGTTGAAGACCAGGTTCTTATCATCTTCGCGGTTTCCGATAACCACACAAACGATATCCCCGTTGAGGACATCAAGCGCTTTGAAAAAGAGCTTATCGAATTTGCGAGATACCGTTATCCCGAACTCCTTCAGGAAATCAAAACCACAAAGAATTTCGATAAAGAACTGCAGGCAAAAGTTGCCGCGGTTGTTGAAGAATTCAAGGCAGCATTCAAAGCTGAGTAAAACAAGTAATGCAGAGGTGTATTTATGGCTGACTCAATGCGCGATATAAAACGTCGCATAAAAAGTGTCACTTCCACAAAACAGATCACTCACGCCATGCAGCTTGTTGCAAGCGCAAAACTCCGCAACGCAAGAATGAAGGCTGACGCAAGAAGAGCCTATACCAATTACGTGATCGAAACCATGCATATGATTTCCGGCGCACTTGAAAGGGAAGAACCCGGCGCATTTTTCAAACCCAACGGCTGCGAAAAGGATCTTTATATCGTTGTCACCAGCGACAAAGGTCTTGCCGGCGGTTTCAACTCCGGACTTCTCAAATTCACCGCGGAAGCGATGAAACAGAGCAGGGAATGTGCGGTGATGGTTTCCGGCGCAAAGGGTCTTGATTATTTCCGCCGCAGGAATTACGAAATTCTCGGTTCCTATATCGGCGAAAGCGACGAGGCAAGCCTTGGAATTGCAAACAGTATGGGCAAGGCGGCAACAACCCTTTTCCTCGACGGAAAGGTCGGAAATATCTATATCATGTATAACCGCTTCGTTTCGGTGATTTCCCAGAAGCCCACCATGATAAAGCTTCTTCCTCTTTCAAGGGAGGAACTTGCGGAAAAGGCGGACGAAATCGATACCGAAACCGCAGTCGGCGAATATAAGCCCGAAAGCGGACTTTTCGGAACCGAACCGCCGAAAAACATGATTTTTGAACCTTCCGCAAACTATCTTGCGAATATGCTCATCCCTTCCTATATCGACAACGCCGTTTACGGCGCATTGCTCGAAAGCGCTGCGGGTGAACTTGCCAGCAGAAGAATGGCCATGGAAAACGCAACAGACAACGCCGATGAAATCATCGCGGATCTCAGCCTTGCTTATAACAGAGCAAGACAGGGCGCAATCACCCAGGAGATCACCGAAATTGTAAGCGGCGCCAACGCAATCGGTTAAGGGGGTCTGCTGCAATGAGTGAAAAACTTATAAATTTAAAAGTAATTACCCCGGTAAACGTTCTTTTTGAAGGCGAGGTAAAAAGCTTCATAGTAAAAACAAGAGGCGAAGTGGGCGAATTTGCGGTTCTTGCGGACCACATTCCCATGACTGCTTCGGTAGGAGTAGGTACTCTTGTTATGAATCTTCCGGACGGAACTGAAAAAAGAACGACCCTTTTCTGCGGATACTGCGTTGTTCAGAACAACAGCGCCGTTATCATTGTTGAAGCGGGCGAAAAACCGGAGGACATAGACTTTGCACGTGCCGAAGAGGCAAAGAAGCGTGCCGAAGAAAGACTCAGAGGCGGAGCGGGCATTGATAAGAACAGAGCGGAACAGGCTCTTTACCGTTCAATCGCAAGGCTCGAACTCTATAAAAGCAAATAATCAGGGAGGGATACGAATTCGTGAACAATATTGGTAAAATCGTTCAGGTTATCGGCCCGGTCGTTGATATTAAATTCGAAGAAGGCGAGCTTCCGAAGCTCAACGACGCAATCGAAATAGATAACCACGGCGCACGCCTTGTTGTTGAGGTTGCTCAGCACATGGGCGATAACGTCGTAAAGTGCATCGCAATGGATTCCACCGACGGTCTTAAACGCGGTCAGGAAGCAAAGAACACCGGTGCACCCATCACCATTCCCGTCGGTAAAGTCACCCTCGGAAGAATGGTAAACGTTCTCGGCGAACCCATCGACGGAATCGAAATGGAAACCGAAAACGAACCCAAAGCTTCCATCCACCAGCCTGCTCCCACTTTTGCGGAACAGAAAACCGAACCGGAGATTTTTGAAACCGGTATCAAGGTCATCGACCTTATCTGCCCCTATACCCGAGGCGGTAAAATCGGTCTTTTCGGCGGCGCAGGTGTTGGAAAAACCGTTCTTATTCAGGAACTCATCAGCAACATCGCCACCGAGCACGGCGGCATTTCCGTTTTCGCCGGAGTCGGCGAAAGAACCCGTGAGGGCAACGACCTTTATTATGAAATGAAAGAATCCGGAGTTCTTGCAAAAACCGCCCTTGTTTTCGGACAGATGAACGAACCTCCGGGCGCAAGAATGAGAGTTGCTCTCACCGGTCTTACCATGGCGGAACATTTCCGCGATAAGGAAGGACAGGACGTTCTTCTTTTCATCGACAACATCTTCCGTTTCACCCAGGCTGGTTCCGAAGTTTCCGCGCTTCTCGGCCGTATGCCTTCCGCAGTTGGTTATCAGCCCACCCTTGCAACGGAAATGGGCGCTCTTCAGGAGAGAATCACCTCCACCCAGAAAGGCTCCATCACTTCCGTACAGGCTGTTTACGTTCCTGCGGACGACCTTACCGACCCTGCTCCGGCAACAACCTTTGCGCACCTTGACGCAACAACCGTTCTTTCCCGTTCCATCGCGGAAAAAGGTATCTATCCTGCGGTTGACCCGCTGGATTCCACTTCCAGAATCCTCGACCCGAACGTTGTCGGTCAGGAACATTATAAGACCGCCCGTGCCGTTCAGGAAATCCTTCAGAAATATAAGGAACTCCAGGATATCATCGCGATCCTCGGTATGGACGAACTTTCCGAGGACCAGAAGCTCATCGTTTCCCGCGCGAGAAAAATCGAAAGATTCCTTTCCCAGCCGTTCCATGTTGCGGAACAGTTCACCGGCATCGAGGGCAAATATGTTCCTCTTTCCGAAACCATCCGCGGCTTCAACGAGATTCTTGAGGGCAAACACGATAACCTTCCGGAAGGCGCGTTCCTTCTTGTCGGTACAATCGAAGACGCCGTTGCAAAAGCAAAAGCAATGTCCGAAGGCAATAAATAATTGTATATTAATAAAAAAAGCGCCGCAAAGGGCGGCACTTCGTAAGGAAGTGCCGCCTATTTTTTTGGCAAACTTTTGTAATCAGCCTAAATGATTGAATTATTGGACAAATTCAAATCTGTAATGGAGGATTACATAATGGCAAATTTTATTGAAGAATTGTATTACGGAAATATCGAACCACAAAACATGAAAAAGAAGAAAAGCAAATCGTATAGCAGAGAAATGAAAGTACTGTCAGAAAATGAAGATGTACTTTTGGAAAAACTTCCCGAAGAGGATAAAAAGCTGTTTCTCGAATATGTTGATGCCTGGGGTATTGTTGACGGAGAATCTGTCGTGGATAGCTTTATTACCGGATTCAAACTTGGAGCAAGGTTTACTTATGACACATTTGTGGAAACGGAATCAAGCTTACTGAAGGAGTGATTGATATGGAAAAGAAATACAGAATAGTCCTTGATGATTCCGAATGGAAAATCGTAATAAATGCGCTTAATGATTTAAGGAATTCTCTTATTCAGCAATGCAGATATACAGATGCCGTTGATGACATTATGATAAAAGTCATCAATGCAAAACCAAAAAGAAAACCGCTCTTATGGAGGTGAAAATATGGATTATACACTTTGTGGAGATTATTACCTTCCCAATCTTTTACCAGCTCAAGAGGAAGAATACAAAATAGAAATCTACGGTCAAAGATATTTCAGATACATAAAAGAACATGATAAAATCCTTTTCATAAATCTTCTCACAACAGGAAAACTCAATGAACACATCGTGGAAATAGATAAATGTGCTCAAGAAATGAAAGCAATGCTCATAAGACAAATGGCAGAACAGGAAGGCGTAAACGAAACTCTCAAAGAGAGAAACCAGTTGGAATGGGTAGAGCGAATGAATAACATCCGTAACAGGGTCGAAGAAATATTTAAATATCAAAGAGGTGATTTTTAATCACCTCTTATTTTAATTCAAAATATCAAATACAGCAAAAAGGACAAAATTTATTTAAATATATATTTTATTGAAATAACAAAATTATTATTTTATAATATGTATAAGCGATTTTGTTATTTTTATGTGCGAGAGGAGGAGAACGAATGTATGATTTATCCTCAAAATTTAATTCTTTTTATAAATCTTGTGTGGTTTTGCCAGAAGACATCCAAAATGAATTACACAGGAAGAAAGATTTAAACCTTCAACGTCTAAAAGACGGCTTAAAAGAATATAACGATGAAAATGGTACCTCATATTCCATTGTAGAAAGTTGCATACAAGGAAGCATTGCAATGTCTACGGTTGTCCAGAACGAAAAGAACGATTATGATATCGATGTGGCGATTATTTTTGATAAATCCAACCTTGGCAGTAAAGGTTCACAATCTACAAGGAACATGATAGCAAATGCTCTTCGAAGAAAAACAAAACAATTTAATGCGGAACCTGAAGTAAAGACCAGTTGTGTTAGAATAAAATATGCTGATGGATACCATATAGATTTTGCTATTTACCGAAGACATTATGATTATATTTCTAATAGTTGGATATATGAGCATGCTGGATCCGATTGGACAGAACGCACTCCGAAAGGACTAAAAGAATGGTTTAAAATACAAAACGATTTTTCAAAAGGAAAACTCCGAAAAGTGGTCCGCCTTTCAAAAATGTTTTGTAAATCACGAAATTCATGGAAAAACATGCCAAGCGGATTGTTGCAGACGGTATTATGCGATGAAAAGCTTCAAAATTCTTATAGCCGCATTGATGAGCTTTTTTATTACACAATGAAAGAAATTGTAAATCGACTTGAAAGTAGCACATCGGTTATAGCACCTGTAGACAATGGGAGAGATTTGACACCAAGAAATAGTGACATTCAAAAAATGAACAACTGGAAAAACAGACTTAAAAGTAAACTTGAAGATTTGAATGTTCTTTTTGAAGAAGATTGTACTAAAAACGATGCTCTTCAAGCTTGGTATGGATTTTTTAATCACGCTTTTTGGGATGAAGAAAAAGAAGATGCAACAGATTATGCTTTTAAAGGCTCAACAAAAATCGTACACCCATTTGCTGACACGGAACAATTTATAGATGATTTATTCCCTGTAAAAAAACAATATAGCTGTAAAATTTCCTGCACAGTAACAGGAAATGGGTGGAGGCCAAAACCGATATCTGAAATTTTAAAACTTTTAAAAAACTTTTTACCTTTTAACTTCGAAATCAAATGTATAATGGAATATACAGATTGTCCTAAACCGTATCAAGTTTTTTGGAAAGTAAAAAATGTCGGGCCAGAAGCGGAAAGAAGAAATCAAGTTAGAGGACAAATTTTTGAAAAAGGAAATTCTATAATAGAACATACAAATTTCTTTGGAAATCATTATATTGAAGGCTATATTGTGAAAAATAATATTTGTGTTGCTCAGGAAAGAATATATATTCCCATTGGAAGGAGAGGGAAAAATGAGGAATTTTAAATTTTATTTTTTTCTTTTTTTATTTGTGACACTGTTGGGTGTTATAATGTTTTTTGAAGCAAAATCTTTCTCAATAGGAAACATTATTGCATCCGCGTTTTTGGGAATATCTCTTGAAGAGTTATGGCACGCTATTCAAGATTTTACAGATTCGACAAATTGGAAAAAATCTCAAAGAAAATTAAAACGTGGAACATTCATAAAAGATTCTACTTTAATTCGCATTTCTTTTGCTTATTTATATCGAATTAAAGTTGAAAACAAATATTTTTTAATTAAAAATGAACGTGGTACGAACAAATTTCAACCTGTTGGCGGTGTTTACAAATTTAAAGAGAATGAAAAAATACAACTTAAAAATCTTTTTCAAATAAAGGATGATGATAAGATTCCAATTGACGAATCCTCTCGTGATGACTATCGACTTCGAATGGAAAATAAATATCTGAGAAGATTTGTAAAAAGGTTTGATAATAAAGCAGAACGTGAAAATCTTGAAAATTTAAGTCGAGAATTTAAAGAAGAAATGATTGATACCGGAATTATTAATTGGAACTATATATCTTATCGTTTTTGCGGAAGGCATATGACAGATGTGAAATATAGTGATCATTTTCAAACATATGAACTTCTTCTTGCGGATGTTGTAGAATTGATTCCTACAAAAGAGCAAGAAGATGATTTGAAAAATTTAATGAAACAAACATCTAATAAATTCTGTTTTGCTACGGCAGAAGAAATATCTTCCTTTGGAGTAAACACTATTACTGGTAATTTAAAGGATTATATTGCTGAACATTCAAAAAAAATTATTCAAGAAAACGAAGGGCAGTTAATTAAAACACCTAATTTTGGCAAAACATATAATGTAGCCTTATCAAAAAAATAAATACAAATTTTAAAATCAGCGGCCACTTGTGGTCGTTGATTTTTTGTTTAACATTTAGCTTTCATATTAAATGATAAATAAAAAGAATATCCATAAATAGGGTTACAGGGACTTCCCTGCCAAGCTCTGCCGTGGCTAGCCATAGGCGTTGCTTGCGACGGAGTATAATTATTTTACACAGATTTTACAAAACCCCGGTAACAGTTTTGATGTTCCTTTTGTATAGTAGTAACCGCAATGAAAAACTACTATTCAAAAGGAGCTTTTTTATTATGAAAGCAAAAAGATTTTTTTCAATTTTTCTTTCCCTTATTCTGATATTTGCTTTTTCTGCCTGCGGCAAAAGCGAAAGCACCGTTGTCACGGACGGTTCCACCTCCATGGAAAAAGTCATCGGCGCCCTCGGCGAATCCTTTGAAAACGAAAACAGTGACATTTCCTTCACATATAACCCAACCGGTTCCGGCGCGGGAATAATGGCAGTTACCGAGGGCACCTGTGACATCGGACTTTCCAGCCGTTACCTTAAAGATGAGGAAAAGGCAAACGGACTTTCC
>JAFSEN010000001.1 GCA_017435745.1 Oscillospiraceae bacterium
TAGCTCAGTAGGTAGAGCGCATGACTGTTAATCATGATGCCGTTGGTTCGAGCCCGACAGGGGGAGCCAGATTGGACAGGACTTCGGTCCTGTCCAATTCTTTCTAAAATCAATATTCGGTGTTTATTACGACGGGGATCCACCTGTTCCCATTCCGAACACAGTAGTTAAGCCCGTTCGTGCCGAAGATACTTGGAGGGCAGCCTCCCGGAAAAATAGGTCGATGCCGAAACAAAAAGAAGCTCTGACAAATTGTCAGAGCTTCTTTTTATACTTTATTATAAATATCTTACTCCGCAGGCAAAACCAAATATCTTGGGATTTTTTGCCGCAAGTTTCTGAAGGCTTGTGGAATTTTCAATTTTCGGAGGTTGTTTATATGCTTTTCCAAAAAGGTTTTCGAAAGCTTGGTCACTGTCCTGAACTTTACCTATTATTTCAAAATTTCCGGCTAATGCTTTTATATTTGAAGTTTTCGGAAGCATTTTTATCATATCCGGATATAAAAGCCAGCTGTAACAGAGGAAAGCTTTGAATATTGTTTCCGGAAAAATCTTTTGAAAAAACGCTTGAGCATCGGAAAAACTCTTGTTAACTGCTTCAGTGCTCAAATCTGCTCCCTGCTGAATGTGGCAGTTTATGACATTAGTGCCCGGAGGCAGTTTTAATTTTTGCTGTTTTGCAAATACCATATAAGTTTCGCCGAGAAAATCTTCATCTAAATAAACCATTTTAAATGTTTGGAACTGCAAAACACCAACTTTAAAAATATTGATGTTCATTATGTGCCTGAACCAGATTACATCGTCCCTGCTGATTCCTGGTTTGCCTATTTTCTTTTCATAAAGTTCGGCGCGGAGTTTAACATCGCGGAAAGTTTCGGCTATTATATTTTCCGTAATCCCAAGTGATTTATAATCTTCATATTTTTCACAAAGAAGACCGACAACAACAGCAAGCCTTGTTAAAGGTTTACGTTTGAGAAGGGGAAAATTGGGAGCTTCGCCGGAATAAGCCGTTTTACAGATATCTGCAAATTGCTTTTTAGAAAAAATTGAAATTACCGCTTTTTCGGTTTTGGGAGATAATTTAAGTATCTCCAGAATTTTTTGTTGTTCCATTTAAACATTCCTTTTCATAAAGATTTTGCGGCGCAAAACCCTTTGGAAAAGAATTACCGAAGGGTTGCACCTTTTTCAAAAGTTATAATAGTTCTATACATAAAAAAGACCCCTTTCGTTTATGATTTGGTTTTATTATAAATAAAATGATTAATACTGTCAAGAAAGCCGACGATGACAATAAAAATATGGACATCTTCCGCTTTTGGTGCTAAAATATCTACAAAGTATAATTTTGACCCTTAAAATTACGGAGAGTATAAAATGTCTGATGTAAAAAATCTTATGGTTGATATAGGCGAGGCAAAAGTTCCGGTGGCGGTTTTCGGAAAAGGCACCGAAAACATCATAATGCTTCCGGGGGTCGGCGATGGTTTGACCACCGTTCAGGGCAAGGCCGCCGCGCTTGCTATGGGATATCCGAATCTTCGGAAAAACTTCCGGGTTTATTTTATGAGCAGGCGAATTCCTCTTCCGGAAAATTTCGGAACGAAGGAAATGGCGGAAGATCTTGCTCTTGTTATGGAAAGACTCGGGATTGAAAAAGCAAGCATAATCGGTGTTTCCATGGGCGGAATGATCGCCCAGCATTTTGCGGCGGCTTTTCCGAAAAAGACCGAAAAGCTTGTTCTTGCGGTAACTTCTCCGAAGAATACCCCGGAAATGGAGATCATTTCGGAAGAATGGCTTCCGATGGCCGAAAAGGGCGAAGGCGTTGCCCTTATGCGCAGCAGCGTTAAAAACATGTACACCGACGGATATTACAGAAAAAACGGCTGGCTTTGCGAAATTACCGGAAGATTTATGATGCCGAAAAGCTATGAAAGGTTCCTCCGGATGGGAAAAGCCTGCCTTGAGCACGACGCTGAAAGCATGCTCAAAGATATAAAAGCACCGGTGCTCATTATTGGTGGGGAGGAAGACAGAACGGTTGGGCCAAAAGGTTCGCTTGAACTTGCGGAAAAAATCTCCGGCGCAAAACTTATTATGTATAAAGGTCTGCGCCATGCGGTTTATGACGAAGCGCCGGATTTCAACAAAAAAGTTCTTGAATTTTTGATTGGATAAAAAAACCGAGTGTGAAAAATCACACTCGGTTTTTTGTTATACCGTAAGCTCAATAATGTTTCCTTCAATTCCGATAAAAGCGCTTTCATAAAATCCGTCGCCGGTTATTCTCGGACCGCTTATTATCTCATAACCGTCGTTTTCAAGCTTTTTTGTAAGTTCATCAACGGCGCTTTTGCTCCCAAGGCTGAAAGCAAGATGGGCGTAGCCGCTTTTATAAATAGGTTTTTCGGTTTTCTCAATTTCCGGCCGGTTCATAATTTCAAGCTTTGTGCCGTTTTCAAAACTGAGGAAATATGAGGAAAAACCGGTTTTTTTGTTCCGATAAATTTCACCGGGAACGGCCGCAAAATATTTTACAAAAAAATCCTTTGCGGATTCAAGGTCATTTACGTAAACTGCAACGTGATCAATAAACATTTTTTACCTCCGGAAAAATCAGATTCCCATAATGTCCGCGTTCTTGCGTTCAAGCTTTTTGAAAAGTCGGATGAGTACAATAACCGCCGCGGTGGAAAGGATAATTTCCGCAAAGAATTGGGAATAGGGCAGACCGAAAACGGAAAAGAAATGATAAAGAATAAGGATAAAGGGGATTTCCAGAATGATTTTTCTTGCAATTGCAAAGAAAAGAGAAAGTTTTCCCATTCCGCAGGCTTGGTAAACGCCAACGCCGATGAAATCCACCGCAAGGAAAACCATCGCAAGAGAAAATCCTTTAAGGAAAACAGAGCCAAGTTCGATTATATCGCTGTTTTTCATAAAGAGGCCGATTATGTTTTCTGCGAAGATATAATAAACAAAAGTTACGGCCGCAAGGAATACAACCGTTACTTCCATTATAAAAACAAGGGCTTTTTTCATTCGCTTTATGTTTCCGGAAGCGAAGTTGTAACCGATAAGGGGCATAATTCCCTGGGAAATTCCAAGAGCAACATAGAACGGAATTTGGTTTACCTTTTGGGCAATGCCCATTGCGGCAACGGCAAATTCGCCGGAAGCGGCGGTGAGGTTGTTAAAAACAGTCATTCCCACAACGTTAAGAAGGTTCTGGATCGAAGCCGGAACACCAACCCCGCAAACCCCTGAAACAATTTGTTTATTAAAACCAAAATATTTTGGACTTACGCAAACGAAGGTCTTTTTGCGCTTAATGAAAATGAAAGCAAGAAAATAAAGGCAGGAAAAAATATTTGCTATAAGGGTTGCAAAACCGGCGCCTGCGGCCCCCATTCCCATTCCGAAAGGAATCGATTCCGCCGGAAGGATGAAAAACGGATCGATAATTATGTTGAGAAGGCATCCGCCGGTGAGTCCGATGCTTGCATGAAGGGAAGAACCTTCCGCACGGAAAAGATAGGCGGTTACCATCGAAGTTATTGCCGGAACAGCGCCGCAGACGGAAGTGTAAAAAATATAATCTTTTGTTGCGGAAAAAGTGATTTCGTCCGCGCCCAAAAGATTGAGAAGCGGGGTGTTGAAAATTCCGGTAAGAAGAGAAAAAATAATTCCGCAGAAAACCGCGCACCAAAATCCGAAGGCGGAACTTTTTCTTACCGAATCAAAATCCTGTTTTCCAAGAGCGCGGCTCATCATGCTGGAACTTCCGACGCCGAAAAGGTTGTTTACCGCATTGAAGGCAAGAAGAAGCGGCGCCGCAAGGGTAACTGCGGAATTTTGTATCGGGTCGTTCAGCATTCCGACAAAGAAAGTATCCGCAAGGTTATAAACTATCATAACCAAAGAGGAAAGCACCGCCGGAAGAGAAAGAGCAAGAGCCGCTTTTGGAATCGGCGCGCTTTCAAAAATTTCTGTTTTACTTATTGCCATAAAAAAACCTCGTAACGAAAAAATAAAGAGCCGGAAGGCCCTTTTTTTAATAAGATTATTTTACCACAAAAGCGGATTTAAGTAAAGTAGGGCGGAGGTTTGCTCCCGCCGAAAAAAGGATTCCCGGAGAGGGAGCCTCCCTTGCCTAAAGGGAGGTGGATTTTTGTTTGCAAAAAGACGGAGGAATTCATTCTCAACGGGCGTACACAGGTGATAATTTTTAATCTTCGCTCAGTTTATATGCGTTGTTGTCAACATAGACGCACATTTTGTTGTAAAAATAAATATAAAGTCCGAAGGCAAAAAATCCGTCGAGAATGAGGATTATATTTCCGAAAAGAAGTCCTTTAAAAATTGCAAAACCAAAAAGCGAAAGACAAACGGAAGACCAGAGAAAACCGAAAACGGCGATTGCAAAAACGATTATTCCCCAGAAGATAAACCAGCTTTTGTTTTCTTTCTTCCAGTTTCTGCGCCAAAAATCCGCCCTTTCCTTCGGGGAAAAAGGGTCGGGGCGCTTTTCGGCCTTTTCGGTTTTTGTTCTTTCGCCGTCAAGAAGCTCTTCCATCGAAACGGAAAAAACCTTTGAAAGAAGGCGCAGAGTTTCGATATCCGGCATATAGTTTCCGTTTTCCCAGCGGGAAACGGTTTTGTTGGAAACCCCAAGCTTTCTGCCCAGTTCCTCCTGGGTGAAACCTTTTTCTCGCCGAAGTTCAGCAATAAATTTTCCTGTTTTGATTTGGTCCATAGTTTCATCTCCTTTTCTTATGCTATTTTAGCATAAATCACCGAAAAAATCTTCCCCACAAAAAGCGAACTCTTTATTTGTTCATAAATATATGGTACTATAAAGAAAAAAGGGGCGTTTTTAATGAAAAAATTTGCTATATACATATTTTCCGCGGTTTTGATAATTGGGGCCGCCTTCGGCCTGACCGAATATCTTTCGGGAACTACCTATGTTCTTGGAGCGGGAAGCACGATTTTTGTTGATTTTGAAAAGGTTTCGGAAGGGGAAACAGAAAGAATTTACCTTACCCAAGAGGAGGAAGAGGAACTTAAACTGATACTTCTTGAAGCTGAAAGAAAAAACAAAAAAATAAAGTTTGCGCCGCTGGCGCAGGAGGACATAAAATATCATATCCACCTTACAAATGAAAAACAGGGCCAGCTTTTTATAACCCTTGGGAACGTCAACGTTGTTTATCGAAACTCTGAAAAAGGCGGTTTTGAAATTGTTGACCCGGAAGGAATCATCGCGAAAATAGATGCGCTTCTTGCATAGAAAGGTTAAAAAATGTACTATATAATTTTCGGACTTCCGGTGGCTTTTGTTTTTGCGGCGCTGCAGGTTTTGCTTTATTTAAAATCTGAAAGAAAAATCATAAGGTTTATTCCGCTTTTTATAACGCTTGGAATAATTGCAATGCTCGGTCTTTTGATGCTGGATCCGGTTTCCGGCGCGCTTGCTCAATATATCGATTGGGGCGTTCTTGCTCTTATGGTTTATTTTATGGTTGGCGCCGTCGGTTCGGTTATCGGAACGGGAGCGGGTTGGATTATCTGTTGGGTTATTAAAAAATCCGCTTGACAAAGCCGTTTTTCGGGTCTATACTAAAATTAGAAAATAATCGAAAAGAGGCGGATTCCCAATGTATGAGGAAATTAAAAAAATTGCCGAAACAATAGGTTTTGAAGATTGCAAAGAAATCCCCGCAAGGCTCATCCCCTGCGATTCTTCCCTTCGCCGTTTTTGCGAACAGAACCTTTGCGGAATGTACCATTCCAGCTATATGTGCCCGCCCGCAATGGGAAATGCCGAAGCGCTTATTGCCCAGCTCCATAACTTTAAAGATGCGCTTATCTTCACAAAAGAATATCAGGTTGCGGATCTTACCTGCCAGGAAGGTTATCTTGCCCAGCAGATTGCACACGAACGCAGAAGCCAGATGCTTTGGAAATCCATGCAGAAAATCGGTTATAATTCCAAAAACGCAAGAGTTCTTGCCGCCGGCGGATGCCACCTTTGCGAAGAATGCGGAATCAAAACCGGCGAACCTTGCCGCCATCCGGATACCGCAATCCATTCCGTAAGCGGTTATTGCATTGAAGTTGCAAAACTTTCCAAAACTCTCGGAATCGATTTTGTCGGAAAAAACGGCGGAGTTGTTTTCTATTGCTTCGTTCTTCTTAAATAATCGGATACATAAAATAAAAAAAGCGGTGCCAACGGCACCGCTTTTTTATTTCTTTTTAAAAATCCCGATTATTCCAGAAACAAAAGGCACAACCAGAACAAAACCGAAAACAACGAGCACGGATTTTAAATCCAGCGGAACGGTTTTGAAAACAACGTTGAGCTGCGGAACATAAACGGTGCTCAAAACTATAAGCGCGGAAGAAAGAACCGCCCAGATAAGCTTCATGTTATTAAAAAGGTTTATTGAAAAAAGGCTTCGGATTTCGCTTTTGCATTCAAAAACATGAACAAGCTGGGTAAAAACAAGGGCAAGAAAAGCCGCCGT
The DNA here is from genome assembly GCA_017435745.1 of Oscillospiraceae bacterium. Taxonomy (GTDB): domain Bacteria; phylum Bacillota; class Clostridia; order Oscillospirales; family Ruminococcaceae; genus UMGS1668. The sequence goes on from JAFSEN010000001.1 coordinate 6,545, forward strand.
TCTTGCAAAATCAAGATTTCCGGTTGTTCCGAGCACAGTTGTAAAAGCTCCGAGCACCGAAAAACCGATCAGAAATCCGCGGATGATTATTTTCATGCCGAGGCCGTTGGAAAAAACAGATTCGCTTCTTTTCCGCGGTTTTTCAAGCATTACGTCGTCCTGCGGAGGATCGAAAGAAAGGGCAATTGCGGGAATTCCGTCGGTTACAAGGTTCACCATAAGAATTTGTATTGGAAGAAGCACCACCGGCATGCCCATAAGCATGCCGAAAAACATTGTTACAACTTCTCCAATGTTGCAGGAAAGAAGATAGCGGATAAATTTTCGAATGTTTCCGTAAATTATTCTTCCTTCCTGAGCAGCGGAAACAAGAGTTGAAAAATCGTCGTCAAGAAGAACAATTCCGGAAGCTTCCCGGGTTACGTCCGTTCCGTTTTTGCCCATGGAAACGCCAATATCCGCTTCTTTAACCGCGGGCGCATCGTTGACTCCGTCACCGGTCATGGCAACTATGTTGCCGCTTTTTCGAAGCGAGCGGACAATTTTTAATTTATGAGCAGGAGTGACCCTTGCAAAAACGCTACGGTGCTCAACAGCTTTTGCAAATTCGGAAGAAGAAAGCCGGTCAAGTTCAAAACCGGTTATAACTTCCGCTTTGCCTTCGGCAATATGGAGATTTTTTGCAATTGCAAGGGCGGTTTCCGGGTGGTCGCCGGTTATCATAACGGTTCGGATTCCGGCTTTTTTGCATTTGAGCACCGATTCCGCCGCACCTTTGCGGGGAGGATCTATCATTCCGAAGAAACCGAGGAAACAAAGTTCGTTTTCGGAAATTCCGGAGCTTTTTTGTTCCTTATACGCAACAGCAATGACCCGAAGGGCGTTTTTTGCCATTTCGGAAAGCTGTTTTTTAAAGAAAACAATGTCCTGGGAACCGATTGGAACCTGCTTTGCACCGACAAATTTTGTTTTGCAAAGGGAAAGAAGAATGTCCGGCGCGCCTTTTGAAAAAACAAAACGCTTTCCTTCCTTTGTTTTTACCTCAACCGACATAAGTTTTCTTGATGAATCGAAGGGAATTTCGTTTTCGCGGCTGTAACCCCGGCAGGAAAAGCCGCAATCTGCAATAACTTTCAAAAGTGCGGCTTCGGTGGGTTCGCCGGTTATTTTTTGAGCACCGTTAATTTCCGCGTTGTTGCAAAGCCCCGCCGCAAGAAACGGAAAACGGAGCTTTTCGGCGGATTTTTTAAAATCGGAAGAATGAAGAACATCCCCGGAAGGAAGAAAAATTTCGGTAACGGTCATCCGGTTTTCGGTAAGAGTTCCGGTTTTATCGGAACAGATTACGTTTGCGCAGCCAAGGGTTTCCACCGAATGGAGCTTTCGGATAAGGGCGTTCTTTTTGAGCATACGCCCAACCGCAAGGCCAAGAGAAATTGTGATAACCGCGGTAAGGCCTTCCGGAATTGCCGCAACGGAAAGCGAAAGCCCGGTAAGGAACATATCAAAAGCCGGTTCTCCGCGCAAAATTCCGGTCACGGTAACAATAAAACAGATTATAAGGCAGCCGGCGGCGATATATTTGCTTAAAACCGAAAGCTTTTCCTGAAGAGGAGTTTTGTCGTTTTTGCTCTCTGCGAGCATTCCGGCAATTTTGCCCATCTGGGTGTTCATTCCGGTTTCGGTAACAAGAAATTCCCCGTGGCCGGAAGTTATGTTTGTGCCCATATAAACCATATCCGGGCGGATTTTCGAAGTATCGCCGCCGCTGAAAACATGCTTTTCGGCAGGAAGCGATTCCCCGGTGAGCATGGATTCATCCGAAGCCATGCTCATTGCGGAAAGAACTTTTCCATCCGCGGGGACCTTGCTTCCGGAACGCAGGATCACCGTATCTCCCGGGACGATTTTTGAAGCCGGAATTTCGGTTTTTTGTCCGTTACGATAAACGGTGGCTTTCGGCGCTGCAATTTCCCGGAGTTTTTCAAGGGTTTTTTCGGTTTTATATTCCTGGGAAAAACCCAGAAGCGCATTAAGAAAAACGATTGCCATAATGGTAAACGAATCCGCAAGTTCGCCGATAAAAAGCGAAATTACCGAAGCCCCAAGAAGGATAAGCGTAAGAAGATCGCGAAATTGCGAAACAAAAATTTTTGCGGCATTTTCGCGCTTTTCGGAAGCAAGAACGTTTTCTCCGTATTTTTCAAGAAGAATTTCTGCCTCCCGGTCAGAAAGCCCTTTTTGCATAAAATCCCCCCATAAATTTTCTCGTAAATTATATGTTTCCTTTGGTGCAAATATGCCCCAGCATTTGTTTGACATACCGGCGGCGTTATTATAAAATATATGTATCTATAAGGATGGAGGTGCGGCTATGCCCGAAATTTCTTTAACCGCCGCGGCAATTTTTTCTGCGGCAGCCTTGGCTTTTGGATTTTTGGCGGCCTTTTTGATTGGAAAAATAAAAATTTCTTCCCTTAAAAGCGAAAACAAAAACCTTAAAACCGAAAAGGAAAATCTTTTTTTCAAAATTGAAGAAAACAGAAGAAAACGCGAAAATCTTCTTTTCGATATTGCCGAAAAAGAAAGAGAAATTGCAATAAAGGAAACAATGCTTAAAACCGAAACTTTCCGCGCAAACGAAGCGGAAAGAAAAACCGCAGAGCTTTCCGAAAAAAACGCCGAACTTTCCGAAAAACTGAGCGCGGTTTCTGCAAAAGCCGCCGCCGCAGAGGAAAGCAGCAGAAATATCAGGGAATGGATAAACAAGGCGGACACAAGCCTTAAGGATTCTTTTGCAAGTATTTCAAAAAACATTACCGAAAACAACAACCGCCTTTTCCTCGAAACCGCAAACGACAAGGTCGGCGGAATCGTAACCCCGGTCAGCAACGAACTCAAGGAGCTTAGGGCAAAGGTTGAGGAACTTGAACAAAAGCGCGTTTCTGCTTACAGCGGGCTTAACGAAAAGGTTGAAAACCTGCAAAAGCAGAACAGCGAACTTAAAAACGCAACGGATCTTCTTAATTCCACCCTTAAAAACAACGCCCAGCGCGGAAAATGGGGCGAAGAACAGCTCCGCAGAATTGCCGAACTTGCGGGAATGGTGGAGCATATCGATTTTGAGGAGCAGGAAGTCAACTCCGAAGGCAGCCGCCCGGATATGGTGATACATCTCACCGGCGGAAGAACTGTTCCGGTTGACAGCAAGGCGCCGATGAATTCCTATCTTGCATATCTTGACGATACGGACGAAACCCAAAGGGCAAAGCATCTTTCCGAACATATAAAAGCGCTTCGAAGCCATATTGACACCCTTTACCGCAAGGCATATTGGAAAAGCGAGGATCGTTCCGCCGAAATGGTGGCAATGGTCATTCCTTACGAAAGCGGACTTTCCGCCGCATTTGCCGCAGACCGGGAAATTTTTGGTTACGCAATGGAAAAAAACGTCCTTCTTCTTTCGCCAATGACCTTCTATGCCTTCTTAAAATCCATTTCCGTCGGCTGGCAGGAAAATGCCATGAGCCAGAACGCAAAGGAAATTGCAAAGCAAAGCCGCGAACTTATAAAGCGCTTCGAAGTTTTCTATGGACATTTTGACAGGATCGACAAAAGTCTTTCCGGCGCAAGAAAAGCTTTTGATGACGCGGTAAGTTCCTATAACAGCCGCCTTCTTCCTTCCTTCAACCGTTTCAAAACCCTTTCCGGCGGCGCGGAACAGGAACCGGAGATGCTTGAAGAAAATTATATTGAATAAAAAAACGCCGAAGGGGTATCCTTCGGCTGTTTTTTGGTGTCTTTATTGTTGAAAGGAGGTTTTTTGTTTGGAAGATTTAAAAATAATAGAACTTTATTTCAAAAGGGACGAATCGGCGATTTCTGAAACTTCGGAAAAATATTCGCCCTATTGTTCTGTAATTGCAAAAAACATTCTGCACAACGAACTTGATGAGGAAGAATGTCTTTCGGACACATGGCTTTGCGCCTGGAACAATATTCCGCCCACAAGGCCGAATTGTTTTCGTGTTTTCCTTGGAAAAATAACCCGCAACATATCGCTTAATCTTTTCCGTAAGAAAAACACAGCAAAGCGAAGCGCGGTTTTTGAACCTTTTGATGAACTTTCGGAATGTGTTGCCGGAACAGATTCCGTTGAAAAAGAAACGGACGCAAAAGCCCTTGCGGAATATCTGGACGGATTTATACGCAATCTTCCGCAGGAAAAACGCTATGTTTTTCTTCGAAGATATTGGTACGGCGAAAGCCTTTTTGATATTGCGGAAAACGCAAAAATCAGCGAAACAAGGGTCAAGAACATTCTTGCAAAGCTTCGGAAGAAGCTTCGGGAAGAACTCGAAAAGGAGGGATTCCTCGAATGAAAGCTGAAATTTTGTGGAACGCCATTGGCGAAATTGGCGAAGATCTTGTAATCTGGGCGGAAAATCCCCCAAGGCAAAACCGCCGCAAAAGCTTTGCAATAATCCTTGCCGCCGCGATAATAATGCTTCTTTCCGTTGGTGCCGTTGCGGCTTTGCGGTTCAACATTTCCTTTGCGGATCTTTTTGGTTTTGAAGATGCGGAAATTATCGAAGAAGACCAGCAAATTATTGAAGAAAGCACCCCGGTGGAAATCGTTCCGGAAACGGAAGAAAAAACCGGTTCGGAATTCACCGTAATTTCCGCCCTTGCGGACGATAGAATTATGTATCTTCTCTGGCAGTTTGATTATTACGACGGCGAAATTCCAAAAGGCGCGCAAATAATGCCCTGGCTTTCCTTCGGAGAAGCTTCCGTTGATACGGAAATCGGATATTACTGCGGAATGCTTGAGGAAAACCGGGACGAAGATACCCTTGTCGGTTACATGATTGCGGAATGGAACGGAGAAATGCAGACGGAAAGCGGAAGCATTTCTTTTTCGGAAATAACAGAGCCGGTTGAGCAAGGTTCTAAAATCTATGAAACGGATATCCTTTCCGCCATTGAGCAAAGCGAATATATCGAAGGGGAATATGAGCTTTATAATTACAGCGGAAAATGGCCCTATAAATATTACGCGGAATACCAATGGCTCGATATCCCTGCCTATGAGGATACTTATATAGACCTTGCGGTTTATGAAGACGGAAAACTCATCCTTGTAACAAGAACCCCTTGGGGTGACGGAGTTGAGAGAAGAGGAACTTTTGAACTTTTTAATCCAAAAACCGGAAAAACGCTTGAAATTATCAGCAGACACGCTTTTAAGGATAAAAACAGATTCGATTTTTTCTCTGCGCTTTACGAAGTTGATTATGAGGACATATTCGATCTTTGCTTCCGCAGGAAAGGCGAAATTGTTCAGAAAAACTGGCTTTCCGGAGATTGGAAAATCGATTTTAAAGCCGAACCGAAAATGGAAGATATAATCCTCGAAGCCGCGGACGAAAACATTGAAATCCGCTGTTCAAAAATTTCCATGGCTATAAGCGGAAATCTTCCGGAAATGAACAGTTTTGAAGTTATCCTTTCCGACGGAACAAAGGTAAACTGCGTAAGTTCCACACCGGAAAGAGTTATATTCCAAAAGCCTTTAAACCCGGAAGAAATCGTTTCGATTATCTATAACGGAACGGAACTCCTTAAATAAAAAACGGGCGGATAATATCCGCCCCTACATCAAAAAAACCTCCGCATTTGGGAGTACTTCGTAAAGAAGTACTCCTTTTCTTTTTGTATTTTTCAAATAATAACCGAGCCGCCGATGTAAACAGAAAACCGTTGTCGCCTTCGAAGACGGCGACGGCGGTTTAAATTTGGAACCGCCAATTTCCGGTGGTGCTTTTTGTCCCCTAAAAAGGGGACAGCTGTCGCGGGAGCGACGGCAGGGGTGTGCAAA